>DATGHM010000152.1:0-48549 GCA_035307985.1 Candidatus Acidiferrales bacterium
AGTTAGCCGCTGGCCGCAGTTGTTGCATAGGAGAGCCTATTACCGGCTCATCGCATTTCTGGAGGGCCGGATTTACCGCGATTCCCAACAACTCCTCGTCTTGATCGCGCGTAGAACGGACCGCGAACTTACCCGGCATTATGGACGACAAAAGCCGAGCCCGGTTATCTATCTTGGACTCGACCATCACGTTTTCAATCCGGAAGGGCGCGCATCGCTGCGCGAAAAAGCTCGACGCGAACTCGGGTATCTCAATGGCCGGTTCGTGCTGTTGCTGATCGGAAATCACCTGGCCAATAAGGGCCTGCCCGTTCTGGTGGAAGGTCTTGGTCTGATCAGAGAGTTGCCGATTGATCTCCTCGTTGTGAGTCGCGAGAATCCGGAAGAATATCGATCTTTCATCGAGAAAAAACGGCTGAATGGCCGCGTGCGGTTCCAGCATCCACGGACGGACGTCGAATTCTTCTATGCCGCAGCCGATGCATATGTCGGTCCCTCACTCGAAGACACGTTCGCATTGCCTCCGGCGGAAGCGATGGCGTGCGGCCTGCCCGTCATCGTCTCGGCCGAAAATGGGACATGCGAGATCATCACTCACGAATCCGATGGTCTCGTTCTTCAGAACCCGACCGATGCTGCCGGTCTCGCTAAAATGATCCGCCGTCTGTATGAGGATTCGGACTTTCGCAAACGCCTTGCAGACAACGCCCACAAGACCGCATTGCAATACACCTGGGAGCGCAACGCGCGCGAGCTAAGGGCGATTCTGGAAGAGGCGTTGCGGAAGAAACGAGAACCATGAGCGGTTCAGCTAACGGCGGCCGATGATGGAAGAAGAAACGCGCGGACGCTCGGGCAATCGAATCATCGCACTATTCCCCGATTTGCTTGGCGTCGGCGGCATCCAGGTAGCAGGGCGACTGACAGCCGCAGCCCTGTCTCAGATCGCCGCACAATACGGCTGGATCGTTGATTTTCTTTCGCTGAACGATGCGTTCGGCGCACAGATGTTCTCGTCGAATGGCGAGGACATCCATTTTCGCGGCTTCGCGCGGTCGAAAGCCCGTTTCATTCTCGCCGCTCTGGCCGCCGCGCGAAAACAAGCCCGAGTTGTCGTCGCGGTTCACCCGCACCTTGCATTAGTCGCTGCCAAGATGCACCTGGTAACGCCGCGCATGAAGATCGCCGTAATCTCGCATGGCGTTGAGGTCTGGCGGCCATTGTCGGCAGCAAGGCATAAAGCATTTCTCAAAGCAGATGTCCTTGCGGCGCCCAGCCGCTACACCATCGAGCAGATCGTGCGGCTTCAGGGCGTTCCGATTGGCAGGACGAGACTCCTGCCTTGGCCGCTCGATCCCGACTTCCTCAAGATGGCCGACAAAGCCGAAGTTTTGCCTTCGCTGTCGGGTTTCCCGCAAGGATTGGTTGTCCTGGCAATCGCGCGCCTTGCGTCCGACGAAAAGTACAAAGGCGTGGATCACCTCCTACAGGCGGTCGCGCAACTCGCCCCGAGGATTCCGTCGCTCTACCTGGTTGTAGCGGCGAGCGGAGACGATATTCCGCGGCATCGAGAGATCGCCCGCGAACTGGGGTTGTCGGACCGCGTGCGATTCTTTCAGGGACTGTCGCCTACCGAAATCGCCGGTTGTTATTCGCGCTGCGACGTATTCGCTCTCCCGAGCACGGGTGAGGGCTTCGGTCTTGTGTTCCTCGAAGCCATGGCGTTTGGCAAACCAGTCGTCGGAGCGGCCGCGGGAGGAGTCACGGATATCGTGGAGCACGAACAGAATGGCCTGCTCGTTCGTCCCGGCGATTTGAATCAGCTGGTCGAATGTCTTGCGCGGCTTCTCGAAAGCGCATCGCTCCGCGCCGAGTTTGGCAGGTGCGGCGCTGCGATGGCGCGCTCGAAGTTTCAGTTCGCCAAGTTTCGATCCGGATTGGAAGAAATCGTCGTCGAAAAATAATGTTCCGCGCCTTTATTTATGCAGATCCGCGCGTCTCGACTATAGATGGCGAAGAGGATCTTCGTACTGTTCATTTGCTGATCTTCTCGCGTCGCGCTCGAGCGACTTCGTCACCAGGTCCTTCGATCCAAGACCCACCGCAAGCGACAAGGCGAGCACGATTCCTCCGAACAGAATGCCAAACGCAAGCTCGACAATTCCGGCTGCAATTCGGAGGTGGTCCAGGGCCATCGCCACGGCGAGGACAATCACCAGCCATTTCACCCCGACGCTGAGAAGCCGGGCGTACTGCAGGTTCATGTTGACCGCGCCGATCAGCACGCTACGCCCCAGGAATCGCGCGATGACGCCCCCAACCATCAAAACGAGCACAGCTCCGACGATGCGGGGGATGTAGGCAAATATGCTTTGCGCGAACAACGACGTCCATTGAGCGTCGAAAGCAGCGATCCCGATCAGGAATCCTGTAAGAATCACCAGAAAAGCGATCGATCGCGACACGAGGAGTGTTGGGCTGTTCATGGGCGACCAATCGGCCATCGAAGAAAAACCCCAGCGCGACAGCCGCTGTTCGAACTGCAAGCTGGTGAGCAAGCGCCGCACGATGACCGCCAGAATGAAAGCAACGATGATCGAGAGCACCAGCGCGACGATCAACGCCGCCAATCCCGGCAAAAGGTCCGCAAATCGGGTGAGGAATCTGGCTGTGGACTGCGCCAGGGCTTGCTTGATTTGACCCCACATAAATACCTCCCCTTGAAGCTTTCCGGAACTACGGGCTGAACCGGTCCGGCCAACGCCATCGGGACACGAGATACGGCTTGCCCGATTCATAAGCCAAAGCGAGACGCTCGAGCCGTTGCACGAGTGCTAGCGCCCCGGCAGTTTGTATTTCCCTCGCATACGACGCCGCCCATCCCAGGTATAGCGGCGTCATCGATTTGAGCAGGTGGTCTCGGCTGATCGTTCGCAGACGATGAGCCAGCGCAAAATCGTAGACGATACGCACCCACAGGGCGTCGTCCATGTGAAACTGCTCCGGCGGCAGCCGCAGCAGTTTCCTCAGTTCGAACAGGGTGGCCGGCGGCAGCACCAGGCTCCAGATTTCCTGAAGCTCTCGATTTCCCAGTTGAAATGATTCCACCATGCGCTGGATGTCCACGCTTCCCGTATCTTGAGAAACAAAAATGGGCTCGCCGATCGCGGTAACCGGAACGGAGCCGCGGATGCGCTGCCAGCAGGGGGCGTTGCGTTCCATATCGACGAAGACAGGATCCAACACGCGAGCCAGCAGGGAACTGATGTTCATCCAATCGGTGGGCGGGTAAACGCGAGCTCCGACGTGCACCTCGCAAACCTCGAGATTGCTGCACGCAGCCATCGGCGCAAGCGAAGCAAGCGGATGGATGCCCCCGCCTCCGGCCCTGAGCTCCGCCCCCAGCATTTTGCTGAAAAGGCGCCGGGAAATGCCGAGATCCGGTCCCATCGGATTGTAGATCCGTTTTCCGTAGAGACTTCGCACGAACGGAGAGATGATCGAGCCGTTGAGCAGTCCTTCGAATTTGTGGCGCGCGTAATGCGGCACGACCAGGTCGACGTCCCGGTCGAGCAAGGGCTCCGCGAGTTGGCGAACCCATTGCAACGGCGGCGCCTCGATTTGGGAGGCTATGACGCAACAGCCCCGTGCTCCGAGTTTTTCGCTGGCGACAAAGACGGACTGGTACGCTGCCATTACGCTGAGGAGCGATCCGCCCGGCGCTTCCGGCGTCGCCAGTGGCGAAGGAACAAAAAACAGGGAAGCGCTTCCTTCCGGGGCGGCTGAATTGGAGACGTTCGGCGCGGGGCCGTCGTGAAGAATGGCAATCCGGGGCGAGCCGGAGACGGTGCGAAGAGCATCGCATACCGCCGCGACGCCGTCCGGTTCGAATTCTCCGAGAATGCCAACCACCAGATCGGCGTTCCCGATCTCCTGCTTATTTTCCTGATCCTGCTTTAGGATGGAATCAGTTTCCACTGCTCGATACTCTACGCTCCTTCATTGCCGTCATGCCTTACTGGTTTCTCCTCGGTCAGTCCGTCCCATGGGAATTGGTGATTATAGCGGTAGAGACAGGATCCCCATCAAAGGAATCCGGACCCATGCTGGGCGCGCGTTCAGTTCGTACAGCAGCTCATAGAGCGCTTTATCCACCAGAAATAGGTCCAGAAGCCTCCGAGTATCGGCGCGATCGGACGGCATAAGGCCGGCGCCCTGCGCCGTTTCGTTGTAGGTGCGCAAGAATTGCGCGGAAGCAGAATGCTCCCACAGCTGAGCCCAGGGCTCGAGACGCGCGATATCTTCCGGATGCCGCGTCGTGTAATTGATTAAACTCGCGTACGCAGCGTAGCTGAAAGATCGCAACATCCCCGCGACGTCCTTCAGTGCGCTCTGTTTCGACCGCCGGTAGGCAAGGGACCGCGCGGGCTCGCCTTCGAAATCCAGGATCACGAAATCCGTCTTGACCTTGAGCACCTGCCCCAGATGATAGTCGCCGTGAATGCGAATGCGCAGCGTCCGAAGGTCGTGGGGATTCAGTGTCGTCCTGAAATAGTCCAAAACGCGGCGACGACGGCTGAGCACAGCCGCGGCAATTTCCACCACTTCATCCGGCAGCCACGAAACGCGGTCCTTCAGCACGTCGAACACTTGGGATGCGTGCTGGCGCAGATCTTCGACCAGGATCTCGAGATCCTTGGGCGTCAACGGTTCCGGGGCGAACGCCGGGTCCTTAGTCGGCGAAGCCAGGGCCAGGTGTAGCTCGGCTGTCCGGCGCCCCAGAGTCGCTGCGGAATCGAGGTAGATACCGACATGGTCGCGAGCCAGGTGAGACGCGGGACGCTCCGACAATTCAAGTGGATCCCCCAGCTCGGCTCCCAGATTTTCAGGAACAGGCAAAGGAGCGCAAGCCTCGAGGTAACGGTTGAGTTCCTCCACCGTCCATTTCCAGCCATCTCCTTCATTCAACACGAGGCCCTGCAACATCGCCACGGTCCCAGGCTCTCCGTCCGCCACGGGTTGAAGCTCGATCGACCCGGCGAAGGGCGGAATTTGAGTGAAACTGGTGTGTTCCGTCAGATATCTCCCGGCCTCCGCGTCCGGGTTCACCCCCGGCTCCTGGCGGCGAAACAGTTTCAGGATCAGGCGGTCGCCGTACAAAATGGATGTGTTGCTTTGCTCGGCGGATCCGCGGTGCACCTGCAGCGCTTTGTGGTCCGCACCCGCGGCTTTGGAAAACACCTCGCTGGGCACGCCGCGCAGTCTGCCGTGCTGGACCTGAATGTCGATTCCGCTTCCTATGATCGACAAAAGTTCCAGACATGTCTTATCGTCAAAGACTCCATCGTGCAGTAGGCCGGGGATTTTTTCAGATACCACCGGCGCGATAACCGCATTCGGAGACGTTCGCCGCAATTCCTCGCTGGTTTCTCCCAGGGTCATAGCGAGGGGCAGAAAATAAATCTCTGGGGCGCCGCTGTCGAATTGCACTTCGACAAACGCCAGTGCCGATCCGGACACAGTCAGTATGGCCCAGTCAACCACGCGCGTCCCCGTGATCTGGCGAGTCTTGCCGGCGAACCAGCGCTGTTTGGGGAGGAATGCCGGGAGGTTCAGCGTCTCCAGACGCTCTCGGCTCACGCCTTCGAAGACGCTCTCCCAACCTCGCGTTGCATTCAACGGGGCCTGTCCCGCCAGCTCCGCGCTCGTGGGAACGGGTTCGATCCTCGGCTGAAGCTCCAGCCAGAGAAAACTGTACGGCGCCATCGTGAGGCGGTAAGGCTGCTGGCCGATTCTGGGAAATTCCACATACCCGAGCATCTCCACGGGCGTCGTGCCCTCGAGTTTCGAGAGATCCAGATCGACGGGCTGCGCGAAGCGCGAGAGATTGGCGACGCACAGAACCTGCTCTTCTCCGTATTTGCGGATGTAGGCCAGCACTTTCCGGTTCGAAGGATCGAGAAACTCGATGCTCCCGCGTCCGAACACGGCGAAGAGCTTACGAAGTGCGATCATGTTCCGCATCCAGTTGAGAAGGGACGAGGGATCGCCCTGTTGCGCTTCTACGTTCACCGCTTCGTAGCCCCACACCGGATCCATGATCACCGGACTGTACAAACGCGCGGGAGTCGCGGTCGAAAAACCGGCGTTTCGGTCGGCGTTCCATTGCATGGGTGTCCGGACGCCATGACGATCGCCAAGATAAATGTTGTCGCCCATTCCGATTTCGTCGCCGTAATAGAGGATCGGCGTTCCAGGAAACGAAAGGAGGAGGCTGTTGAGCAGCTCGATGCGCCGCCGATTGTTGTCGACAAGCGGCGCGAGTCGCCGGCGGATGCCGAGATTGATCCGCATGCGGGGATCGGCGCTATAGGCGAGATACATGTAGTCTCGTTCGTCGTTGGTGACCATTTCCAGCGTGAGCTCGTCGTGGTTCCGCAGAAACAGTCCCCATTGGCACGTCTCGGGAATCGCCGGGGTTTGCGCGATGATGTCAGTGATCGGCAGACGGTCTTCTTGACGCAGCGCCATGAAAATCCGCGGCATCAATGGGAAGTGGAACGCCATGTGGCATTCATCCCCTTCGCCGAAGTAGGGCCGCACGTCGCTGGGCCACTGGTTCGCTTCCGCCAGGATCATGCGGTTCGAAAAACCCGCGTCGATCTCGCGTCGCAGGGTCTTGATCACGACATGTGTTTCCGGAAGATTTTCGCAGCTCGTTCCATCGCGTTCCACCAGATAAGGGATCGCGTCCATCCGCAGCGCATCCACCCCCATATCCAGCCAGTGCCGCATCACCCTCAGGATTTCTTCCACGACGCGCGGATTGTCGTAGTTCAGGTCCGGCTGATGCGAGAAGAAACGGTGCCAGTAATATTGCTTCGCCACCGGGTCCCACGTCCAATTCGATCGTTCCGTGTCGGAGAAAATGATGCGGGCACCCTTGTATTTTTCCTCCGTATCGCTCCAGACGTAGAAGTCCCGTTCCGGTGAACCGGGCGGAGCCTGGCGGGCTGCTTGAAACCAGGGATGCTGGTCCGAGGTGTGATTCACGACGAGCTCGATCATCACCTGCATCTCGCGCTCGTGAGCGGCAGCCAGGAATGCTCGGAAATCTTCCAGTGTGCCGTACGAAGGGTGGACATTCATATAATCCGAGATGTCGTAGCCATCGTCTCGCAGCGGAGATGGAAAGAAGGGCAGAAGCCACAGGCAGGTGACGCCGAGATTCTGAAGATAGTCCATTTCCTGGACGAGCCCCTGGAAATCGCCGATCCCGTCGGCATTACTGTCCTTGAATGCGCGGACGTGTAACTCGTAGATGATTGCGTCCTTGTACCAGAGGGGGTCCGCCGCGCTTCCGGGCCGTTTGGTCATCGCTTCTTCCCGAACCTCATGCATCACCCGCTGATTTGGGCCGGAAGACAAGCACGCCGAGAGGCGGAAGAGTCACATTGAGGGAGAACGGTCGGCCGTGAGTCGGCAACGGCGCCGCCATTAGACCTCCAGAGTTTCCCTGCCCGCTTCCTCCATAGAGAGGAGCGTCGCTATTCAGCGCTTCCTTCCAGAAACCTTCCTGCGAGACGCCCACGCGGTAGTCTTGTCTCACCACGGGAGTGAAATTGCACACAAAGAGCGCTTCCTCGTTCGCGTTCCGCCCCCGGCGCAGAAAGCTGATGATACTCCTTTGGAAATCCGTGCAGTCCACCCATTCGAAACCGCGGGGCTCGAAGTCGAACTCGTGTAGCAACCGCTCGCCGCGATATAGAGTGTTCAGGTCACGCACCCAGCGCTTCATGCCCGCGTGAAGCGGGTGCGATAGCAGGTGCCATTCGAGGCTCGCGTCGTGATTCCATTCCGACCATTGGCCGAACTCGTCACCCATGAATAAAAGCTTCTTTCCGGGGTGGCCGAACATAAAGCCGTACAGCAGCCGCAGATTCGCGAATTTCCGCCATTCGTCCCCGGGCATTTTGCGGAGCATCGAGCCCTTGCCGTAGACCACCTCATCGTGCGACAGCGGCAGAATGAAATTCTCGCTGAACGCATACATCAGGCTGAACGTAATCTCGTTGTGACGGTAGCTGCGGAACACGGGATCTTGGGACATGTAATCGAGCACGTCGTGCATCCATCCCATGTTCCACTTCAGGCCGAATCCGAGTCCGCCGATGTACGTCGGTCTGGAAACTTGCGGCCACGATGTGGATTCCTCCGCGATCATGATCGCACCAGGGAAATCCGCATAGACTCTCTCGTTGAGCGCTCTCACGAGATGAACCGCTTCCACATTTTCTTTTCCGCCGTAGCGGTTCGGTACCCACTGGCCTTCGCGCCGCCCGTAATCGAGGTACAACATTGACGCGACCGCGTCCACGCGCAAGCCGTCCACATGGTATTTGTCCAGCCAGAAGAGCGCGTTGCTGATCAGAAAGCTCCGCACTTCGTTGCGGCCATAATTGAAGACGAATGTATTCCAGTCCGGATGCTCTCCCTGCCGCGGATCGGCGTGTTCGTAGAGATGCGATCCGTCGAAATAGCCCAGCCCCGCCTCGTCCTTCGGAAAATGTGCCGGCACCCAATCGAGAATCACTCCGATCCCGCGCTGGTGAAAATGGTCTACCAGATACATGAAATCCGCCGGTGTTCCGAAACGGCTGGTGGGCGCAAAGTAGCCAATCGTCTGGTAACCCCATGAACCGTCGAATGGATGCTCCATGACCGGAAGAAACTCCACATGAGTGAAGCCGGCGTCGTGGACGTAATCGGCGAGTTGATGCGCCATTTCTCGATAACTCAGCCATCGGTTGCCCTCCTCCGGCACGCGCCGCCAGGAACCGAGGTGAACCTCATAGATGGAAATCGGCGACGCGAGTGCATTCTTTTGCGCCTGCGACGACATCCACGAATGGTCGTGCCACGAGTAGCTCCTGAGGTCCCACACGCAGGAAGCCGTCTGCGGGCGAATTTCGGCCGCGAATCCGTACGGATCGGCTTTATCGACCTTGTAGCCGCCAAAATTCGATTCGATGTGATACTTGTAGATCGCTCCTTGCGCCAGGCCCGGAATGAAGGTTTCCCAAACTCCAGCCGGCGTCGGCTGCATCGCATTCGCTGCCGGATTCCAACCGTTGTGATTTCCAATCACAGAGACACGCTTCGCATTCGGCGCCCAGACGGCGAAATGCACGCCGCGCTTGCCGGCGCGTTCTGTAAGATGAGCCCCGAGCTTTTCGTACGCGCGCGCGTACGTGCCCTCTCCAAGCAGGTATCGATCGAATTCGCTCAGAGCCGATTCCACGTTCCCTCTCGATTCGGTTCGGAGACCCTGTGCTCAGTCAACGTCTACTCGATACAGCCTCCGAGTAGAAACGCCCGTAAGACACTGAAAACAAAGGGCGAGAAAATTTCTACTCGATACAAAATCCGCCGTTTCGCGTTCGCCTCTTCTTCGCCTTTTGCCTGGGCCCGGCCTGCCGCCCCTTCCGCCGGCACTCATTTTCGGATCCGGAGGATGTGCGCCGGCAAACTCTCCGGTGTCAGCGCAACATAATTGCGGGCCCCTTGCCATTGGTAATGTCCGCCGCCCAGCAGGTCGTGCACCTCGAACGGCCGCGCCCGGTCCAAGCCAATCGAGCCCAGGTCCAGGCTCACCCATCCGCTTTGTACGTTGAAGCAATCCAGATTCACCACCGTCACAATCACGTTCGAAAGGTCGTCAGCCGTCTTGCTGTAGCAGATCAGCGACGGATTGTCCGTGTCGTGAAATCGCAAGTTCCGGTTCCGGTGCAGCGCGGCATTCTCCTTTCGGATGCGATTCACCTTGGTAATCACGTCCTTCAAGCTCGCGGTCGAACTCAAGTCCCGGTGCTTCAGTCCGTACTTTTCGGAATTTAAGTACTCTTCGCTCCCAGGGTGTATCGGAACGTTTTCGCAAAGTTCGAATGCCGGTCCATAAATTCCGTAGCTGGAGCCCAGCGTCGCCGCCAGTATGAACCTCACCATGAACGCCGGCCTTCCGCCCACCTGAAGATATTCGTGGAGAATGTCCGGCGTGTTCGGCCAAAGATTGGGCCGAAAATATTCTCTTACTTCGGTCTGCGTCAACTCGGTGAAATAGTCCGTGAGCTCCTGCTTCGTATTGCGCCATGTGAAATACGTGTACGACTGCGAGAAGCCCAGCTTCGCCAGCCGGTACATCACGTGCGGCCTGGTAAATGCTTCTGCCAGAAGAAGCACGTCGGGATATTGATCTTTCAGCTCGCCGATTACCCATTCCCAGAACGCGAACGGTTTCGTATGAGGATTATCGACGCGGAAGATGTACACGCCCTGCTCGATCCAGAACTCGAATACGCTCTTCAGCTCCTGCCAGAGCGCGCGCCAATCGGCGCTCTCGAAATCCAACGGATAAATATCCTGGTACTTCTTCGGAGGATTCTCCGCATATTGGATCGTGCCGTCCGGACGCGTCCTAAACCATTGGCGATGCTCTCGCACATAGGGATGGTCCGGCGTGACTTGAAACGCGATATCGAGTGCGACTTCGAGTCCGTGCTCTTTCGCTTTCACCACGAATCGCCTGAAGTCGTCCAGTGTCCCGAGCTCAGGATGGACGGATTTGTGACCCCCTTCCGCCGAGCCAATGGCCCAAGGGCTGCCGACGTCGTCCGGCTGCGCGGTCACCGAATTGTTCTTGCCTTTCCGAAATGCGCGCCCGATCGGATGGACTGGCGGGAGATAAACGACGTCGAAGCCCATCGACGCGATGTAAGGAAGCCATTGCTCGCAATCCCGAAACGTGCCGTGCCGACCGGCCTGCGGCGAACACGACCGCGGAAAAACCTCATACCACGCCGAAAAGTCCGCTTTTTCGCGATCGACAACGACGGCTAATTCCTTTTCGTAGCGGCTGGCGAATTCGAGTTCTGGGTGGCGCTCCATCACGCTAAGAAGTTCCTCATCCAGCGGAGCCGGGGCCTCGGATGACACGTCGTGTCTTTCGCGAAGCCGGCGCGCCCATCCCAAAAGAAAACCTGCATCCTCGCCGCCTGCGCGTCTCGCCGCTTCTCCGATCAGTTCCGCTCCGATGACCAAGTCCACACGAACATCCTGTCCGGCTGCGACCTTTTTTTCCAGCCCGCCGCGCCAGGTTGCAAACCGGTCGACCCAACCCTCGATCGTGTAGCGATATCGCCCCACTTTATCGGTGGAAAACTCGCCGCGCCAGCGATCGTTGGCAAGCGGCCGCATCGGCGACGCCTGCGGCGCTGAGTCCTCCACCCAGTACACGATCCGGCAGGCCACCTGATCATGGCCGTCGGCAAAGACGTCCGCTTCCACCGTAACTGTTTCCCCCGCGACGCGCCTGATCGCGAACCGCCCGCAATCGATTTCAGGCGAAACCCGTTCAATCACGACGCGGCGTCGGCCGTCGGTTGATTGTCCCGGCATTAGCCCAAATCCTCTCTTCGTGTTTGCCCGCCCGAGACCAGGATCATGGACGCGCAATCAATTCTATTCTATGGCTCGATCGTCATGATGCAATCCACGATTTAAAAACGGTGCGCGCTTTGAACATTCATTCGCAGAGGGCAGGGAAGTGAAATACCTGTACGGAACCCATTCTCTTGGGAGAGAGGGACAATGATCGAGGCCTGTCAGTTTTGTCTTACGATTCGTGCGAGGCCGGGCCGCCTGCTGGTCGGCCGCTACCGGCGGTGTTATCGGACCAAGGGATCGTTTCGCGTGGTGGCGGGCTATGCTCCGCCGGTCAGATCCAGCAGGTTGCCAACAGCTTCAGAGCACCCCCCGCATCATCCGGCACGCGTAATCTTGGGCCGTAGAGCCTGTCGTTGTCGCTCAAGTTCGGATGGCGCAGAGCAAGATCGGCCAAATGACCCGATTCGTCGAACGGTTGCCACTGAGCGGATTCCGCGCTATTTTCCAACTCATCTCCCGTTCCTGGATCTTTTGGAATAGTATTTTGTCCGGGATAGATATGATCACTCGACGTCAGTTCATTCAGTCTTCGTTCGGAGCGCTGGCTGCCGCGGCAAATGCGAGAGCGATTACGCCACGGAGCCAGCCTTTGGGTGTGCAGCTCTACACGGTTCGCTCTCTCACCCAGCGCGATCTACCGCGTGTCCTCGCCGGGATTCGACGAATCGGATACGAAGAAGTCGAAACGTATTGGGACGTTTACTCGCATCCCGCCACCGAACTGAAGCGCATGATTGAAGATCACGGCTTGCGCGTTCCGAGCGGGCATTTCGACTACGACGGGCTGGAAGGAAAGCTCGACTACGCGGCAACCCTAGGCGTCCAATTCATCGTCTGCCCGATGCTGCCTCCGCAGTTGCGGACTCTTGATGGGTTCAAGCGTGCAGCCGATCAATTCAACAAGTGGGGCGCGCAAATCGAACGGATGGGGATGCAGCTCGGCTTTCACACGCACAATTACGAATTCGCTCGATACGGTGGCACGACGGGCTTCGATATTCTGGTGAAGGAGACCGACCCGAATCTGATGTGCTTTGAGATCGATTGTTACTGGGTTACCGAGGCTGGCCGCGACCCCGTCAAAATGATCGAGACGTTGGGCCGCCGCGTCCGGCTCCTCCACATGAAAGACCGCAAGCGTGGTTTTCCTCTTTCCCAGACGCTGAACGCGCAGGCCGAGCACTTTACTCCCGTCGGTACGGGCACGATCGACTGGAAGGCCGTCATAGCTGCGGCGAAACGAGACGGCATCCGCCACTACTTCGTCGAACAGGACTCGGGACCGCCGGCGCCCATGGAATGCTTGCGCATCAGCTACAGGAATCTCCGCCCGTTGATCTGACCTCGAATCAACCGAGGGGCGCGTAAGTCCCTCAGTGAAAGTATTTTGCAACACCGACGATTCGGAGAAAAGTGG
This sequence comes from Candidatus Acidiferrales bacterium, assembly GCA_035307985.1. GTDB lineage: Bacteria > Acidobacteriota > Terriglobia > Acidiferrales > UBA7541 > Palsa-295. The sequence goes on from DATGHM010000152.1 coordinate 12,920, forward strand.
TCGGGGCGAGTGGATTTGAACCACCGACCTCCTGGTCCCGAACCAGGCGCTCTAGCCAGGCTGAGCCACGCCCCGACCGAAGGAAGAAACCGGGCGAAACAAGAAGGAGCCAGCATAGCACAGCGCAAATCAGATGACGAACAGCGTAATGATCGTAATGATCGTAATGATCCGCGCCGAACCTCATCAGCGCAGGAACTCAAGTGGCACGCCCATCGTCGGCCGTCCATCGGCGACGTCGAGCTTCGCGCAGCAGCTATCAACTGACGTGCCTCGGCGAGGCATGCCCCCCTTGTGCTTCGACTCGTAGGGCTCCGCGACGAAAAAAAGCGCTACGTGGAACGGACAATCCATTTACAGATTTCCTTGGATTGTTCAACTGGCGTGCTCCACGTAACCTACCTGTGGTTTTCAAGAATCCCGGCCCCAGCTACCGAACCCATATCCGTGTGGGGAGATAAAGAATGGCTGGAACCAGCCCCGAAATCGGCGGGTGGATAAGCCTCTCGCGGGAATGTTCCTGTGCTCTGCGAGAGTCACCCGTGTGTCCCCAGAGACACAGTTTTCCACAGTCAATTGACGTGCGAAAGGTCTTGTCGGGGAGCAAATACGGCTTTCCTTGTATTGCTGAGGGCAGACTCCTGCCATAAGGTTGCGCCCATGATCGGGAGAGGAGAGCCATTGGGAAATGAAAGGAGGAGACGGTGACCGTGACGCTGCGGCAAGAAGAACGGGTGTTCGGTCTTTATCGGGATTTCCCCAGCTTGCGATCGGGTGTCGACAGCCTGAAAGCGCTGCGTTTCGACAACAACGACATTTCGGTTCTGTTCCCGGAAGAGGCCGTGTCCGAGACCTTTTCGCCGGATGAGGGGGATGAGGGGCCGTTCGAGAGCGCGGCTCCAGGTAAGCCCGTTGCGTTCATTGGCGGGTCGCTGGGTTGGTTGACCTACGTGCGTCCTGAACGCCCGGGACTCATCGCCATTGCGCTTGCCGGTCTCGGAGTCCCGCAGCCCGACGCGGAGCTGTACGAGCGGAATCTACGGTGCGGCGCGCTTCTGGTCTGCATCCGTTCTTCTTCGGCGAAGCGAGTCGAAAGCGCCGCAGGCGCGCTCAGCCTGACGGGAGCAGAGCAAGTTGTTTCGGGCCGGTCAGTGCTGCAGTCCGAAGGTGATGACTATGGCCTGGCGGTACCGGGACGGCACGTCGGTGATCAACTCTCGGCGCTGGCATTCATGTGTTGAACCCGCCGATCCGATCTATGGCTTGATACACCTCATAAACATAATCTAGGACAAGGCGGCCGACCGTGTCCTCACGGTCGGCTGCTTGCGCATCTAGGCGCGGGTTTCTTTCACCAGGGTACACGACGAAGTCGTCATCCAATGAATTTACAGAGTGCAAAAACCCCCGGCCGAACATCGTCCGGCTTCCCTGCCAGACGGAATCGGGATTGCGCTTCGGGATATTTGGAGAAAAAGAGAAGGGGGGAAGAGCGGTGCGCGTTCTTCCCCGTCGATCGTTCGTGTCCGAGCCAGCCGTCAGGCTTTTGACGTCCCGCGCGGCGAAGCCTTTGCGAGTTCGTTGTCCAGCATTTGAGCGGACGGCGGAGGTGCGGGCTTGTCTGGCCCTTCGATGATTTGCCGTGCGCTTACGTTGTGGCCATAAAGGGCGTCGTTCCCGTTATCGTCCGGATGCAATGTTGCTCCCTGCAACGATACGCCGGCAAACACACCACGCGAACGGGAATAGCTGAGGATTTCCGCTCTCATGTAGGCGTCCGTGTTCGCCTCGGCCGCCCGTCCTTTTGGCCCCGCCGCGATGGAGGCGTCCGCTCCAAGCTTCACTTTGCTTCGGAGCAAACTGTTCACCCCGCTCTTGTTCATCACCAGGAGAACGACGTCGGTCGCCTGGCCGCCGATTTGAAAGCCGAAGCTTCCGCCTTCCAGCGAATACATGGCCGGTGCGCCCCACGGTCCGTCGAAATTCGCGCCCGTGCGGCAGACCATCGCCCCATGTCCGTAGCTGCCTCCGACGCCGAACGCAGCCTTGACCACCGACGGAAGGACGACCACGCATTTTGCATGATCGAGAAGCTTCTGAGGAATATTGTCGGGCGCATTCAAGATCTGTTCCATCACCGTGCCCGCTTCCTCAAGCCGCTTCTCCTGGTCTTTTTGCGCGAGTGCACAGGGTACGGCCAAAATCAGCGCAATCGTGCAGGTGGAGATTCTGCGCGTGAGCCTTCTCATACGTACTTCCTTTCCCGGAAATGGCCCGCTGGTCTCTCAGGCGCGCCGGGCGAGTCCGCCCAAAAGAGCGACCAGGAAGAGCACAAGAAAGATGAAGAAGAGGATCTTTGCAATACCCGCTGCGGCGACGGCGATGCCGCCAAATCCGAAAACAGCGGCAACGAGCGCGACGATAAAGAACGCAATAGCCCAACGTAGCATAAGTTTTTCCTCCTCGAATTGAAGCGCTCCGAACGGAGCGCCTGTCATGCCCACCATCTTGATCTGATTGTGGAAGCTCTCCAATACACAAAGGTGCGTATTTCCCGGGGAGTTCCTGATGTAAAAAGCGCAAATTCAAGCAGTTGGAGGCCGCGCAACGCCACCCCGCGCTTACAGGAAGACCCCCACGACCTTACAGCATGTCCCGTATGGCGGTCTGATCACTGGTTTGTTCCAATCCGGCAGAGCACGAGTTCGCCCGAATGCGGGTCATCCTGAGCTGTAAATCTAATTGCAGTTGCCTCGCCCGTTCCGGTTGCGCTTTTGGGCAGCGGCAGAGTTTTCGTTTTTGCCGACTCCCGTTCGTGCCTGGTGGGAGATTGGGATGAAGCGTTTTGGGCTGTGTCCTAGTCGACGGTGCACGTGATCGCCTTCCGCTCGCCCGGTTCGTTTGCGCCTCGTGACGCCGTCGGTTGCAGGGTGAATGTGTTTCCTGCGACTGAAGTGATCCGACCCGACACGGACTGAACTTGCGCGGTTTGTTCCGTGACGGCTCGCGTTCTGGAGGAAAGGCATGAAAACGCGCCGACCGCCGGAATCGCAATGCAGCAAGAGGCAACCAGAGTGATAATTTTCATGCCGATAAACAAAGAGAACCTTCAGCGAACTTCGCTTTCTATACGATGCGCGCGAGTTTCGAATGGAGTTGTCTATCGAAGCGATCAACCGAATGGTTGGGTCCTTCGGAGATCGGCAGCTTGTTGGCAATGAATGAGGGCGAGAGAGCAGGGGCGAAGATCGGGCAAATTTTTCCGCCCGCCCATCGTTTCTACAGGGGCTTCGACCACTGCGCGACGAAGTTTTGGTAGTATCCGTCTGTCGGGCATCGCTCGGAAGTGGCACAATACTGGAGGTTAGAGGTGAATTAGCATGGAGGTGGCCTTCCTGGCAATGCAGGTGCACAATCTTGTTGGAGGGAGAGGGCGCTGCCTTGCACTGCTACCATAAATTTCAACTGGCTTTCACACGCCCACGCGGAAGACGTAAGGAGGTGTAACGATGGGTTCAGCAACTTCGTCAATAAGGACAGCACCGGCACAAGACTCACGCCCAGGAGGAGCCATGAGACCACTGCGCATTCTGGTGGCCGACGACCATGACCTGATGCGCCGCGGGCTGAAGGCGCTGCTCGAATCGCGCCCGGGTTGGACCATCTGCGCGGAAGCGCACACGGGACGAGAGGCGGTGGCCAAAGCGGAGGAACTCAGGCCTGACATCGTCATACTCGACATCACCATGCCGGAACTGAACGGGGTTGAGGCCGCTCGGCGCATTCTGAAAGCTTCGCCAAACACCGAGGTTCTCGTCCTCTCTGTTCACTATTCCGACCAGCTCATTCGAGATATCCTGGATGCCGGCGTCCGCGGCTACATTGTGAAATCGGATTCGGACCGCGATCTGGTCATTGCGGTTGAGGCGCTTTCGAACCACAAGCCCTTCTTCACGCCTCGCGCCACAGAATTGATTCTGAGCAATTTCAATAACAAGGGAATTCTGGGCGAAGTGCCTGACATCATCGGCGAGCGCTTGACTTCGCGGGAGCGGGAGATCGTCCAGCTCCTTTCCGAAGGCAAGACAAGCAAGGAAGTGGCCTCGGTTCTCGGCATCAGCGTCAAGACCGCCGAGACTCACCGGGCAAACATCATGCGCAAGCTGGAGATCCACTCGGTGAGCGAACTTGTTCGCTATGCCGTTCGCAACCAAATCATCGAACCATAGCCGATCTCTTCCTGCAGCGCGTCGCTTTCGCGAATGCACGGTGCCCCTGCGCGCGACGGTCGAATCCAGAAGTGTCTCCACTCGGCCAAAGCTTTACACGAAGTCCTCAAAGCTTTCTAACAGATTCATCGTATTCCGGGAGCCACGCCCGCCAAGGAATACTCAAGCGTGCGGAACTCGATCCGCAAAGCTGGGAGGGGAAGCGGGGAATCGGGTACCTTGAAAAACAAGGCGCGAGGGCTGGGCCGATTTTCCGCTCTTCTCCCAGAAATTTGAACACCTTCTCCTGAACTTTCCGGTGTCGCGCCCATTGTCTATCCTGTATTCCCTCGTCCATATACCCCGGTGGACTAAATGGCGGCCGCGATGAAGTTGCAGTATAGGCGCCGCCTGATTTGAGATTTTCTCCGTATTTTCAGGCCGGGCGCATCGTGGCCTACTGTGTGCAGCCCGCAAGTCGAGAGAACGAGTTCGGGCATCCCCAGAATGCCGAAAGGAGCTGGCATATGTCGCTTGGCGATTTCATTGGTTCTTTACAGTTCTACCCGTGGAAAGAGCGAATGCTCATGCCCGAGGAAGAGCCAATTGAGCGCGTTCGCACCGAACCCACGAAGATCGATGTTTCGCCGGCCGTCCCGTCCGCTGGGGAGGACCATGTGAAAGGACGGCGCTCGTCGCGCCGCACAGCGCGACAAAGCGGGCGCAGACGAAACCCTAAAGGCGGAACTGCATCATGAGAAACACGAGCGAGCGTTATTGTTCATTTTCTCTCCTGGATGCGCTTTTGATCTTCAATTCTGCTCTTTCTCTCCTGTATTATTGGTTTACCGCGTAGCTGATTCATCCGCGCGAACTGCATGCTGACACTTGGTGCCCACCCCACCGGCGAAGAAGACTGCGAGTTTCTCGTCTGGGCTCCTTTTGCACGGAAAGTTGAGCTTCAAATAGAAGCATCGGAACGCCGCCTCGAACCTATGGATGCGGGCGCGGATGGCTACTTCGGTTGTCGCGTGCGCGGCATGCCCCCGGGAAGCACGTACCTGTATCGGCTCGACGACTCCAAGATCCGCCCCGATCCCGCCTCGCGGTCGCAACCTCAGGGCGTGCACCATCCTTCCGAAGTGGTCAGCGCCAAGTTTGATTGGGAGGATTCCAATTGGAAGGGCGTGCCTCTCGTCGACTTGGTCCTCTACGAAATTCATACCGGAACGTTCACGCCGGAAGGAACGTTCCAAGCGATCATTCCGCGCCTCGCCGCCCTGAAGAAACTCGGCGTGAATATGATCGAGTTGATGCCCGTCGCCCAATTTCCGGGATCTCGTAATTGGGGTTATGACGGCGTGCATCCTTTTGCCGTTCAGAATTCTTACGGCGGACCGCGTGCCTTGCGGGCGCTCGTGAACGCATGTCATCGTGAAGGCCTCGGAGTCGTTCTGGACGTCGTTTATAATCACCTCGGTCCCGAAGGCAATTACCTCAGAGACTTCGGCCCATACTTCACGGATCGCTACAAGACGCCCTGGGGCGAAGCGATCAACTTCGATGGACCCTATAGCGATCACGTCCGCCGCTTTTTCATCGAAAACGCTCTGTATTGGATCTCCGATTTCCACGTGGACGCGCTGCGCCTTGACGCGATCCACGCCATCGTAGATAACTCAGCCGTTCCGTTCCTCGAAGAGCTAGCGCAGGAGGTTCAGAGCCTGGCCGCAAGACTTGGCCGCACCGTTCATGTCATCGCCGAATCCGACCTGAACGATTCGCGCATCGTGCATCCGCGCGAGGTTGGCGGTTTCGGCTGTGACGCTCAGTGGAACGACGACTTTCACCACGCCGTGCATGCGCTGCTCACGGGCGAACGAGTGGGCTATTACGAGGATTTTGGCTCCGCCACTCAGATCGCCACGGCGTGCACTTCCGGCTACGTCTATTCCGGTCAATACTCGGCCTACCGGCAGCGCCGATTCGGAAATTCCTCCTGCGATGTTCCGGCACGCCGCTTTGTTGTTTTCTCGCAGAATCACGATCAGGTCGGAAACCGCGCAAAGGGAGACCGCCTCTCCGCGATCGTAGGTTTCGAAAAACTCAAGCTGGCGGCCGGTGTGGTCCTGCTCTCGCCTTTCGTTCCCCTGTTGTTTATGGGCGAAGAATACGGCGAGACCGCTCCGTTTCAGTACTTCGTCAGCCATGATGATCTGTCTTTGATCGACGCGGTTCGAAAGGGACGAACGGACGAGTTCGCTCGATTCGGCTGGCAGGGACAGATACCCGATCCGCAATCCGTCGAAACCTTCGAGCGCTCGCGTCTGAATTGGAGTCTGCTCCACATCGGCAAGCATCAAATACTGCGAGAGTTTTACGCGGCGCTGCTCAGCCTCAGGCGCTCGGTCCCGTCGCTTTCGAATTTGAGCAAGGAGCGCACGAAGGCTTCCGTTTGTGCCGGTTCGTCCGTGATCCTGGAGCGGTGGTGCGGCGCGGACCGCATTCTGGTCGCCTTCAATTTCGGAGAGGAGCCCGTTCGCGTTTGCGCCCTGCCTGCCGAGAAGTCTTGGCGAAAACTGATCGATTCCGCCGGAAGACGCTGGGCAGGCGCCGGCAGTACGTCTCCCGAATCGTTTTCCTCGGAGGAAGCCATAAACATTCCGGCTTTGTCGTTTTCCCTATTTAGGAACTCAACGAAGGATAGCCCGATTGACGCCGCCTCCTGACCGTTACCTCTGCGTCCACGCGCATTTCTACCAGCCGCCGCGCGAAAACCCGTGGTTGGAGTCCGTCGAGGTGCAGGATTCGGCTTATCCCTATCACGATTGGAACGAGCGCGTCACGGCGGAATGCTACGCGCCGAATGCCGCGTCTCGCATGTTGAATGGCGACGGCCGAATCCGAACCATCGTCAACAACTACCTGAAAATCAGCTTCAATTTTGGTCCGACCCTGCTTTCCTGGATGGAGGAGAAATCCGCGGCGCTCTATTCGTCCATCGTAGCCACCGATCGCGCAACCGTTTCGCAGCTCTCTGGTCACGGTTCTGCTCTCGCGCAGCCCTACAACCATATGATCATGCCGCTCGCGAACCCGCGTGACAGGCAGACGCAAGTGGTCTGGGGCATTCTCGATTTCGAGCATCGCTTCGGGCGCGCCCCGGAAGGAATGTGGCTGCCGGAAGGCGCGGTGGATCTGCAAACGCTCGACGTGCTGGCGGCGCACGGGATTCGGTTCACGATTTTGTCGCCCTTTTCGGCAAAGCGCGTCCGCCGCATCAGCGGAACGAAATGGAAAGACGTGAGCGGCGGGCAAATCGATCCCTCGCGCGCCTACAAAATATCTCTTCCGTCCGGTCGCGCCATCAGCATCTTCTTTTACGACGGGCCCGCCTCGCGGGCAGTCGCGTTCGAGGATATCCTCGCGAGCGGGGAAGCCTTCGCGCATCGCCTGCTCGGGACCTATTCCGACGCGCGCGCGTGGCCGCAGCTTGCACACATCGCCACGGACGGTGAAACCTACGGCCATCATAAGGTTCACGGTGACATGGCGCTCGCCTACGCCCTTCACTTCATCGAATCGAACGGCTTGGCCCGCTTGACCAATTACGGCGAGTTTCTCGAGCTCTTCCCGCCCACGCACGAAGCGGAGATCTTCGAGAATAGCTCATGGAGCTGCTCGCACGGCGTTGAGCGCTGGCGCGCCGACTGTGGCTGCAATTCGGGTGGCCATCCCGGGTGGAATCAGAGCTGGCGTGCCCCCCTGCGGCAGGCGTTCGACTGGCTTCGGGATGCCGCCTCCCCGTTGTACGAGGAGCGAGCCGCTCAGTTCTTCCGCGATCCGTGGGCTGCGCGCGACGAGTACATCGGAATCATTCTCGACCGATCGCGAGAGAACGTTTCTAGGGTTCTGCGGAGCCAGTTGAAACAGGAAGTTTCTCCGGAGCAAGAAATTTTGGCTCTAAGGCTACTCGAGCTTCAGCGGCATTTGATGCTGATGTACACGAGCTGCGGATGGTTCTTCGACGAGCTCTCCGGCATCGAGACGGTCCAGGTGATTCAATACGCGGGCCGCGCCGTGCAGCTGGCCGATGCCTTGGATCTTTCGCGGAACCTCGAAAATGAGTTTATCGAACGGCTCGCGCAGGCGAAAAGCAACGTGCCGGAGCACGCGGACGGTAAGAAAATTTACGAGAAATTCGTCAAGCCTTCGATGCTGGATCTGAAGCGCGTGGGCGCGCACTATGCGGTCAGCTCGCTGTTCGAGGACTTTGGACCCGAAACGCGCGTCTATTGCTATGACGTTTCCCGGAAGGACATTCGCACTCTCGTTTCCGGCAAGACGAAGCTGATCGCCGGCCGCGCCGAGATTCGTTCCGCGATCACGTGGGAATCGGCCGACCTTTCGTTCGGCGTGGTGCATCTTGGCGATCACCTGATTTCTGGAGGTGTGCGGGAATATGCCGGTCCTGAAGTCTACGAGCGAACCCTGAATGACATTACCGGAGCTTTCGGCAGCGGCGATTTCACCGAGTTAATGCGCGTGGTGGACCGCGCCTACGGCATCGAAACGAATACTCTCAGGGTGCTGTTTCGCGATCAGCAGCGCAGAATTGTCCGGCAGATTCTCGCCGCGCCGCTCGCCGAAGCGGAACTCGCCTACCGCCAGCTCTTTGAAAATCGTGTGCCGTTGATGCATTTTCTTTCGGCGCTCAATTTCCCCCCCGTCCGCGCGCTCCAGGTTGCCGCCGAGTTTACACTCAACGCGGATTTTCGCGCCGCGATCGAATCGGACGATCGCAACATCCAGCGGACGCGCGCCATTCTGGACGAGATCGAGAGGATTGGCGTTCCGCTCGACTCCACCACCGCCGAATTCGTGCTGCGCGGTAAACTCGAGCAACTTGCCGCGGAGTTCCGCGTCAATCCTTCGCGCATGGATCTCCTGCAACAATTGGACGCATCCGTGGGGCTCGCGCTTTCCCTTCCGTTTCACGTTCAATTCTGGAAGATTCAGAACGAATACTTCGAGGTTCTGAAGGATTTCTACCCGGAGGCGAGGAAGTCACCGAAAGCTGCCGAAAAATGGCTCGCCCTCTTTCAAAAATTAGGGAACGAGCTTTCTTTCGACATCGAATGAATGTAGATTGAACGGCGATCCCGCATGCGAGTGCCTTCGGCCACCTACCGCGTTCAATTTCATCTCAACTTCAGATTTTCCGATGCTGAGCAAATCGTCCCGTACCTGCACGAAATGGGTATCACGCACCTGTATGCGTCGCCGCAAGGCCGCGCGCGCAAGGGCAGCATGCATGGTTACGACGTCGCCGATCCCATGCACATCAATTCCGAACTCGGTACGGAAGAGGAGTTTACGCGCCTTGTCGAGCGCCTGCACAAATACGGCATGGGCCTGCTCCTCGATATCGTTCCCAATCACATGGCCGCCAGTCCGGAGAATCCGTGGTGGATGGATGTGCTCGAAAACGGCCTCGAGTCTCCATATTCCGCGTACTTCGATATCGATTGGAACGCGCCCGGAGCGAAATATCCCGATCTTCAGAAGAATCAGGTTGTTCTCCCGATCTTGACGGATCAATACGACCGCGTGCTCTTCAGTCAGAACATCGCTTTGCGACTCGACGAACGCGGCTTTTTCATCCAGGCTCAGGGCAATCGCGTTCCCGTCAGTCCGAGCACGTACACCGAGATTCTCTCCCCGTCTCTGGAATCGCTCGTCTCTTTTGGCACTGCGAATCAGGAGGCTGTGCGCCTGCTGGAAGGAGTGGTTGCGGCAGCGGCGGACCTGGCTCTTCCTTCCGGTCAAAAGCTCGGAACGGAAAAGCCTCGGGCCACGGTGCGGGCGAAACTGAAAGCGCAGCTCTGGGAACTATACGTCGGACAGAGTGAGGTCCGGGCTGCTCTCGATCAAGTGCTGCGCGTTTTTAACGGCGTGGCGGGAGATCCGGAGTCGTTCAAACCTCTGGATGCTCTTCTGATCCGACAGAACTTCCGTCTGGCCCATTGGCGCACGGCGGCGGGGGAAATCAATTACCGCCGCTTCTTTGGGCTGAACGATCTGGTTGCCGTCAGAGTGGAGGACCCGCAGGTCTTCGCGGCCACTCATGCTCTTATCTTTCGATTGGTTGCCGAAAACAAGGTCGATGGCCTTCGCGTGGACCACATTGACGGCCTGCTCGATCCCCTCGAATATCTCGATCGGCTCCAGGACGCGCGGCAGGTCAAGCCGGACGACGACAGCGACGCCCTGAACATTTACACCATTGTCGAAAAGATCGTTTCCGGAGACGAAGAGCTCCCGAAGAATTGGCGAACCGCCGGCACCACCGGCTACGATTTCCTGAACGCGATGAACACGCTGTTCATCGACCCGCATGGTTGGCACGAGCTGGACAAAATATACCGCGACTTTACGGGAATCCATTCTTCCTTTGCGGACACCTGGTACGTCCGCAAGCGCCAGGTCATGGAAGACCTCTTCGGCTCCGATATCCGCGTGCTCTCCTTCCGCCTGGGGCGCCTCGCTGCGCTGGATCCTCGCGGCCGCGACTTGCCCATGCGCGAACTGATCCGCGCACTGAAGGAAGTCACGGCGCGTTTGCCCGTTTACAGAAGTTATATCCGCGATCTCGAGCTTCCCGGGAGAGACAGAGCCTATCTGAGCCAGGCCATTCGGCTGGCGCATCGCCCGTCCGTCACGAACGAAGTCTCTGAAGCCGTCTTCGACTTCTTTCGCCGCGTGTTCCTGCTGGATCCTCCAACGCAACCAGTCTCTTATCGCCACGCCTGGCTCGATTTCCTGACGCGCTGGCAGCAGTTCAGCGGAGCCGTGATGGCCAAGGGAATGGAAGACACCGCGTTCTTCGTCCATCACCGCTTGCTCTCGTTGAATGAAGTCGGCTGCAATCCGTTTCGAAAGGGCATTCGGTTCGGCGCCGCCCCGTTTCACGAGTTCAATCGGAAGAGACAAAAGGAGCATCCCTTCACGCTCAACGCCACCTCAACTCACGACACGAAGTGGAGCGAGGATGTGCGCGCCCGGATCAACGTGCTTTCGGAAATTCCGGAGGCCTGGCGAAACCGCCTCGGCCGCTGGTCGCGACTCAATCGGGCCAAGAAAATCGAAACGGGAGGGCGGCTGGCGCCCAGCCCCAACGAAGAGGTTCTCCTTTATCAAGCCCTGCTCGGCGTATGGCCTTTTGACAAACCGGATCTCGCGGAGATCCAGGAACGAATCAATGCGTTTCTCCTGAAAGCCGTGCGCGAGGCGAAGACCCATTCCAATTGGTTTTCGCCCAATGAGTCTTACGAAGCTGCGGTGCGCGAATTTGTGGCCGCGATTCTGCGTCCGTCCAGCGCGAACAAATTCCTGGACGATTTCTCGGATTTTTTCGAGCAGATCGCCTCTTACGGCGCCTGCAACTCTTGGGCTCAGTTGCTCTTGAAAATCGCCGCTCCAGGCATTCCCGATTTTTATCAGGGCAGCGGTCTGTGGCAGTTCCGCCTCACCGATCCCGACAACAGAAACGCTGTGGATTATAGGGAGCGAATCGAAACCATCGAGGGCCTGCTTGCACTCGATCGCGAAGCTCCCGAGTCCGTCCTTCGCGAGCTGCTGAAGAACTGGTGCGACGGACGTCTGAAGCTTTTGCTGGCGAAAAAGACGCTCGCCTTCCGGCGCGCCCACAAGGACCTGTTCTTGCGCGGAGATTACTTGCCACTCACGGCGACCGGTGGAAAGAAGGAATGCGTCTTTTCCTTCGCCAGACGATGGAAGGGAGCGTGGGTGATCGCCGCAATTCCGCGCCTTACGACAAAGCTCGTCAAACCCGGTGCGTTTCCCGTTGGCAGCACGGTTTGGGAGAAAACTGCGCTCGCGTTGCCTCGGGGAGCCCCGGCCGAGTGGATCGACCTTTTTGTGGGTCAGCCTGTGGCGGCTCTACGTGGCTCCATCCCGTTAGCCAGGATTTTCTCGCAGGTTCCATTCGGTGTGCTCGTTCACGAACGCGAGCAATGATCGTCACAAATTGTGCGAAGGCGCCGCGCAGTCCGTCCGCGCCGGGCTCCCCTCGCTCGGCATCAGTCCTTGTGGGGACCGACAGTTCGTGCGCCTGCCCAAACGCACAGCACGATCCCGAAGAAGATCGAGATTCCGTCACCCAACGCGCGGTCCCGGGTGCGCACGAAACGGAAATCGATCAGGTGAGTACCGGCCGGAACCTGAAGCACGATCTGCCCCGTTAGCGTCGCGTCAATCGCCGCGGGCTGCCCGTCGACGCGAACGTTCCACGCAGGGTAAGCCAGCAGCCGCAGCGCAAGATTCACCGGGCGGTCGCTTTCCTCCGAAATAGTTCTGTTCTCCGCCGTCCACTTTTCCACGTGGACTCGAACGCCGCTCGCCGGTGCAATTTTCCCGGAAGCTGGATCCAGTTCAGCGGCGAGCGGAATCGGCTTGGATGGCACTTCCTCGGATTGGAAGCCGACTCCGTACAAGTCGAAGCGGTCTGCGCCCAGCGGCGCGTACTCCGCGGTTCCCTCATATCCCAGATGCGAGTGGATTGAATCAGCCAGATAGGACACATCGTCGGGGTCCCACCATGCATTCGCCGCGATGGCCATTGCCGTCGAACCCAGCAGCAGGCCGATTGCAGACCAGGCGATCCACCGTTTTCGCGCGCGTCCCCAGGCCGCGGCCGCGAAAAATGCGAAGACAACCGCCAGGCCTTCCTGCCATCGCCACGGAAATTGTATGAAACGCAGCTTGGGAAGGAATCGCCAGAGAAGGTCACTGGGCGAAAACATCATGAAAGTGGAAATTGCGCCGAGGGCCGCGAGCAGCCACCAAAACGACGCCAACTCACGCCGCCGTCTTGCCAGAAACACCGCAGCAATGCTCGTTACCAGGACGGTTCCCAGCGCGATCACCGACACTTTCAGGTTGAAGAAGAGAAATTCGGGCTGGCTGGTGTGTGCGAACGCAAAGTTCTGCTCGACCTGCAAATTCTCGGCAATCGCTTGTGTGATCTGTACCCAGCGCTGCTCCCATGCGGCAGGTAGAATGTAGAACGCGGCAAGCCCGAAACCGCAGATCATCGCCGTACCGCCGCACAAGAGCGGCGTCCACTTTCGCTGCACGGCACAGGACGTTACGAGCAGCAACCCGGCGGAGTACGTTACGATTACGCCGGCCGGCGCGTTGCACAGCCACACGGCGGCGAAGAGGAGCGCGAGCAGGGGCGCTCCGTTCCATCCGTCGCGTCCTACTCGGAGAACGCCGAAAACCAGGAGAGGAAACAGCGCAAGCGCCAGAAGCTCCGCAAAATCGCTGCGGTAATACACGATAACCAGATTGTAAGGATTCAGCGCGAAGAAGACCGCTGCTGCCATCGACTCACCGCGAGAAAGCCACTCGCGTGCCAGCCGCCACATCGCCATCCCGCCGCCCGTGAGCGTCAGCCAAATGTACAGCGTCGGCGCGACGCCCCAGGACAGCGCGGAGCCGAGTGCCGCTCCAATTAGCCACGAAGCGGGGGGATAGAAAATAAATCGCGGCTCGCCATAGCCCCAGTTGGCCCATTCCGCCCAGCGCGGATAAACGATCCCTTGATGCCATTGGCGCGCCACTTCCATCCACGACGCCACATGGAATTCAAAATCGTGGCCCGAAGCGTCGCCGAGGAAAAACATGGGCGCGACCACCGCCGTCGCCGCCAGTGCGACGAGAAGCAGCGTCCAGCCCGATGACGGCTGCCGCTCTACAGCCGGCAGCTGGTCCGTTGTTTCCGCTATTTCGCCTGGAGTCATTCTTTCTCTGTGGCAACACCTTCCCGAGAGCAGAATCCGGAGCTGGGAGGTTGCATGAGAATACAGAATCGCGAACGCGGGCGCTACTGCCCGCCGTGGTACCTGTCCAATTCTCTTGCGAACACGACACTTTCGCAGATAGATTGAATCCCTTGTGCATCGTCCGAATCAAACTAAATCCGAGTCGCTTCTCAGCCGCCTTCGCGCGCGAACAGGGATCCGATGACCGCTGAAGAAAAACGTCTCCAGGAAAGCGTGCAGCGCCAGGTCCACTGGAAGCATTGGGGACCGTATCTCTCCGAACGCCAGTGGGGCACCGTGCGCGAGGACTACAGCGCCGATGGCGAAGCCTGGAATTATTTCCCGCACGATCATGCCCGCTCGCGTGCCTATCGCTGGGGCGAAGACGGCATTGCAGGCATTTGCGACCGCCACCAGCACATCTGCTTCGCCCTCGCGTTCTGGAACGAACGGGATCCTATCCTCAAAGAGCGCCTCTTTGGTCTCACGAATCGCGAAGGCAATCACGGCGAAGATGTGAAGGAGTACTACTATTATCTCGACGCGACTCCCACCGCCTCCTATCTGAAATATCTTTACAAATACCCTCACGCCGCATTTCCCTACGATCAGCTCCGCGCCGAGAACGCCAGGCGCACTCGCCTCCAACCGGAATACGAATTGATTGACACGGGCATCTTCGCCGAGAATCGCTATTTCGACGTCTTCATCGAATACGCGAAGGCTTCCTGCGAAGACATGCTGGTGCGCATCACGGCCTTCAACCGCGGGCCCGATCCTGCGCGCCTTCACCTGCTTCCCACCATCTGGTTCCGCAATCGCTGGGACTGGGGCGATCCTTACGACATGCCGCACGTCAGCCGCGTCGAAGCGCCGCCGGGCATGTCGCTGCTCCAACTGTCCGACTACCACTACGGCCAGCGCTGGCTCGCAGTCGAAGGCGCTCCCGAACTTCTCTTCACCGAAAACGAAACGAACTGCGAGCGCCTGTACCAGCAGAAGAGCAAATCCCCCTATGTCAAGGACGCATTCCATCGATACCTGATCCAGGGCGAGCGCGCCGCCGTGAATCCTGAAATGACCGGCACGAAAGCCGCCGCGCACTTTTCCTCGGAAATCTCGCCAGGAAAGGACTGGACCATCCGCCTGAGATTTCTGGATCACGATCCGCGCAGGTCCGGCGATGACGCACAGAAGCTTTTCCGCGCTCCCTTCGACAAAGCCTTCTCCGATCGGCAGAAGGAGGCTGATGAATTCTATGGCGCGCGCATCTGCTCCGATTGCAGCGACGACGCGAAACTCGTTCAGCGTCAGGCCTTCGCCGGCCTTCTATGGAATAAACAGAGCTATCATTACGACGTTCGCCGCTGGCTGCACGGCGACCCCACGCAGCCCCCGCCCGATCCGCGCCGCCTCTCCGGCCGCAATCACGACTGGATTTATCTCTACAACGCCGACGTCATTTCCATGCCGGACACCTGGGAGTATCCCTGGTACGCCGCCTGGGACCTTGGCTTTCACTGCGTGGCCATGGCTCTCATCGATCCGGATTTCGCCAAGGAGCAGCTCGTCCTCTTCCTGCGCGAATGGTACATGCATCCCAACGGCCAGCTTCCCGCGTACGAATGGAATTTCTCCGATGTGAATCCGCCGGTCCACGCCTGGGCCGCGTGGCGCGTCTATAAGATCGCTGCGCGTGTCACGGGCCAGGCCGACCGCAAATTCCTCGTGCGCGTCTTCCACAAGCTTCTGCTGAATTTCACATGGTGGGTCAACCGCAAGGACCCCCAGGGCATGAACGTCTTTCAGGGCGGCTTTCTCGGTCTCGACAACATCGGGGTCTTCGACCGCTCGCAGCCGCTCGGTCCCGGCGAGTTCATGGAGCAGTCGGACGGCACCAGCTGGATGGCCATGTATTGCCTCGACATGCTTGCCATAGCCGTCGAACTCGCGCGCGAGGATTCGGCCTACGAGGATGTCGCCAGCAAATTCTTCGAGCATTTCGTGCACATCTCGGAAGCTATGAACGATCTGGGCGGCAAAGGCATCGGCCTGTGGAACGAAGAGGATGGTTTCTACTACGACGTGCTGCAGTTAGGCGATTCCCGCCACGTTCCAATGAAGATTCGCTCCATGGTCGGCCTGATCCCGCTTTTTGCCGTCGAGACGTTCGAGCCCGAGGACCTGAACCGCCTGCCGCACTTTCGTCATCGCGCGCAGTGGTTCCTCGACCATCATCCCGGCGTCGCCAGCCACATCGACATGAGCGAAAAGTCGTCCGGTGGGGCGCGCTGGCTGCTCACGATTGCCAACCGCGAAAAATTGGAACGCATTTACCGCTACGTCTTCGACGAAAACGAATTCCTCTCCCCGCACGGCATCCGCGCCCTGTCGAAATTCCACAAGGATCATCCGTTCACCCTTGACTTCGACGGTCAGCCGCACTCCGTCGATTACGAGCCCGCCGAATCCACCACGGACCTCTTCGGCGGGAACTCGAATTGGCGCGGTCCCGTCTGGTTCCCGCTGAACTTCTTGCTGATCGAATCCCTTCAGCGCATTCATTTCTACTATCGCGATGATTTCAAGGTCGAATGTCCGGTGGGTTCCGGGCGCCGGCAGAATCTTTGGGACTGCGCTGCCGAGATTTCCCGCCGTCTCTCGCGCATTTTTCTTCGCTCTGGAGGACGGCGCCCCGTCAACGCCGATCAGAACACGTTCCAGAGCGATCCCTTCTGGCGCGATCTAATCCTCTTCTACGAATACTTCAACGCTGAAAACGGCGCCGGCCTGGGAGCCAGCCACCAGACAGGCTGGACCGCTCTCGTGGCAAAACTCCTCGAACAAAGCGGCGAATAAGTGGCAAGATTCACGTTCGCGCAGATTTGATACAGCTGCGGAGGTTCCCGAATGTCGCCCACCAATTCAGCGCATCGCGGCACCGTCCTCGTTACGGGCGCCACCGACGGCTTGGGACGCGCCGCCGCTCTCTTGCTCGCCGAGCGCGGCTATCGCGTTTTCGCCGCCGGCCGCAGCCCGGAACGTCGCGCCGCGCTTGACCAGATTGCACGGGAGCGCACGCTTCCTCTCGAAGCGCTCGAGCTTGACGTCTGCGACGACACCTCCGTAAACGCCTGCGTCTCGGAAATCGAACGGCGCGCCGGACCGGTCGATATCCTCATCAACAACGCGGGCATCGCCATCGCCGCGGTGATCGAGGAAATCACGCTTGCCGATCTGCGGAAGCAGTATGAAACCAATATCTTTGGCGTTCTCCGCGCCACTCAGCGCGTTCTGCCGCTCATGCGCCAGCGTCGTCGCGGCCGCATCATTAATATGAGTTCCATCGCCGGCAAGGTTGCCATACCGATTATGGGCCCCTATGCCTCGAGCAAGCACGCTCTCGAAGCCCTCAGCGACGCTCTGCGGCTCGAGCTTTTCCCGTTCGGCGTCTACGTCGTGCTCATCGAGCCCGGTGTCATCCGCACCAGCATGAACCGCACCGCCGAGGGACTCTCCATGGCTTACGTGCAGGGCGCCGAGCGAAGCCCATACGCCGGCGTCTACCGCGGCTTTCGAAGCAGTTGGGATATCGCCACGAAGACCGCGAGCGATACGCCCGAAGATTGCGCTCGCGTGATCTTGCGCGCCATCGAAGAAACACCACCCCGCGCGCGGTATCTTGTTACGCGCGAAGCGAAACTCACGGCTCTCATGCGCCGCCTCATGCCCGACCGCATGTTCGACGGCGGCATCAAGAAGCGCCTCGGGCTTGAAGAGCTGAATCGCTCGTCGCAGGAGGAAAGCTCGTAGTGAACTTGATGAAGAAAAATGTTTTCGGCGGCGCCACGTGCATCTTGGCCATCGTGATTTCCTTTGCGTCAACTCCACTCACCCAGGCGCAAACGGATCCTCAATCGCGCAGTGAGAATCAGCCGGTCGCGCCGTTTCACATTGTTGGCAACATCTATTACGTCGGCGCCAGCGACGTCACTTCCTTCCTGATCGTCACGGCCGCGGGTGATATTCTTCTCGACGGCGGCTTTGTCCAGACCGCGCCGCAGATCGAAGCGAACATCGGGAAACTGGGATTCAAGCTGTCGGACGTAAAGATCCTGCTGAATAGCCATGCGCACTTCGACCACTGCGGCGGACTTGCCGAGTTGAAGCAGCGGACGGGCGCGCGTTTCGTTGCGATGCAAGGCGATGCCGCCCTACTCGCGCGCGGGGGACGCGGCGATTTCGCCTTCGGCGACCGGCTTACGTTTCCGCCGATCAAGCCTGACCGCGTTGTACGCGATGGCGACTCGGTCACACTCGGTGGCGTCACCCTCACCGCGCATCTCACCGCCGGCCATACGCGAGGCTGCACCACCTGGACGATGACAACCGACGATCACGGCAAACGTCTTCACGTCGTCTTCATCGGCAGCATGAGCGTTCTGTCAGACTACCGCTTGGCGGGAAAAGAAAGCTATCCTGGAATGACTGCGGACTACGAGCGCTCCTTTCGCGTTCTACACTCGCTCCCCTGCGACGTTTTCCTGGCTTCGCACGGCCAATTCTTCGATCTTACCGCCAAGCGAGAAGCGCTCGCCCGTTCGCCCAGCGAAAATCCCTTCATCGATCCTGCCGGCTACCGCTCCTATGTTGATCGCGCGCAGCGAGCCTTTCAGGCAGAACTGCGCCGCCAGCAGGCTGCAAAATCAGCCGACCCGCGTAGCTCCCCCGAGCAAGCTGATCCACCGCAGGCTCCCGCCGGCGAACGAACTGCCTCTGCGGTCATGAAAGTTGAGCGCGAATGGCTCGCCGCCCTCGAGCATCGCGACGTGAAAACGCTCTCTCGCATCCTCGCCGCCGAATTCATCGACAGCGATTGGGAGGGCGACGCGATAACGCGCGGCGAGTTTCTTGCTTATTTCGCCCGCCCGCTCGCGCGTCCCCAGCGAGCTTTGCCGCAGCGCTTCGAAGACACGAAGGTCCGTTTCCTGGCAAACGGCGACGTGGCGATCGTCACTGGTGTGGTGGTTACCGAGGATGCCGCCTCGTCGGCTAAGGGGTCGCCTGCGGGCGGCTCATCGCCCTCCAACTCGGTTCGCCACTCGCGGTTCACCGATGTCTTCCTCTGGCGTGACGGCCGCTGGCAGGCCGTCACTGGCCAGGAAACTCATTTCTGACCCCTGACCTCTGACCCCGGACCTCTGATCTCCAACTTCTGCTCTCACGGATTCGTCACCTGCACCGAGATACTCTCCTGGCGGAGCGGAACGTACTCTTTCTCCCACGCGGCGTGAATCGGGCTTTCCGCGTACGCATCCGCGGCGTTGCGGTCGCGAAACTCGATTGCGTACGCCCAACTGAAATCGCGCGGCTCCAGCCGGTCCGCTTTCATCCAAATGTTCTTGATTCCCGGAATCCGCGCCGCCATCCGCTTCACTCCGTTCATCGCCGCCAGCTTTTGCGCCTCGCTGATGCCCGGATTCCACTTCACTTCCACCACATGAATGATCGTCTTTGGCTGGCCGAAACGATTCTGTCCCGCCACATAGCCGCCGCCAAAAAGCGCTGTCGCGCAAAGTGCTCCGGCAAGAACTCGCGCTGTCTTTGTCATGTTCGCCTTTCCATTTGTCTCAATATATTCCGCCCCGCCCGGCCAAGAGTTTACGTGACGGCTGCCGGGAACGCCAACCGTCCTCCAGGCGCTTGCGGTCATGTTATAAAGTAGCGCGTGAACGCGAACGCCTCCCGCCATCGCAGCAGAATCGCTCCCCGCGCCCTTCTCTCATGGCTGACGCTGGCCGTCTCCATGTCTCTCGCGAGCATCGCGGCCATCGCGCCGGCCGCCAGTGCCCAGTCGGCAGGCCGGACTTCCGCGGCTCCAGAACCTTCGCTTCGCAAAATCATCGTTGACGAAGATTCCGCCGGCCCCGGCGGCACCGCCATGCAAACGCTGCTTCTCCTGATCAATTCGCCGCAGACGCAGGTCCTCGGCGTCACCGTCGTCACCGGCGACGCCTGGCGCGACGAAGAAGTCCAGCACGCGCTCCGCCTCCTCGAAATCATTGGCCGTACCGACATCCCCGTCGTGCCGGGCGCTGTCTTTCCCATCGTCAACAGCAAGCAGGCGGTCGCCGAATGGGAGAAAACCTACGGGAAAGTCACGTATCAGGGCGCGTGGAACTACGGCCATCCGGTCCACGGTCCCTGGAACGTCCCTCAGTTGCCGGAGGGTGCACCCATCACGAAGCCAAGCTCCGAGGATGCGCCACACTTCCTGCTCCGCATGGTCCGCAAATACCCGCACGAAGTCACCATCTATGCGGGCGCCCCGCTCACCAATCTTGCTCTCGCACAAACCATCGATCCAAGGTTCGCTTCTCTGGCCAAAGAACTGGTCCTCATGGGCGGCAGCCTTCATCCCGTAACAACCGATCCAGAATTCCGGGCGAATCCGCACCGCGAATTCAATCTGTGGATGGACCCGGAGGCGTCGCGCTGCGTTCTCCGCGCGCCCTGGCCGCACATCGTGGTCACCACCGTCGATATTTCCGTGAAGACGCGCATGGACAAGCGCCTCATTTCCGAAATCGCGAAGGGAACCACGCCGTCCGCGCGTTATGTCACCAAGTACGCGAGTGAAGATTATCTATGGGACGAGCTCGCTGCCGCGGCCTGGCTCGACGCCGGCATCATCACCAGATGGAAGAAGATGTACCTCGATGTCTCCATCGACCATGGCGCGACATACGGTAACACGCTCGCGTGGGAGCCCGGTCAGGAGCCCGCATTGCACGGCCCGCTCGTCGAGGTTCAGGAAGATCTCGATCGCGCGAAATTTTGCAGGGAATTCGTCGCGCTCTTGACCGCCGCCACACCGCACCCGAAGGCAGAACATCGTTGACTTCCGCCTCTCGCCGCGCTGTCGCATCCGGTAAAACTCTGACTACTTTTTCTTCGCCGTTGACTTCCCGTTTCGCTGCGCTAGAATAAGCGCCTTCCAACCCTTAGCGAGGACATCAACTCCGTGGCTTCTCCACAAATCAATGTTATTTCGCAAACAGATTTTCGCGGCCTGAAACTTCGGGGCCGCGGCAAGGTCCGCGACATATATGAGCTCGGCGACCGCCTTCTGATCGTTGCCACCGACCGTCTCTCGGCCTTTGACGTCGTTCTCCCCAGTCCGATTCCGGACAAAGGACGCGTTCTGACGCAGCTTTCGCTCTTTTGGTTCGACAGGCTGTCGGCCGTCGTGCCGAATCACGTCATCAGCGGCAAAGATTTCGGCGGAGAGCTCGCGCCGTACGCTGCCTCTCTCGATGGACGAGCCATGCTCGTCCGCCGCACGGAGGCTCTTCCTATCGAGTGCGTCGTCCGGGGCTACATTTCCGGCTCGGGCTGGAAAGACTATCAGAAGACCGGTTCGATCTGCGGCATACCATTGGCCGCCGGTCTGCGCGAGTCCGACAAATTGCCCGAGCCGATCTTCACGCCCTCTACGAAGGCCACTTCGGGCCACGACGAAAATATTTCGTTCGACCAGGCTGCTCAGGCAATCGGGCGAGCGCTCGCCGAAAAGCTGCGCGATACGAGCATCACGTTGTACCGCAAAGGCGCCGAGCACGCTGCCTCCTGCGGCATCATTCTCGCCGACACGAAATTCGAATTCGGTTTGCTGAACGGCGAATTGATCTGGATCGACGAGGCCCTCACGCCGGATTCGTCTCGTTTCTGGCCCGCCAGCGAGTACGCTCCCGGAAAACCGCAGCCTTCTTTTGACAAGCAATACGTTCGCGACTATCTCGAACGCATCGGATGGAACAAGCAGCCCCCGGCCCCGGTGCTTCCCGCGGACATTGTCGCCGCTACCCGCGACCGGTACAGGGAAGCCTACCAGCGCATCACTAGCCACGCGCTCGACTAAACGGTAGTTCTTGTTTTTGGGGTTTGCCGGGTCGGGGCCCGGCTGGTGAGCGTTTGATTGGGAGGATAGGTTTCGTATTCGTGGAGCGTGTCACTGTGAAAGATCAACTCGAGGCCCTCGTCGGCATGATGGTCGAACGCGGCATTCTCCTCGAGGAAGCCGTCACCGAATTCGAAAAGAAGTTCATCAAGCGCGCGCTCGAATTCGCCAATGGAAACCAGTCGCGAGCCGCCAAGCGCCTCGGCGTCCACCGCAACACACTGAGCCGAAAGGTCGAAGTCTACAAGCTCGATCACGTTGGCCGTCGCCGCCGACGTTAGCCCTCCCCAGCCACACCTTTCGGAGCCTTTTGTCGGGCATTCGCTCCCGCGCTGCTACTGTGGACGAAGGGGGTATCTGGGGTCCTGCAACTCTCGCAGAGGCAGACGAGAACACGTCCCCGCCATTTAAGGCCGATTCAGGCGCGCTAATTGACTCACCACGGCAAGCGGATTAGACCGGAATTTGCGCTCGTAGGAAGCAGAGTACGAGCCCATTTTCTGGTTCGTACCCTGCTGAAACCAAAGGCTCTTGGCCGAAATTCCAGCCGCGTTGGAACGTTTGCCAGCCCAGCCGCAAACAGAGCTTGCTAGCCCTTCTTGGAAGGTACGCGGCGTTTCGCGGCGCCACCCTTTTCCGGAATGATGGTCGGATCCACCTTTACCTGGTCCCAATGCAACAGGAACGGCGATGGATCATAGCTGACGATCGTTCCGGAGAACCGGATGCCGTCATCCTTCTGCAGCCGCACAACGTCCGGCTGAGCGGGAATTTCAGAAGCAGTGCCGGCGGGGCCGGCTTCCGACCCGGCGGGAGGAGTCGTGGTCCACACCTTTACGTCCATGTTGGCCGTGGTGGCCTTTTGCATGTCGTCGGCAGTGGCGCCGGTGTAAACCATGAAATCCGTATAGGTGTCGCTCTTCTTGACGTCGATAATCTTCCCGACTACTTCCGGGAATTCCGCGTTGCAAATGGCGAGCCACGTTTGCTTGGCTTTGTCGCCGCCCGCGCTCAGGTCGGTGATCACGCTCAAAATATTGCTCGACTGGCGGATCTGATTTAGATCGGCCTGGCTCGGAACCGTCCAGGTGGTCGGGCGCTCCGGAGCATTCTGGGCGAGCTGCAGGAGTTCATTCAGCTGGTCCGTGGCTTGCGAATCGCACCCCGGCTGCTCGTAGGCCAGGATCTGTTTCTGGAGGTACTCCTTGATTCTGTCGGCGTCGGGAACTTTCTGATCGATCGCGCGGGCCAGAGACCAGAATCCGTCCATATACTGCGGCGGAGAGCTCTGCAGATAAGCGAGCCCGAGGCGGTACTCGGCAACAGGATCATCCGGCTTGTTCGCTAGAGAATTCTTGAACGCGGTAATTGCCGCGGCGTTGTCCTTCAACTGGAGATCGGAGAATCCTGCTGCGGAATAAAAGAACGCGAGCCCCGGCTTCTTCTGGTTCTGCCAGTCTGCGTCAGCGCCTTTGAAGCTGTCGGGTTTGGGGAATGTATCGAGCATGTGCGCGCCTTCGAGCGCCGCATCGCGCTCCTTCGTCCACTGGTCCTGGATATCCGACGCTTTCGGATTGACGCTGGCCAGAAACGCTTGCACACGGACCTGCAGCGCCTGGAGGCGCGCGCCGGCGTCGACTTTATCGCCCAGGGCCACCAGCTTGTCAGCGTATTCAATCGTCTTCGGCCAGTCTTTCAGCTGATTGTACGTCTGATAGTACAGCGTGTAGACGTAGGGCATCAGCGTCGAGTTCGGGTACTTCGCGACGAAATCGTCAAGCAGCTTGACGCGCGTCTGCAGATCCTTTTCCGTGTTGGCCGCCTGGAATGCGTTGTACTCCGGGAGCGTGTAGCTCGGCTTTTTCTGGCCTTCTTGCTGCGGGGCAGGTTTCGCAGCCGCCGGCAAGGGGTAGGACGCCACGAGCGCAAAGGCGGCGAGAGCTAGGGTGAGTCGGGTGAAACGTTTTCGCGTGATCACTTACCTGCCTCCTGAGCCAAATTCAGTTTTGGGAAAACGGTCAAACTCGGGAACGCAAACCTGCAGGCCGACGGGACTAACGAAATCCACGGGATTATAGGGAAAGCCTCCCGGACACGCAAGGCTAAATCCGAGTTTCACAGCAACGCGCGCTTCAAGTTGACCGCCATCTTGACGACTACAACCAAATGATAACATGGACAATGCGCGGGATAAATCATCCTCGACGGAGAGAGAGGAATCATGGCTAAGGAACGAACGCTCAAAGGAAAGACGGCGCTGGTGACGGGCGGTAGCCGCGGCATTGGCCTCGCCATCGCGCACACCCTGGGCGAGCTCGGAGCTAACGTGAGCATCTGTGCTCGCGACGCACACCGGCTCGAACGCGCGGTAAGCGAACTTAAGGCCAGAGGGATCAGCACGCTGGGAATACACGCAGATGTGACGCTGGCGGCCGATGTGGAGTTGCTCGTTCAAAAGACGCAGACCTCTCTTGGTCCCATTGAAATCGTCATCAACAACGCCGGTACCGGTTACTTCGGCCCGGTGCAGGCCTCTACCGAGGCGGTCTGGGACTCTGTGTTAGACACCAATTTGAAAGGAGTGTTCCTGCTGACGAAAGCGGTCGCGCCTGGAATGATCGAGCGGCGCGGCGGCCACATCATCAACATTGCCTCGCTCGCGGGGAAAAATTCGTTCGCGGGCGGCGCAATCTACTGTGCCTCCAAATGGGGATTGCTTGGATTCACCCACTCTGCCGCGGAGGACTTGCGCGCCTACGGCATTCGCGTCAGCGCGGTTTGTCCCGGCTCCGTCGCGACGGAGTTCGGGCCGCATACCGGTAAGGACGTAAATAAAATGCTGAAGGCGGAAGACGTAGCACACGCGGTCGAGATGCTCGTCACGCAAGCCCCCCAGAGCTTCGTCAGCGAGATTTCCATGCGTCCTACGCAGAAGCCCTGAAATGCTCTTCTACAGATCGACGTTGAGTAATTGAATCGAAGGCAGGCGGCCAAGCGGCTAGGCATTCTTGAACAAAGATTCGAGCCGCTGGCGCGACTTCCAGAAGTCCGCCCACAGGTCGCCCACCTTCTCCACACGGGCTCGGATCGTCTCCACGTTCCACCGTTCCGGTTCCAGGCCGCTGCGAAGTTCGTCGAGACGAACCGGCGTCGAGACCGGCGCGTGCGGAAACGCGCGGACGGAATAGGCGCAGGCGAGCGACTGCCCTCGCGAATTCTGGTGGGCATCGACGTAGATCGAGCCGCGCCGCCGTTTACTCACTGTCCGCTCGGACGTCAGCACGCCCGGATGCTTCTTCGAAACGACATCGGCCATCGCCTGCACGAACAGCCGCGCCTGCTCGAACGTGTAGCGTGGCTCGATGGGCACGAAGATGTGAAATCCCGTCGCTCCCGACGTCTTCGCGAACGCTTGGATCCCGAAATTCTCGAGCGTTTCCAGCAGCAGCTTCCCGAATTTGATCACCGTTGAAAACGTCGCGCCTTCCGACGGATCGAGATCGAAGAAAATGTAATCGGGATGCTCCTGGTCGTCGTAGCGGCTCGACCACGGATTGTGATCGATGCAGCCCAGATTCGACAGGTAGAGCAGCGTCGCGCGATCGTTGGCCACGATGTAATGGACGGCGCGACCGCCGCTGTCCGACGTGATCGGAACCGTTTTCACCCAGTCTGGCGTGCCTTTTCCGGCATCTTTTTGGAAGAAGGCCTTCTCCTCGATTCCGTTCGGGTAACGCCGCAGGACGAGCGGGCGATCCTTCAGGAACGGAAAAATCATCGGCGCGGCCCAGAGATAGTGGGCCAGCAGGTCGCGCTTGCGATATCTGTCCTTGGGGAAATAGACCTTGTTGAGATTCGTAAAGTGAAGACGGCGGCCGTCCAGTTCCACAAAGATGTTGTCCGAAGTTCCGGTGCGCAGTTCTTCCTCGATGCGCTTGTCTGTGGCCGGCGCGGCGGCGGGATCGGGGGCCGGACGCGTGCTCTTCTTTGCGGCTGAAGCTCTTGTCGGCTTCTTTCTCGATTGGCGCGCGGCGACTTTGCGCCCTTCCGTTTTGTCGGCATCATCTGTTTTGGTCGCGCCGGTTACATTCCTCGTGGCGTTCTTTTCTTTCGGGGCCATGTTTGCTTGCTCCTCGAAGGTGCAGGACTTCGGATCGTGGTCCTCCTGTAACCCGAGAAAACGCGGTTGGCGCAGGTGGCGCTCCTCAGTCCAATTTCCGAAGCGCACGCGCGCGACCAGTTCGGGTTTCACCCAATAGGCCTGTTCGCGTGTGGAAGGCTCTTCCGCGAAGGGGCACTCGCTGACGCGCAGGTTCTGCAGCTGTGGCCACAGGCGTTCCTGGACCTCGACGGAAAAACCGCTTCCCACGCCGCCGATGAATAGGAGCTTGTCGCCTTCGTATAGGCCCAGCAGGAGAGCGCCGAAGTACTCGCGTGTCCCTCGCGGATCGGTCCAGCCGCCCACGACGGCATCCAGGTCTCTCTCCAGCTTGATCTTCAGCCAGTTGGAAGAGCGGCCCGAGGGATAAGGCGTCGACGCCTTCTTGGCGACGATGCCCTCCAGATTGCGCTTCGCCGCGGCCTCGAATAGATCCTTACCCTTTTCAACCACATGGTCGGAGTAGCGGATCCGCGAATCGTCGCGAAGGATCTGCCGCAGAAGTGCCTTTCGCTCGACGAGTGGGACATTCCGCAAATCATGCCCGTCAAGATAGAGGAGATCGAAGACGTAGTAGACGACGGGGGCCTGCTCCATCAGTTTTGGCGACGGCTTCTGTACACCAAAACGGAGCTGCAGGCGCTGAAAATCGCTGCGGCCCTCGCCGTCCAGAACCACGATTTCGCCGTCGAGCCATGCCTCTCGCGCCGCAATGTTCTTTCCGATCCCGGACAGCTCCGGATACTCGCGCGTAATGTCCCGTTCGGAACGCGACCACAGCTGAACCTTGCCGTCCCGCAAGGCCGTCAGCGTTCGAACGCCGTCCCACTTGATTTCGAAGACCCATTCGGGATCGGAGGACGCTTTGTCGGCCAAATGGGCCAGTGCCGGACGAATGAAATGAGGCATCGGAGCGGGGCGGGCTCCGGCCGGCAATTTGATTTTCGATTTGGGCCGCGTTGCTTTATGCCCGTCCGAGTCTGACTCCGGCTGTTCGGCTCCCGCGCTCGCCGCCGGGGATTGCCGAGGCGGCAGAATCACCCTCGCTGGCCCGCCCAGTCGGCCCGCGCCGTCGCGGTGCTTGATCAACAGCCACTCGGGCTTCGACGAATCGCGATTGCGGAGTTTCACTAGAACGAAGCTGCCCCGCAGCTTTTGTCCATTGAGCGTGAACTTAAGCTCGCCTCGCTTCAGTTGTTCGCTGGCGGAGAGCTGGCCTTCCGGCTCGAAAGTGCCTTCGTCCCAGATTTTCACTTCTCCCGCGCCGTAGTGGCCGGCGGGAATCGTTCCATGAAACGACCCGTACTCGAGCGGGTGATCTTCCGTTTGCACGGCGAGGCGTTTGTCGGCGGGATTGAGCGATGGGCCCTTCGGCACCGCCCACGACTTCAGCACGCCGTCGATTTCGAGTCGGAAGTCGTAGTGGAGACGCCGCGCATGGTGTTCCTGTACGACAAAGCGATTTCCGCGTCCGGCGCGCGCTTTTCCCGAGGGTTCGGGAGTTTCCTTGAACTTCCGTTTCCGCCGGTACTCCTCGAGACGCGCCATAAGCCGATTATAGGCACTCCACGCGAACTGCGGAACACCCGCAAGCCATCTACACCAAGTCTCCGGGGACTCTAGGGCAAGGGCTGGATGGGAGACCGCCGGGAAACGGCTTAGACTGCCACCCTAGTTGGAGAGGAGGCGAATTATGCCGGCGTCAGTCTGGAAGGGGTTTATTTCCTTTGGGCTGGTTTCGGTCCCGGTGCGCCTCTACGCGGCGGCGCGAAGCACGAGAATCAATCTGCACCAGCTGCACACCGAATGCCACACGCGCCTCCGCCAGCCTCTGTTCTGTCCGACTCACAATCGCATTGTCGATCGCTCGGAAGTGGTCAAAGGCTATGAGTATGAACCGGCAAAATACGTCCTGATCGAGCCCCAGGACATCAAGAAAATACAGCCGCAATCCGCGAAAACCATGGAGATACTCAGCTTCGCAGACGCCGCCGAAATCGACCCGCTTGTTTTCGACGCCTCCTACTTCGTCGTGCCGGAGAGCGCAGGGCGTAAGGCGTACCTGCTGCTCGTCAAGACGCTCGAGGAAACCCGCCGCGTCGCCATTGCCAAGCTGACCATGCACCAGCGCGAATACACCGTCTTCATTCGCCCCTACCATCACGGGCTCACGCTGCACACCATGTATTTCGCGAATGAGATCCGCCAGGCGCCCGGATACGGCGAAACCCGTCACGTGAAGCTCGCGCCGCAGGAGATCAAGCTTGCGGAACAACTGGTTTCCAATCTCTCCGAGCCGTTCAAACTCGAGAAATATCACGACGAGTACCAGGAGCGCCTGAAAGCGCTCATCGAAGCCCGTCAAAAGGGAGAGGAAATCGCTGCAGCGCCGCAACCAAAACTCGCGCCCGTCATCGATATCATGTCGGCACTGAAGAAGAGCCTGGCAAGTTCGGGTGAAGCGGCGAAGGCCCCGGGATCATCAAAGCCAGGACCGGTTCGAACCGCGGTGGCTGCTGGCCGGCGGCGTGCTGCTCACCGCAAGGCGAGTTGAAGGGCGGACCGCGCTTCGCCATGGATTTGAAGGCGTGGTGAAAGAGGTTAAATCGCAGGTCATCAACGGGAGGTACGAGATGTCAGTCGCAAACGCACGAAATGCGATTCACAGCAATCGAAGAAACGCGGCGTTTGAATCTTTGCTGCGGAAGAAAAAGGATGAGCTGGCCCGGAAGTTGAATTACCGTCTGGATGACGTCACGGTGGAGCAGGGACCGGACGACGAAGGCGATATGGCGACGCGGAACTTCGCGAGGGATCTCGCGGTCGTGACGCTGGAACGAGAGCGCCGCGAGCTCGCCGAAGTCGAAGCCGCTCTGGCAAGAATCAAAAGCGGCGACTACGGTACCTGCGAGGTCTGTGAGAGCCCCATTCGCGAAGCGCGTCTTCAGGCCCTCCCCTGGGCCCGCCTGTGCATTCGCTGCGCCTCCGGCGCCAGTATGGCCGCGGATTGACCCGTGTCGAGTAAGCCGTTGGGCTTCCTGGTCGGCAAGGATCCGACGCCAGCCGGGAAGCCAGAATCAATTCGTAAGGGGCTGGCGTGCGCGAGAAGTAGACGACCGTCCCAAGGCACTGCCTGCGGTTTTTCGTTCAGCTCTTAACTCTCAGCATCTCCCGCCAAACCACTCAAGGGTTCTCGTTAGAGGCTGTTGTATAACCAAATTTAAACCAAATAGAATCCGTAGCTTAGCCCGGCCGTGCAATACGCTCGAATAAAAAAGAAGGCCCCAGACGCCCTCTCAAACGCGCGAGCCTGGGGCCTTCCTTAATGCGATCTGCCGCACGGGGGCGGCCTAGCGTGAAGAAGCAGCCTTGCTTTCCTTTAGAGACTTTACGAAGGAGTCCGCTTGCTTCTCGGCTTCGTTCCGCGCCCAGCCGTAGCGCTCCTGCAGGACTCCTATCAGTTGTTCCCGGCGACCCTCGATTACGTCCAGGTCGTCATTCGTCAGTTTCCCCCACTGTTCGCGCGTCTTGCCTTTCACCTGCTTCCAGTTGCCTGCTACCTGGTCCCAATTCATCGTATCCCCTTTCGGTTGTGACGTTTGCGCTTGAGCCGTCTGAACTTGATTCAACCAGATCATAGGAGAACACACCGTTCGCAAGTGTTTGAATACGCAGATACCTGCAGAAGGGAATCCGGGTTCCCCTAAATAGCGTAGAGAGTTCTCGCCTGCTCCCTTGTAGCGCCGGCCGGACCGCGGTCCGACCTTGTGGGCGGAAGCCGCGCGAACGCAGGCCGCTCCACGATTTCACCTCGCGACGTCATCGGCCCCGGCGTCGGAGGCGCCAGGACCTGGCCCGGCAAGCATCTGCATCGCCCGCGTGAATCAATAAGAGGCTGCGCGCGAACTCGCGGCGTCCGTTCCTTCAATTCTGCTGAGCTAGAAAAGACGCAAGCAGGCGCATTCCAAAAGTCCCGATCAGGACGAGAAGAAGTCCGAGAACGAGCCAATCGCGCGAGCTGTCCTGTCCGCCGGTCTCGGCCGCGAGGATCAGAGCCGCAAGCAGGAGCAACACGAGAGAAAGCCCGCGATGGAATCGGCGGATTTCCGATCGCAGCCATGAATCGAGCCGTTGTTCGATTCGCCGGCCATCGTCTGAATCCGTGCAGTCCCGTTTGCAATGGCAGGTATTGCAAGCGTGCGCCGGTGCCTGATAGACAACGACGCGCAGTCCGTAATCCGATTCCTTGCGTTCAAGATGGTGGCCGGTGGGGCACTTCCACGCATCGAGTTGGGGATGGTAGGTGAACCCGGCGATGTGGAACTGTTCCGACAGGCGATGCGATTGCCGCGCAGCCAATTCTAGAACGGCGGCCACTCCCACCAGGAGGACCGCGTATCCCGCGACCATCAAAACGTCGGGATGCATGCCATGAATCATGACTATCGCGTGCCCGATTCCACGACTTCCGTAAAGAGAACTTCCGAGGGTTCCTCAACCGTCAGTCTGGCGGGCGCGTGCCGAACGCCCAGCCATGCAAGGTAAAGCACCGGCAGAATTCCGCCGACAATGAATAGCACATCGCCGGGAAACCGAAGCCAGGTGATCAGGACATTGATTCGATTATTGAGGAACTCAAGCGATCGGGCATAGAAATACCCCTCGTTCACGGAGTGGTACAGCTGCATGATGCCCAGTGGAAATAGCGATGCAAACACCATCCACGCCAGCCCAATGTTCAACGACCAGAAGCTGACCTTCGCCGCCCGGTCCGACCACAGTTTCTCGGGAACGATGTACCTTAGACAAAACAGCGCCAGACCCACGGCCATCATCCCGTACACGCCCATCATGGCTGCATGCCCGTGGTTCGGCGTGAGAGCCGTCCCGATTTCATAGTACGAAACGATGGGAAGGTTGATTAGGAACCCGAATACTCCGGCTCCCAGAAAATTCCAGAACCCGACCGCGGCAAGAAACATCACGGACCAGAAGTGAGGAAACGTCGTGCGGGATCCTGCTTCCTGCACCGCGCCAAGCTGCAGGAAGCTCCACGCTTCGAGTGTCAGGAAGGTCAGCGGAATCACTTCGGCAGCCGAAAAGAACGCGCCGAGAGCCATATGGAGCGCCGGTTCCCCCGAAAAGTAAACGTGGTGCATCGTGCCGACCATGCCCCCTGCAGAGTAGAGAAGAACGTCGAGATAAATCATTCTGAGAGCCACGCGTTCGTGGACCACGCCCAGCAGAACAAACAGGTAGGCCACCATCACGGTGGTGAAAAGCTCGAGGAAATCTTCTACCCACAGATGAACGACCCAGAATCGCCAGAAGTCGGTCGTCGTGAAATTCTCAGCCGGCCGCGCGAGCAGGCCGACAGCGTAGAATGCCGGAATCGACAGCGCCGAGAAGAAAAACAGCCACGGCATATTGCCCATGTGCTCCCGTGCCAGGCGCGTCCGCAATCCCCGGAACATGATTGCCACCCAAAGCAGCAGGCCAACGGTGAGCAACACCTGCCAGAACCGGCCAAGGTCCAGATATTCAAAACCCTGGTCGCCAAACCAGGACCAACCATGTCGAATCCAGCCTTCCACCCCGGCATACTCGCCGGCGAGACTCCCGAAGACCACGATCGCCAGTGCTCCCAGGAGGCCGTAGGCAAGCCGGTTCTGATGGCGCGGCTCGTGTCCCGCCACCATCGGAGCCAGGAATATGCCCGCCGCCAGGAACGAGGTTGCCACCCAAAAGATAGCCAGCTGAATGTGCCAGGTTCGCGCAATGTTGAAGGGTAAGACTCGCGCGAGATTCAGCCCGAAAAAGCTGGCGACGTCCGCACGGTAGTGCTGTGTGGCTGCCCCGAGCAGAGCTTGCAACAAAGCGAGCAGCGCCATAACCAGGAAAAACCAGGCTGTGGCTCGCTGAGCGGAGGTCAAATTCACTTTTCCCGGAGCGCAGAAGGAAATGCGGGTCCGTTCCTTTCCATGCCAGCCGAGGAAGTTCCAGCGTCCAAAAGCGAGCAACAACAGCCCAACGCCCCCCAGCAATGTAATCAGCGAAAGCACGCTCCAGACCACCGTATCGGCGGTCGCGTGATTCGCGACCAGCGGTTCCGGCGGCCAATTGTTCGTATAGGAGTAAGCGAGCCCTGGCCGCAAGGCCGCTGCTGCCCAGGCCGACCAGCTGAAAAAAGCGGTCAGTTCGCGGATTTGTTCAGCGTCTGTAATTGCACCCGGGCGCAGCCCGGATCGCGTCGTTGGCTGCGAGAAGAACTGCCGGTAATGCTCGTCCAGTTTTTCGAACGCGGCTGCCTGGGCCGCTGTGTAGGTAAGCTTGCCGCTGGCGGGATCATATCGGTTGGTCTTGAAATCCGTTATCGTCTGCTGTTTTGCCCGGTCCGATTGCGGACCTCCATAGTAGTTCGTCACCACAAGAGCAGCGCGATGGAGATAATCCGCGGTGAAGTCGGGGCCCAGATATGCGCCATGGCCGAAGATCGTGCCGTACTCCATCAGGCCGTTACGCAAGAAAACTTCCTGGCCATGAATCACATCGGCGCGCGTAAAGACTACGCTCCCGCCAGGATCCACAACCTCGGCGGGGATCGGCGGTTCGTCCGTGTACGTTCGGTAGGCAAGCAGACCCAGAATCAAGAAGCCAAGGAGAAAGACAATCGCTACGGCCTGAACCCAGCCTCTTCCGACCAGAAGTTCCCGCTTCGCGTTCTGTTTCATACGCTCACTCCCGCAGAAGAATGGTTTCCTGGCGCGTCAGATTAGAACTGCTGGGCGCCCGGCGCAAGCTTTCTGAATTCCGGATGGACCGAAACTTGTGCCGTGATCAGGACTCGTGGGCCGAAGCCGCGCGAACCCCGATATAGTCCCGGACGTACGCTGCGAAGACCCGTTCGAGCGTCTGCACGATGGGGCCGGGCGCGGAGGCGATTTTGTGCCCGTTGATTTCGCCGACGGCGATCATGCTGCGGTTCGTGGAGGAGATAAAGACCTCGTCCGCCGAGTAAAGATCCTCGGGGCGCAGCATACGCTCCTCGACGGGCACCCCCACTCCGGCTCCGATTTCGAGCAGAATGTCGCGTGTGATTCCTTCCAGGCACCCTGAATCGAGCGGCGGCGTCGCCACACGTCCACTGCGTGCGCAGAAAATGTTTGCGGCCGTGCATTCGGCCACTTCGCCGCGCTCGTTCAGGAGAACCACTTCGTCACAACCGGCCTGTTGCGCCTCGTAAAGGTTCCAGACGTTGTTCAACCAGGAAGTCACCTTCACGCCGCTGAGCGGGGAAGCGGCGTGCCGCCCGTGCTCGCGAAGAGCCAGCCGCGCAGGCTCGCGATACGAGGGCAGGTCAGCGGAATACAGAATTAGATCGACCTTTGGAAAATTCTCGTCGCTCCGCCAGAAGCCGACCTGGTTATAAATAACGTAGACGCGCGCGCATCCTTCGCTCACACGGTTCGCGCGAACCACCTCGCCGAGTTGTGCTCGAACGGTTTCCATCTGAAAAGGAAACGGGCAGTGCGTGCGCGACGCGTCGCGCTGCAGGCGTTCCCAGTGCCGCTCGAACGCAAAAGCGATTCCTTCCGTGATGCGCACCGTGGTGAACAGGCCCCATCCGTTCAGGAGCCCGGCCTGCCCGGGCGATAGCCGCACTTCCTCAATCGGCCGTACGCGGTTGTTGTGAAAGACGAACCGGTGAATCATGCGATCCTCGCAATTTCGTGCGCCTCATTCTAACTCAGAAAACCGGATCGCATGTGGTCGCACGAAGCCCCGAGATTCTCGATGCGCGTCTCCAAAAATCAAGTAGAATGCCACGCGGAAATTGACGCGCGAAATGATTTCTGTCTGTGCGCGGCGGTTCGGGGAGTGAGGAATGATCGGATGATTGTTGGGGTGCCTCGAGAGATTTATCCCGGCGAGCGCCGCGTCGCGCTGGTACCTTCCGTACTTGCAAACCTGAAGAAAGCCGGCCTTGACGTCGTGATCGAACAGAATGCCGGGCTTGAGGCGGGCTATCCAGACGCCGACTATGTCTCAAAGGGCGCCAGCGTTCTGCCAGGCCGTGCAGACGTGTTTCGCGCCGCCGACATTATTATTCAGGTCCTCTGCTACGGTTCGAATGACAAGACTGGCAAATCCGACGTCCCTCTTTTTCGCCGCGACCAAATCCTTTTTGGCTTCCTGCGGCCCCTCGGCGCTGTCGACACGCTCCGCGATATTGCCGGTGCCGGAGTCACTTCCTTTGCGGTCGAGCTGATGCCGCGCGTCACCCGCGCGCAGAGCATGGACGCGCTCTCGTCGATGGGAACCATTGCAGGCTACAAGGCCGTCCTGATCGCGGCGGACACGCTGCCCCGCCTTTTTCCCATGATGACCACCGCCGCGGGAACGATCACTCCCGGCCGTGTCCTTGTAATCGGCGCGGGCGTGGCGGGCCTGCAGGCGATTGCCACGGCGCGGCGGCTCGGCGCGGTCACTTCCGCCTACGACTTGCGTCCCGCGGTGAAAGAGCAGGTGCAGAGCCTTGGCGCGCGATTCGTCGAACTGCCCGTCGAAGCCCAGAACGCCCAGGATGCGGGCGGCTACGCGCGCGCGCAGGACGAGGCTTTCTACAACCGTCAGCGCGAGCTGCTCACGCGGGTCGTGGCCGATCATGACGTCGTGATCACCGCCGCGGTCATTCCCGGCAAGAAGTCCCCGATTCTCGTTACTGCCGAGATGGTCAAGGGAATGGCGCCCGGCTCGGTCATCGTCGATCTGGCCGCCGAGCGCGGTGGCAATTGTGAACTCACGAAGCTCGGCGACAAGACCGTGGAGCACGGCGTCACCATCATCGGCTGGTTCAACCTGGCCAGCAGCGTTCCGCACGACGCCAGCCAGATGTACGCGCGCAATATGGTTGCGTTCCTCACGCACCTGGTGAAGGAAGGCAAGCCGCGTCTCGATGCCGACGACGAGATCATTCGCAGCACGCTGGTCACGCGCGGCGGCGAAGTGGTGAACGCTCGCGTCCGCGAATTTTTCGGAATGCCGCCCCTGACAGATCAGAAGTCGGATCAAAAGTCGGATCAGAAGTCGAATCAAAAGCAAGCGCCGTAGTGGTGGATTTAGTCGGATGGTTTTCAGGACGTCGGAGCTTTAGCAGCTTGCTGAAAAACGCCTTGTCTTCAGGAGGGCGGGGTTTTAACCCCGCCGTAAGTGGGCGTTTTGTATCAGGGGTTTTAACCCCTGAAGCTGCCGCTCGACTTTTTCAGCGTCCTGTTAGCTCCGACGTTCAGGCCGGCACTTTCAGGGGCTTCAATCCCTGAAGTAACCTTGCGCCGAGTTAAAGGAGGGATCGGGTGCCTGCGGATTTTATCTCCAATCTTTTCGTATTCATCCTGGCGGGTTTCGTCGGCTTCGAGGTTATCAAGCGCGTCTCGCCGCTCCTGCACACGCCGCTG
>DATGHM010000153.1:0-24366 GCA_035307985.1 Candidatus Acidiferrales bacterium
AGATGGTGATGCCGGGAGACAACGTGTCGGCGGAGATCACGCTGATCACGCCGGTGGCGCTGGAGAAGGGGCTGCGCTTTGCCATTCGCGAAGGCGGCCACACCGTCGGCGCCGGCGCCGTAGCCGAGATCGTCGAGTAAAGGATCATGCGCGAAATCATCACGCTGCAATGCAACGAGTGCAAAAACCGAAACTACACGACCACGAAGAACCGGAAGAAGCACCCGGACCGGTTGGAGACGAGCAAATTCTGCAATTCGTGCCGGAAGCATACGCCGCACAAAGAGGTTAAGTAGACCGGGTCGAGGAATCCAGGGGAGTAGGTTCAACGGTAGACCGCCGGTCTCCAAAACCGGATGTGGGGGTTCGAATCCCTCCTCCCCTGCCAGTTTCGCAGGAGAGGAAACTGGCGGGCGGAGAAGGGTTTCAGTGGCCATTTGGCTGAACAGGGTTCCGTGGCAGAAACGTTGAAAATGAAACAAGAGGGAATTCGGGGCAGTGGAAATGGCGGGGCGGTGGCCTCGTCGTTCGGGAAGTTGGGCGAATACCCGCGGCGGTTGCGCCAGTTTCTTCACGAGGTTCGCGTGGAGATGAGGCAGGTAAACTGGCCGTCGAAGCAACAGGTTTGGTCGACGACGATCGTGGTAGTGATTACGGTGGCCTTTTTTGGCCTCTATTTCGCGCTCACCGATTCGATTTTCAGCCGAGGATCGGTGTGGCTGCTGCATTACTTTCGCAAATGACGGAAACACAGATGGCAAAGCAGTGGTACATCATCCACACCTACTCGGGGTTTGAGAAGAAGGTGAAGGAAAGCCTCGAAAGCCGCGTGGCGGCGTTCGGCCTGACGGACAAGATCGGGCAGGTGATCATCCCCACGGAGTCGGTGATGGAAGTGCGCGGCGGGAAGAAAGTGATTTCGCCGCGAATGTGCTATCCGGGATATGTGCTCGTCGAGATGGATATGGACGAGTACACCTGGCACATCGTGCGGTCGACGCCGCGCGTGACGGGATTCGTCGGCTCGGGGCAGACGCCCTCGCCTCTGACCGAAGAGGAAGTCCAGAACATCTTGAACCGCGCGACCACGACGGCGGAAAAGCCGAAACCGAAGCTTTCCTTCGAGCGCGGCGAGAAAGTGCGCATCGGAGAAGGACCCTTTGCGAATTTCACGGGTGTGGTCGAAGAGGTGAATCCGGATCGCAGCACGCTGAAAGTTTCCGTAACGATCTTCGGGCGCTCCACGCCCGTCGAGCTGGATTTCGCGCAGGTGGAAAAGGTCGCGTAGTGGCGTCCAGCTTCGCGAGCGGCGAGAAGGTTCGAATACTTGACGGGGTCTTCGCGAATTTCACGGGCGTCGTGACCGGCGTGGACGCGGAGCGGCGAACTTTAAGGATTGTGCTGACCGTTCTCAGCCGCGAGCTAACGATCGAACTGCGCTTTACGCAGGTTCAGAGGGCGGCATAGGGCTTTGCAAGATAGGCGTGGCGAATGAGCCGCGCAGGGGACATCGGAAATGGCGAAGAAAGTACAAGCGATGGTGAAGCTGCAGTTGCCGGCAGGCAAGGCGACGCCGGCGCCGCCCGTGGGAACAGCCCTCGGTCCGCACGGGCTCAACATCATGGATTTCTGCAAGCAGTTCAACGCGAAAACGGCAAAAGAGCCCGACGGAATGATTTTTCCGGTGCTGGTGACGGTCTACAGCGACCGCACGTTCACGTTCATCCTGAAGACGCCGCCCGCATCGGTGCTGCTGAAGCGCGCAGCCGGAATCGTGAAGGGTTCGCCGGAACCGAACCGTAACAAAGTAGGGAAAGTAAGCAAGAAGCAGGTGGAAGAGATCGCCAAAACGAAGCTGCCTGACCTCAACACGACGAACCTGGAGGCGGCGATGCGCTCTGTGATGGGCACGGCGCGCAATATGGGCATCGAAGTTACTGAATAGGCCGGGAGACACAGGCAAATGAGCCGCAACGGAAAAGAAGGCGGAAAGAACATCGATCGCGCGCGAAAGTTGGTGGAAGCGCGCCCGTACAAACTCGAAGAGGCTGCCGAGCTGTTGCGCAAGGCTCACTTCGTGAAATTTGACGAGACGGTCGAGCTGGTCCTGAATCTCGGAGTCGATCCGAAGCAATCGGACCAAATGGTGCGCGGAACGGTGGTGCTGCCGCATGGGCTCGGGAAATCGAAGCGAGTGCTGGTGATCGCGAGCGGCGAAAAACAGCGCGAAGCAAAGGATGCAGGCGCCGATTTCGTGGGCGGCGAGGACATGGTGCAGAAAGTCCAGGAGGGCTGGACCGATTTCGAAGCGGTGATCGCGACCCCGGATATGATGCGCTCCGCGGGACGCCTCGGAAAAGTGCTGGGCCCGCGCGGCCTGATGCCGAATCCGAAGACCGGGACCGTCACGTTCGAGGTCGCTCGCGCGGTTCAGGAAGTGAAGGCGGGCAAAGTGGAGTTTCGCCTGGACAAGACCGGCATCATTCATTCGCCGGTGGGAAGGACCAGTTTCCCGGCGAAGAACCTGGCCGAGAACGCGCAGAGCCTGCTCTCGGCGGTGATCAAGGCCAAGCCGGCGGCCGCGAAAGGCAAGTACATCAAGAAAATCACGCTCACTTCCACCATGGGGCCCGGCGTCCCGATCGATCACGCCGAGGCGGACGCGGCTGTGGCAGTCGCGGCGTAACCGAGAACGGCAGGAGGGAAGATCGGAATGAAGAAAGCCGAGAAGAGAACGCAAGCCGAGAAGTTGCGCGAGCAACTCGCGAACGTTTCGACCGTCATTCTCTCGACCTTCCAGGGCATTACCGTGGAGGCCGATACGAAACTGCGGCGGCAAGTGGAAGCCGCGGGCGGCAAGTATGAAGTCGTCAAAAACACGGTGGCCGAGCGCGCCGCCGAAGGAACACCGACGGCTCCGCTGTTGAAGAACCTGAAGGGCACGAATTCGATTGCATATACGCGTCTCGATCCGGTGGCGCTGGCGAAAGTGCTGACGAAAGTCGCTAAGGATGTTCCGGCGTTTCGGTTTCGAGCTGGATGGGTGGAGGGCCGCGTCGTCTCGATCGAGGAGATTGCGCAACTCGCGCAGCTTCCGGGCAAGGAAGAACTGATCAGCAAAATCATGTTTCTGCTGAACGCGCCCGCGCAGCGCGTGGCCACGGCAATGGCCGCCGTGCCGCGCAATCTGGCGGTGGTAACCAGCGAGGCGGTAAAAGCGGAGAAATTCGGGGCAGGCAGCCACACGCCAAAGCCCGAAACGGCTCAGTAATTCGAGTTTCTTAATTCGGAGGAGGACTGGAAACGCATGGCTAGCAAAGTAGAGACGATCCTGGAAGAGATCAAGGGGCTGACGCTGCTCGAGGCTTCCGATCTCGTCAAGAAAATGGAAGAAGCGTTCGGCGTGTCGGCTGCCGCGGCGGCTCCGATGGTGATGGCAGGCGGAGCGGCGGGCGGCGGAGCGGCAGCGCCAGCGGAGGAGAAGACGGAGTTTTCCGTCGTTCTCACCGAAGTCGGCGCTAACAAGATCAACGTGATCAAGGCGGTTCGCGAAGTTACCAGCCTGGGCTTGAAGGAAGCCAAGGACCTGGTGGACGGCGCGCCCAAGACGGTGAAAGAGGGCGTGAGCAAGGACGAAGCCGCCACGATCAAGAAGAAGTTCGAAGACGCCGGAGCCAAGGTCGACGTCAAGTAGCGGCGCTTGCGGGCTGCCGAGGGCTGCGGCTGGAGATTCGCGTACGCACACGCGCTCCTTTGGAATCCAGAATCTCAAATCACGTCCTTCCCGGACGGAAGGGGCGGGTGTCCGCCTCTGATTTCCGTTCCGGCACAATTTATAAAAAGGATCATCAATGAGCACCCGTAATGGCAATCGCGTCGTTCGGGAACGCGAGCGCTTGGACTTTGCCAAGATTAAGACAACGGTCCAGATTCCCAACCTGATCGACGTTCAGAAAAAATCCTATCAGCGCTTTCTGCAGATGGACCTGCTGCCCAGCGAGCGCGAGGACACGGGCCTGCAATCCGTGTTCACGTCCGTATTCCCGATCCAGGATTTTCGCGGGCTCTCGCAGCTCGATTTTGTCGATTACTCGATCGGCAACTGGGAGTGCAAGTGCGGCCACCTCCGCGGCCTGCACCACTTGCGCGCCACCTGCCGGAATTGCGGCGCCTCCGTGGTCACGAACCCGTACAAGACGGGCGACGTGATTTGCGCGAAGTGTGGCACGTTCAACAAGAACACGCCCACCTTCTGCAACAAGTGCGGTGATCCGGTGACGCTGCAGTTGAAATATGACGTGAACGAGTGCCAGGAGCGCGGAATGACGTATGCCGCGCCGCTGAAGGTCACCATCCGTCTCACGATCTACGACAAGGATCCGGACACGGGCTCGAAGTCCATCCGCGACATCAAGGAGCAGGAAGTTTTCTACGGCGATATTCCCCTGATGACGGAGAACGGCACATTCATCATCAACGGGACCGAGCGCGTGATCGTCAGCCAGTTGCACCGCTCGCCCGGCGTCTTCTTCGAGACGGCGAACAATCGCAGCTATTTCCTCGGCAAGATCATTCCGTACCGCGGCTCGTGGGTGGAGTTCGAGTACGACACGAAGAACATTCTCTACGTTCGCATCGACCGCAAGCGCAAATTCCTGGGCTCGATCTTCCTGCGCGCGCTGGGCATGAAGACGAATGAGGACATTCTCCGCACGTTCTACCAGGTGGAGCGCGTTTCGCTGCATGACAACGGGCTCTACTGGAACGTTTCCGAAGGCCTGGTCGACCGCAAGCTGACTCGCGAAATCAAGCACCCCAAGTCGGGCGAAGTGCTGGTCGGCGCGCACAAGCGCATCTCCGACACGCTGTACAAGGAACTCGTCAAGGCCCGCGTGACGCAGGTGGAAGTGGGCGCCGGCGATCTCGAGGGCGCGCTCACCGTCGGAGAACTTGTGAACCGCCAAACCGGCGAGGTTCTGCTCGAATCGAACAAGCCGGTCACGGGCGAGATGTGGGCGACGATTGCCGAAGCGGGAATCACGGAAGTCGATGTCTGCTTTCCGGAGCGCGACGAAGTGGGCGTGATCGTCTCGCGGACGATCGAAAAGGATTCGATCCGAACGCCCAAGGAAGCGCTGATCGAAATTTACCGCAAGCTGCGTCCGGGTGATCCTCCGACGCTCGAAACGGCGACGGCGCTATTCAACGGCATGTTCTTCGACGCCCGCAAGTACGATTTCAGCAAGGTCGGACGCCTGAAATTCAATATCAAGCTGGGTCTGGAGACTCCGCTCGACAAGCGCACCCTCGATCCCGGGGATTTCGTCGCGGCGATCAAGTATCTGCTGAAGCTGCGCCGCAACGTCGGCACGGTGGACGACATCGATCACCTGGGCAACCGGCGCGTCCGCGCGGTGGGCGAATTGCTCGAAAACCAGTTCCGCATCGGCCTGGTGCGCATGGAGCGCGCGATCAAGGAAAAGATGTCCGTGTACCAGGAAATGTCGACGGCGATGCCGCACGACCTCGTCAACGCGAAGCCGGTGATGGCCGCGATCCGCGAATTCTTCGGCAGTTCGCAGCTTTCGCAGTTCATGGATCAGACCAATCCGCTGAGCGAAATCACGCACAAGCGGCGCCTTTCCGCTCTCGGGCCGGGCGGTCTTTCCCGTGAACGCGCCGGATTCGAAGTTCGCGACGTTCACCCGACGCACTACGGGCGCATTTGCCCGATCGAGACGCCGGAAGGCCCGAACATCGGTTTGATCAGCTCGCTTTCGTGCTACGCGCGAATCAACGAGTTCGGGTTCATCGAGTCGCCGTACCGCAAGGTAAAGGGCGGCCGTGTGACCGACTACGTTCAGGTGATCAACGCGGGTGACAGCGAATTCAAGGTCGGGGAGATCGTCGAGCAGGAGAAGGCCGAAGGAGCCAACGAGGATCTGAAGCGCCGGCGCGTGGTGGTCGAGCCGTATTGCTTTTATCTTTCCGCTTGGGAAGAAGACCGCTATGTCGTTGCGCAGGCCAACGTTGCGCTCGACGACAAAATGAAAATCACGACCGAACTGGTCAACTGCCGCCAAGCCGGGAACTTCGTGCTGAAGGGCCGCGATGAAGTGGACTACATCGACGTGTCGCCGAAGCAGCTCGTTTCCGTTGCCGCCAGCTTGATTCCGTTCCTCGAGAACGACGACGCGAACCGCGCGCTCATGGGTTCGAACATGCAGCGCCAGGCTGTGCCGCTCATCAAGGGAGAGGCTCCGCTGGTGGGAACGGGCATGGAACGCGTCACCGCGCGCGATTCCGGAGCGGTCATCGTGGCGAAGCGCGACGGCATCGTCGACCAGGTCGATTCCGAGCGCGTCATCGTGCGCGTCGAGTCCGATCAGTCGGGCGTGCTGAGCCGCGAAGTCGGTTCCGACATCTACCTGCTCACCAAGTTCAAGCGCTCGAACCAGAACACCTGCATCAACCAGAAGCCGCTGGTGCGCGCGGGCGATCGCGTAAAACAGGGGCAAGTGCTCGCAGACGGACCCTGCACGGATCGCGGCGAGCTCGCGCTTGGCCGAAACGTGCTCGTCGCCTTCGTTCCGTGGCGCGGGTACAACTTCGAGGATGCCATCCTGGTCAGCGAAAAGCTGGTCGAGGAGGATT
The DNA here is from genome assembly GCA_035307985.1 of Candidatus Acidiferrales bacterium. Taxonomy (GTDB): domain Bacteria; phylum Acidobacteriota; class Terriglobia; order Acidiferrales; family UBA7541; genus Palsa-295. The sequence goes on from DATGHM010000153.1 coordinate 6,655, forward strand.
ACTACACTTCGATCCACATCGAAGAGTATGAAATCGAGGCTCGCGATACGAAGCTGGGCCCCGAAGAAATCACGCGCGATATTCCCAATATCAACGAGGGCTTTTTGCGCAATCTCGACGAGAGCGGCGTGATCCGCATCGGCGCCACCGTGAAGCCCGGCGATATTCTGGTGGGCAAGGTGACGCCGAAGGGCGAAACCACGCTGACGCCGGAAGAGAAGCTCCTGCGCGCCATCTTCGGCGAGAAGGCCGGCGACGTTCGCGACGCGTCTCTCTACTGCCCGCCGGGCATCGAGGGAACCATCGTCGACGTCAAGATCTTCTGCCGCAAGGGCGCGGAAAAGGACGAGCGCCACAAGGCCATCGAAGGGGCCCAGGTAGCCAAGCTCGAAAAGAACCTCGCCGATGAGATCCGCATTCTCACCGACGAGCGCCTGAAGCGCCTGACCAGCCTCTTGAGCGGTCAGAAGCTGGTCACCGACCTCCATGACGAGCGCACGAACAAGCGCCTGCTCACGAAAGGCACCGAGCTCACCCGCGACATGCTCGAAAAAATCTCCACGCGCAACCTGAAGCGCTTGCGCTTGAACGAAAAGGATCCCCTGCTCATCGAGAAAATCGACGAAATCGAGGAGATGACGTCGCGTCAGATCGATGTGCTGCGCAAGATCACCGACGAGCGCATCGGCAAGCTCAAGAAGGGCGACGAGTTGCCGCCGGGCGTGATCAAGCTGGTGAAGGTCTATATCGCCATGAAGCGCAAGCTTTCCGTCGGCGACAAAATGGCCGGACGCCACGGCAACAAGGGCGTGATCGCACGCATCGTTCCTAAAGAGGACATGCCCTATATGCCGGACGGCACGCCCGTGGAAATCGTCCTGAATCCGCTGGGCGTTCCTTCGCGCATGAACGTCGGCCAGATTCTCGAAACCCATCTCGGGTGGGCCTCGAAGGAGCTGGGCGAGCTCATCGGAAAGATTCTCGACGACAAGGAATCTCGCGCGGACGCCGTCCGCAAGTGGCTGAAGGAGGCGTTCGGGCCGACTTCGGTGTGGAAGTCGATTGCGCACCTCGACGACGACGCTCTACTCGACGTCGCGCACGGCTTCCGTGAAGGCGTTCCGATGGCTACGCCGGTTTTCGACGGCGCTCGCGAAGCGGATATTCGCCACCTCCTCGAGTTCACCGAACTCCCGGAGAGCGGCAAAATCACGCTCCACGACGGCATGACCGGAGATCCGTTCGCGCAGGAAGTCACCGTGGGCTATATCTACATGCTCAAGCTTTCGCACCTGGTCGACGACAAGATTCACGCGCGTTCCATCGGTCCCTACTCTCTGATCACGCAGCAGCCGCTCGGTGGAAAGGCGCAGTTCGGCGGACAGCGCTTCGGTGAAATGGAAGTCTGGGCTCTCGAAGCGTACGGCGCCGCGCACATTCTGCAGGAGCTGCTCACGGCCAAATCGGACGACGTGTACGGACGTGCCAAGATTTACGAGGCCATCGTCAAGGGTGAGCCGGGTATCGAGCCCGGCGTGCCCGAATCGTTCAACGTCCTTGTCCGCGAGTTGCAGTCGCTGTGCCTGGACGTCGAGCTGATGAAACGCCAGAAGCCCCAGCTCGAAAAGGCTGAAGCGGCGGATTGATCTTTTGAGCGCCGGGCGGATTCTTCCGCCCGCGCGCAACGACCTTCGACAAGTTTTTACCCCGGCGTAGTCGGGGAGGGAGGCAGCCCTTGTATCGTTCTAGTCCTTATGATCGCGCCAGCCAGATTGCGGATTTCGATTCCATTCGCATCAGCCTGGCGAGTCCGGAAAAAATCCGGTCGTGGTCGCACGGCGAGGTGACCAAACCGGAGACGATCAATTACCGCACCTTCAAGCCGGAGCGGGACGGCCTGTTCTGCGCCAAGATTTTCGGCCCCGTCACCGATTGGGAGTGTTTGTGCGGCAAGTACAAGCGGATGAAGCATCGCGGCGTCATCTGCGACAAGTGCGGAGTGGAAGTCACGCTGAGCAAGGTTCGCCGCGAGCGTCTCGGCCATATCGAGCTGGCATCGCCCTGCTCTCACGTGTGGTTCTTTAAGGGATTGCCGAGCCGCATCGGCTACCTGCTCGACATCACCATGCGGGATCTCGAGCACATCCTCTACTTCGAGACGTTCGTCTGCATCGAGCCGGGCGAAGTCCCCGGGCTCAAGGAAAAGGAAACGATTCCGGAAGAAAAGCTTCGCGAGCTTCAGCGCGAATACGCGGGCCGATTTACAGCCGGTATGGGCGCGGAAGCGATCAAGGAGCTTCTCCGTCGCATCGATACCGACAAGCTCTCCGAAGAGCTTCGCGAAAAAATGAAGATCGATCCGAGCCTGCAGAAGCGGATCAAGTACGCCAAGCGGCTCAAAGTGGTCGAGGCCTTTCGCAAGAGCGGAAACAAGCCGGAATGGATGATTCTCGATGTCGTCCCGGTTCTTCCGCCGGAATTGCGGCCCCTTGTGCCCCTCGATGGCGGCCGTTTCGCCACCTCGGACCTGAACGATCTCTACCGCCGCGTGATCAACCGCAACAACCGGTTGAAGAAGCTCATGGAACTCCACGCGCCGGACGTGATCGTTCGCAACGAGAAGCGCATGCTGCAGGAAGCCGTCGATGCCCTCTTCGACAACGGCCGTCGCGGCCGTGTTCTCCGCGGAACGAACAACCGTCCGCTCAAGTCGCTTTCGGACACGCTCAAGGGCAAGCAGGGTCGCTTCCGTCAGAACCTGCTCGGCAAGCGCGTGGATTACTCCGGGCGGTCGGTAATCGTCGTCGGCCCGGAACTGAAGCTCCACCAGTGCGGTTTGCCGAAGAAGATGGCCCTCGAGCTGTTCAAGCCGTTCATCTATCACCGGCTCGAAGCCGCTGGCCACTGCACCACGATCAAGCAGGCCAAGGAGCTCGTCGAAGCGCAGGAAGCGATCGTCTGGGACATTCTCGAGGACGTGATCCGCGAGCATCCGGTGTTGCTCAACCGCGCTCCCACGCTTCACCGCCTGGGCATTCAGGCGTTCGAGCCCGTGCTCGTCGAAGGCAAGGCGATTCGCATCCATCCGCTCGTTTGCACCGCGTTCAACGCGGACTTCGACGGCGACCAGATGGCCGTGCACATTCCGCTTTCGCCCGAGGCGCAGGTCGAAGCGTCCGTGCTGATGCTCAGCTCGCATAACATTCTTTCGCCGGCCAACGGCTTGCCTCTCGCCGTGCCGACGCAGGACATGGTGCTCGGCATCTACTACATGACCAAGTCCAAGCCGAAGGCCAAGGGCGAAGGCCGCGCCTTCGGCTCTATTGACGAAGTCATTATGGCGCTCGAAGCCGGCGAGGTGGAATTGCTCACGCCTGTTCGCTTGCGCTACACCGGCGAAGTAATCGACCTCACCAACGCCTACGACGATCAGGACGTTCCGCACACCGAGCCCGTCCAGCTCAACCGGCAGTTCCTGCACACAACCGTTGGCCGCGTGATCTTCAACGATCATCTGCCGTCGGACATGCCGTTCATCAACGGCTTGCTGAAGAAGAAGGGCGTTCAGGCTCTCGTGCAGTACTGCTATCTGCGCTTCGGGCTTGAAAAGACGGTCGTCGCGCTCGACAAGCTCAAGGAACTCGGCTTCCTGTACGCGACCAAGGCCGGCATTTCCATCGGCATCAGCGATATGGTCATCCCCAGCGTCAAGTACAAGCTCGTCGATGCCGCCGAACACGAAGTCTTCAAGGTCCAGCAGCAGTATCTCGACGGCGCCATCACCAACGGCGAGCGCTACAACAAGGTCATCGCCATCTGGTCGGACGTCACCGAGAAAGTCGCCGACGAGATGTTCAAGGCGCTCGAGGAACAGGACAAGGAAGGCGTGATCAACCCGATTTACGTCATGGCCGACTCCGGCGCTCGCGGATCGAAGCAGCAGATTCGCCAGCTTTCCGGGATGCGCGGCTTGATGGCCAAGCCCTCCGGCGAAGTCATCGAGCAGCCCATCACGTCCAACTTCCGCGAAGGACTGGCCGTGCTGGAATACTTCATCTCCACGCACGGCGCTCGCAAGGGCCTCGCCGACACGGCGCTGAAGACGGCGGATTCGGGCTATCTCACGCGCCGGCTCGTCGACGTGGCCCAGGACGTGATCATCAACGAATTCGACTGCGGCACCGGCGACGGCATCTACGTCGAGCCCATTTTGGAAGCGGGAGTCGAAGTCGAGCCGTTGCGCGACCGCGTCGTCGGCCGCGTTTCGCTCGAGAAGATCAAAGACTACGAAGGCAACACGATCGTCGAGATCAACCAGGAAATCACTGAGGAGCTGGCCAACGCGATTCAGGCCGCCGGCATCGAGCGCGTGAAGATTCGCTCCGTGCTGACGTGCGAATCGAAGCGCGGCGTCTGTGCCCGCTGCTATGGGCGCAACCTGGCCACCGGGCGCTTCGTTGAATTGGGCGAAGCAGTGGGCGTGATCGCGGCGCAGTCCATCGGCGAACCCGGAACTCAGCTCACCATGCGCACGTTCCACATCGGCGGTACGGCTACGCGCGTCACCGAGCAATCGAAGGTCGAGGCTCGCAACAACGGCTTCGTGCGATTTATCGACATGAACGTCGTCGAAGGCCGCGGGAAGACGTTTATCGCCATGAACCGATCCGGCCTGATCGCGGTTGTCGACGAGAAGGGCCGCGAAAAGGAACGCCACCACGTGGTCTATGGCGCGCGCCTGCGCGTGGAAGACGGCCAACCGGTCACCCTGGGCCAGATTATGGTCGAGTGGGATCCCTACACGTTCTCGATCCTGACGGAAACGGGCGGCACGATCCAGTTCAAGGATCTGCAGCCCGGCCTCACGATCGAAGAGCAGGTTGACGAGGTCACCGGCCTTTCCCAGCTCGTCGTCACGCTCCCTGCGGGCGACGAGAAGCACCAGCCCACGATCATGGTGAAGGATTCGGCCGGGCGCGTCCGCAAACGCTATCTCATGCCGTCTCGCGCTCACTTGATGGTGGCCGACGGCGACGAAGTGCAGGCGGGCGACGTGCTCGCGAAAATCCCTCGCGAGACCACCAAGACCAAGGACATCACCGGCGGCTTGCCCCGCGTCGTCGAGCTCTTTGAAACGCGCAAGCCGAAAGACCCCGCGGTCATCAGCGAAATCGACGGCGCGGTGAAGTACGGCGAAATCGCCAAAGGCCAGCGCAAGATCTACGTCGAGAGCGAGGACGGAAAGACGGTGAAGGAATATTCCATCCCGCGCGGCGTCCACATCAACGTTCAGGAAGGCGAGCGCGTGCGTGCCGGCGAGCCGCTCATCGATGGTCCGCTCAATCCGCACGACTTGCTCGCGGTCCTCGGCGAAAAGTACACGCAGGCGTACCTCGTGAACTCGGTTCAGGAGGTCTATCGTCTCCAGGGCGTCAACATCAACGACAAGCACATCGAAACGATCGTCCGTCAGATGATGCGCTGGGTAAAGGTGGAGGACGTCGGCGACACCACGTTCCTTCTCGAGGAGCAGGTCGACAAGTTCCGCTTCCGCGAGGAGAACGATCGCGTGATCCACGACGGTGGACGTCCCGCAACCGGGCGCCCGCTGCTCCTCGGCATCACGAAGGCGTCGCTCTCCACCGATTCCTTCATCTCCGCGGCCAGCTTCCAGGAGACCACCCGCGTTCTCACCGAAGCGGCCATCTCCGGAAAGGTCGATTATCTGCGAGGCCTGAAGGAGAACGTGATCATGGGCCGGCTGATTCCCGCGGGCACGGGTCTCGATCGCTACCGCAATATCCAGCTCCTGACCGAATTGCCGCAGGAAGAGCCGCAACCGATCGAGCCCGAGCTCACGCCGGAAGAAGCCGCGGCGCTCGACTTCCTCCGCAAGGACACGGACGCGGTGGCCGAGAGCTGATCCAATCTCAGACCTGGCTGAAAAAGGGCAACCCCGACTCGATCGGAGTTGCCCTTTTTTGTCATTGTGGACAGATTCCCAAGCCGGCTACGGAAACGGCTCCTGGGCGGCTCGCAGGGAGCTCTTCGTGGAAACTCCGTTCTTGCCTCCAGCCAAAAAATTCCCGCTTTCCAGGTACAAGATCAGTTGCGCATCCTCACTGATCTCATTGCACGGGACTTAGCGTTACGGTTGGAAAGGGGCGGCCTGTTGGAGGACTCGTCATGCCTCGCCGCTTTCTTCACGCCGGCAAGCTCGTTTACCTGTAGAATTTTCTTGAGCGAATCTTCCGCTTTTTGTTGAAGCCGCTTGAGCGCCGAATGATGTCCGAGCACCTTGCCAACGACCGGGAAAAGCCGAAGCAGGCGGAATCGCGTCCGGAACCTGCGCTGGAAAGGCTTGTCGAGATTATTTCGCGTTCCCAGCAGAACTATCGGGAACTGATTGACAATCTCGACCAGGCCGTTTTCACGCTTTCTCTGGACGGCGAAATCCTTGTCGCAAATCGGCGCGTCGCCGAACTTCTGGACGCTCCTTTCGCCGAATTCATCGGCCATCCCTTCACGGACTTCGTCGAGTCCCCCTCGCTTGCGGATGCGAAGCGTTCGCGCGCCTTCCTCGCGGAGAACGGAACGTGGCGGGGAACCATCCCGGTCCGGCTGCGAAAAGACAAGCGCCTGCGCCATTTTTCTTGCTGGTTCCAGGCGGTGACGGAAAAAAATGAAATCACGGCGGTGATTGGATGGGCGCGCGACGCGAGCGCCGAGCACGATTCCGAGGTTCGCCTGGCCGAATTGTTTGCTTCCTTGCGGGAAGGCATGTTTTTCGCTGCGCCCGACGGCCGCTTGCGCGATGCCAATCCCGCTCTTGAGCGCATGCTCGGCTACACGGAGAAAGAGCAGATACGCGCGAAGAATCTTCGCGATTTCTACGTTCGGTCTGCGGAATTCGAGTCTCTGATGCGCGAGCTGGAATCGTCGAACTCGGTCGAGGACCGCGAAATCGTTCTTCGGCACCGGTCGGGCCGGGAAATCCACTGTCGCGCCTCCGCCGTTTCGATTCGCGATGCCTTAGGGCGATTCGCCGGATTCCAGGGCACCCTCGTCGACGTGACCGAGAGCCGGGAAATCGAACGGCGTCTCCAGCAGGAGCAGGAATTCGTGCGCCGCCTCATCGCCAATTTCCCTGACGTGATTGCCGTGCTCGATTGCGAAGGCCGCTACACCTACGTCAGCCAGCGCGTCGAAGATCTGCTCGGCAATTCGCCGCGGCAATACATCGGTGAAGAAGTGACGCGGCGAGTCAATCCCGAAGACGCTCCGAAGCTGAGGGAAGCGCTGCAGCAGTTACTCACCGCTGCCACCCCGCAAGTCCAGGTGGAATTCCGCCTCCAGCACCGCGACGGAACCTGGCGGACGCTCCGGGCCAACGCGGGCCCGCTGTACGAGGGCGAGCGCATCAGCGGCGTCGTCGCTTCCGCTCGCGACGTCACGGATTCGAAACATTTCGAGGAGCAGCTCACGCGCAGCGAGAAGTTCGCGGCCATGGGGCAAATGCTCACGGGGGCCGCGCACGAACTCAACAACCCCCTCACCGCGATTCTCGGTGTGGGCGACCTGCTGCGCGAGCGCGCCACCGACGACTCCGCCCGCCGCCATGCCGACATCGTCGTTCAGCAAGCGAGACGCGCCGCCGACATCGTCCAGAACCTTCTCGCCTTTTCGCGGCCGCCCGCCCAGGGCCGGTTGAAAATCCAGTTGGCCGGTGTCGTCAAACAGCTGGTCGACAGCCAGTGGGACCGCCTCGCCGCCAAGAACATCGCGCTCCGCTTCAGCGCACCCGAAGGCTTGCCGCTCGTCGAGGCCGACGCCAAGCTTCTCTCTCAGGCATTTCTCAACATCCTCACGAATGCCGAGCAGGCAATTTCCCCCGCGCGCGGCCGTGGATCGATCGAGATCTCGCTTGCCGCTCGGGACGGCTTCGTCGTCGTGACGTTTGCCGACGACGGGCCCGGAATTCCTCCCGGCGACATCCAGAGGATCTTCGATCCGTTCTTCACCACCAAACGCCCCGGCGGCGGCTCCGGCCTCGGCTTGACCATCAGCCTCGTTGTCGTGAAGGAGCACGGCGGAACGATCGAAGTGCAATCTCAAGCCGGGGCAGGCGCCATATTCCGTGTTCTGTTGCCCGCTGTCCCCGAAGAGGCGAGGACGCCCTCGAGATCATCGGAAAAAGGTGCCTCGAAAGCGTCCCGGGCCTTGAGCAACCGTTCCGTCCTCGTGGTGGACGACGAGGAGAGTATCCGGGAGATCGTCCAGGAAGGACTCGCAACGCGTGGTTTGAAAGTGGATTGCGCGGAAAATGTCCCTTCCGCGCTCCGCCTGCTTGCCGCAGAGACCTACGATTTCGTGCTCTGCGACTTCAACCTGCCCGGCCAGCTCGGAACCGAACTTTTCGAGCGCGTCCGGCAGGGTTCCTCGCAACCCGCGCACGCGTTCGTTTTCATGACCGGCGACCTGGTGGAACCGGCGAAAGCCGCTGACCTGAAAAAGAAAGGCGCCCACATCCTGCAAAAGCCGTTTCAGGTTTCTGCCCTTGCCGCATTGCTGGTTGATCTCCTTCAACCTCAAAGTTCAGTGAAGTAAGCGCGCGCCCGGCGTCATTTCGCCGGCTGTTTTGATTCCCCCGAAGCGGCATCCACGCCGAAATCCCACACGTAGATGCTCAATTGATCCAGATCCGTTCTGCCGGGAATCACCTCGACGAGAGCGTATTCGCCGGGCTGCAGCGTCTGGCCCAGCGTGAAGCGGTACACGTCGTTCGCGACCTGCCAGCGCTGCATCATAAGTGGGTTGGTAGTGGCCTGTTCCATCTTGAAGAGCTGATCCACCTTTGCGATCTTCCTTTGGGAGCCTTCAATCTGGGCGGCCACCAATTGCAGATCCGGCTCGGAGTTTGCCGTTGTGCGCATGTAAAACTCCGGTTGTCCCGTGCGGACCCTCAGTTTCGCGTGCGAACCCGTGATCAGAACGGAGTGGCGCGTGGATATGATCGGAATGGGCGATAGAATCTTTTCGATTTCCCGCTTTTTGTTCGTCTTGTAGGTCGGCTCGGCTGGCGGAACCTGCAGGACGCTCTTGTTGTTGAAGACCCAGACTCCCTCGCCCGGCGGCAGGAAAACGCCCGGAGCCACCTCCAGGCTGGCGTCAATCCCCAGCGGCATGATCCGCCGCTCCTCTTCCTGCCGGCGCGCTTTCTTCACGAGCGCTGCGTCGGCCTGGCTCTCGTCCGTTTCCATCTTTTTTGTCGCGTCCCAATCGACGAGCGACGCCGGAATTTCCTCCCAGTCCGCTCGGTCCAGGCTGTAATAGCGAATGCGATCGCCTTCGATCTTGTACTCGCGCACGAGCTGGAACGTCCCGTCCTTCAGCATCAGTTTCGTCCCGCGCCCCGAACTGTCGGAAGCCGAGGAACGATTCGGTGACGCCTCCTGCGCCGTCTGTTCTCGATTTGGTGACTGCTGCTGTGCCCCGATTCGTCGCGCAAGAAGAGTGGCAGACAGGGCGAGTCCCACGGCCAGCAAGATCGGTGTCGTGAAAAACCTGCGGGTCACGAGGCGTTCAGTTCCGGTTCGTGGTTCGCGCATTAAGCGAAGTCTCTGACGGTATGATGCTTTCCCGGCCCTCGAGGTTGAAGCGACCAGCAGGATACTCCGCACCTCGCGCCGCCCGCAACTCTGTCGAAAATGGCGGCGGCCCGAGAGAAGAGGCCCCTAGGTATGTTCCTGGAATTGAAAGAGAAAGCGTTCGAGGAGAAAGCGAAGCCGTTGCCGACGGCTTAGTGTTCGCAGCGGGGGTGGAGAACCGCAAGAATCATCAGGTCCGAGTTCGTGAAGAGCCACTTTTCGGCTTCTGCGCCGGCTGCTTCCGCGACGCGGGCCAACGTCCCGAGATGCCGGTTGCGGGCTAGGCCGCGCAAGTGCTCCAGGCAGATGCCGGTGAGGGTCACGACTTCTTCCTCGGTAAAGACCTTTTGGCTGGATTTGACTCGCACCATGTCTGCCTCTGATTCCTGAGATGCTATCACCAATCTAAACGTCGCATTTTCCCCCTGCAATAGTCGTTCCGTACTACCTCGGCGGTACCCGTCGCGGCATCGTGGCCGCCTCCTCAAAACAGGAACTCTCTTGCATTCTGTGAATTGCGGGTAGTCGGGCGCCGGACGCCGCGACCACCCGTCCGGCTACTTCCGTTTCGACCGGCTGGAAAGCAGCCGCCGGCTACGGAATATTTCTACACTTTCCCAGAATTATTTGAGTACGGGGAAGATACGCGGAAATCAATCGCGGCGTTCCACCGGCGCTACTAAGTCTTTCGTGCTGGCCCTACGGGTTCTCCCTCAGATCGAGAATCCCTGCGCATCTTCGAAAGCATGCGCCAGTCGCAGCACGCGCGCTTCGTCGAAGTGTCGCCCGAAGATTTGCATCCCAATGGGCAGCCCGGCCTTGGTCTTGCCGCACGGAACGGATATCCCGGGCACGCCCGCCAGGGATCCCGTAACTGTATATATATCAGCTAGATACATCTGCAGAGGGTCGGCCGTTTTCTCTCCCAGGCGGAAGGCAGGTGTGGGTGCCGTGGGCGTCACGATCGCGTCCACCTTCTGAAACGCGTCCGCAAAATCTTGCGCGATCAGCGACCGCACTTTCTGCGCCCGCAAATAATAGGCGTCGTAGTAACCGGCCGAAAGCGCGTATGTCCCCAGCACGATTCTGCGTTTCACTTCCGCGCCGAATCCTTGCTCGCGCGTCTTCCTGTACATTTCGATCAGCGTTCCGCCCGGCACGCGTAGGCCGTAGCGCACACCGTCGTATCGCGCGAGGTTCGAACTGGCCTCGGCCGTCGCGATGATGTAGTAGGTCGCGATAGCGTAGTCCGTGTGCGGCATGTGCAGAGGAACACGCTTGCAGTCCAACTGCTCGAGCAACGCGATACCCGCTTGCACCTTCGCTCGCACTTCGCCGTCGAGCCCTTCGCCGAAATAATCTTCAGGAACGCCGATTCGAAAGTCTTGCAGCGGCTTGCCGATTTCTGCCGCGTAGTCCGGCACTGGAACTGGTGCCGATGTCGAATCGTTCTCATCGCGCCCGGCGATCACGGTCATAATCGCGGCGGCATCGGCCACTGTCGTGGCGAACGGGCCGATCCGGTCCAGTGACGACGCGAACGCGATCAGCCCGTACCGCGAAACACGCCCATAGGTCGGCATCAGCGCCGGAATGCCACAGCAGGCGCCAGGCTGGCGAATTGACCCGCCTGTGTCCGTGCCCAGCGACGCCACCGCAAGCCCTGCCGCCACCGCAGCCGCCGAGCCTCCACTCGAACCCCCGGGAACCCGGTCCAGCGCGACCGGATTTCGCACCGGCCCGTAGGCCGAATTCTCGTTCGAACTGCCCATCGCGAACTCGTCGCAGTTCGTTTTCCCGAGAATCACGGCGCCGGCCCTCTCCAGCCGCTCGACCGCCGTGGCGTCGAACGGTGGAAGGTAATTCTCCAGAATCCTCGAGCCGCACGTCGTGCGAACGCCCTTCGTGCTGATCACGTCCTTGATCGCGATCGGAACCGCTGCCAATGGCGGCAGGTTTTCGTCCTTGGCAATCGCGGCATCCACCCGATCCGCCTGCGCGTAAGCGCGCTCGGGACTCAGCGCCAGAAACGCGTTCAGCTCGGGATTCCGCTGGCCGATCCGGGCGTAGAAGTCCGACGCGAGTTCCCGCGCCGAAATCTTCTTTGCCTTCAGCGCGTCACGAACGCCTCGGATTGTCCATGGGACCGCACTCATCGATCTCTCTCCACCTCGAATCCGTGCAGGGCGCCGCTTGCTGCGCCCTTGTTTCTTACCAGTGTTGATCTGCGTTCGTCGATGGTTTCAAATGAGCTTCAGCCCGCGGCCTACCGTTCGATCACCTTCGGCACTCGGAAGAACGGTTTTTTCGCGTCGGACGCTTGCCCAAGGATCGCCTCAGCGACGTCGCACGGAATCAGCGTGTCCTCGCGAAGCTCCGGATGCGAATCCGAGGCGGGCTGCAGCACCTGTGCCATCGGCTCCACCGCCGAGACGTCAAGTTCCTCCAGCTTGGCAATGTAGGTCAGAATCTCGTCCAGCTGCCCCCGGTACGTCTCCACTTCCTCCGGCGAAAGCTCCAGATGCGCCAGTTCCGCCACCCGCAGCACGTCTTCTCGGCTGATCTTCACGGGCGCACCCGATTGGGGCCACGCCATACCGTCGTCTCGCTTTGATTGCGAATCATAATCCGGCAATCTTAGCACGCTCGCACGCATCATCCCGTGAGACAACAGGTGCTCTCCGGCCGCAGCCCGCTCTGGGTAGCGAGAGCTAGCTCGTTCCCCCCTGATTGCGCCTTGGCAAGTGGACGTTGCACCTGGCGCTCTTGGTTGCGGTACCGCCGCGCTGTTACACTGTGCGGCCGCATGGATAACGAGGCTCGGAGGATAACTCTTTCGAAATGAAACTCATAATTCCGTTGGTCGCAGTGACTTTGATAGGGATTTCGCCGGCTGCCACTCGATCGCACGCCGCGCCGCCGTCTCATCTCGCAGTCTCCCCCGCGCCACCTTCTGCTGCCGCGTCCGCCAAACGCAATCTCACCGTTGACGATTACTTCCGAATCAAAGCGGTCACCGATCCTCAGATCAGCCCGGAAGGGAAGTGGGTGGCCTACGTCGTTACGACCGCCAGCCTGAAAGACGACAAGAACGAAGATCGCATCTGGATGATCTCCTCCGACGGCGGCCAAGCCATACCTCTCACGTCAAAAGACGAGTCCTCGTCCCATCCCCGCTGGAGCCCGGACCGGAAGTATCTCGCCTTTGTTTCGGCTCGCGGCGATGACGGGAAAAAACAAGTTTGGCTGCTGAATCGCCAGGGCGGCGAAGCGCAGCAGCTCACCGATACGATTCAGGATGTCGACGACTTCGTCTGGTCGCCCACGGGCGACCGGCTCGTGCTCGTCCTGCAGGATCCGACGCCCGATGAAGTCGAAGCCGCCCAGCACAAGGACGACCAGAACGACGCGGACAAACCCAAACCGAAGCCCAGGCCGTGGGTGATCGACCGCCTTCACTTCAAAGAAGATGAAATCGGCTATCTCGACCGCCGGCGGATGCACCTTTACGTTTTCTCCGTGACGGACCACAAGGTTACCCAGATCACTTCCGGCGACTATGACGACACGGCCCCGGTTTGGTCGCCCGACGGGCGTTCTATCGCCTTCGTGAGCAATCGCTCCGACCATCCTGACCGGAATTTCAACGACGATATCTGGGTGGTCGCGGCTGCCAACACGAACGAAGGCAAAAATCTGGTGCGCATCACGACCAATCCCGGAACCGATGGCGCGCCGGCATGGTCTCCCGACGGCAAATGGATCGCCTTCACCAGTCAGCTCGATCCGAAACTCTTCCAGTACGCCACATTTCAACTCGGAATTGCACCCGCAACTGGCGGCGAGGAAAAAGTTCTGACGCTGCCGCTCGATCGCAACGTTTCATCGCCGCGCTTTTCGCCCGACGGTAAATCCATCGATTTCATTGCCGACGATGACGGCACGCAGAATCTGCTCAGCGTTCCTGTCACGGGAGGCAAGATCACGCGCCGGATTGGCGGTCGATTGATGCTCGACGCGTATTCCGTGTCGAACGACGGCGCGATTGCAGCGCAGGTCGGCGCCACCGACCGTCCCGACGAGGTCTACATCCTGCCCGAAAACGGCAGCTTGCATCGCCTGACGACCACAAACGACGCCCTGATGTCGCAAATCCAGCTCGCCAGCGTCGACTATGTGCACTTCAAGAGCAAGGACGGCACCGACGTCGCGGGATACATGCTGAAACCGCCAGGCTACGAGCCCGGCAAGCGCTATCCGACCATCCTTCGGCCGCACGGCGGACCCGTCTGGGCCTATTACGCGGAATTCAATTTCCTGCCGCAGCTCTACGCGGCGAACGGCTATGTTGTGCTGCTGCCGAACCCGCGCGGCTCGTCCGGCTATGGCCAGGATTTCTGCAAGGCCATCTACGCCGACTGGGGCAACAAGGACTTCCAGGACGATATGGCCATGGTCGATTATGCCGTCGCGCGGGGAATTGCCGATCCGGACAAACTAGGCGTCGGCGGCCATTCCTACGGGGCGATCTCCACGAACTTCATCATCGTGCAAACCACGCGCTTCAAGGCGGCCATCTCCGACGCGGGCGAGTTTCTCTACATCACCGACTGGGGCCACGATCAGTACGTCCGCGAGTGGGAGATGGAGCTGGGCCTTCCGTGGGAGAATCGCGTCCTCTGGGAAAAGCTCTCGCCGTTCAACAAGCTCGCTAACATCAAAACGCCCACGCTCGTGGAGGGCGGCGATGCCGACGTCAACGTGCCCGTCATCGGCGGCGAGCAGATGTACGAGAGTCTGAAATGGCTCGGCGTGCCCACTCTCCTGGTCGTCTATCCCGGCGAATACCACGAATTCAAGCGCCCGTCTTTCATCAAGGATCTCTACCTGCGCGACGTCGCCTGGTATAACCACTACATAAAGGGCGAAGGCCCGGCCATTCCTCCGCCGAACACAGCGGACTAGGCGCGCCTTGCCGCGAGCGCTATGGGTGGAAGCGCGGGGCTTTTAGCTCCGCGAAAACGTGCTCGATTTTCAATTGGGCTTTAAGAGGTTGCGGAAAAATGCCTTGTCTTCAGGAGGGCGGGGTTTTAACCCCTGAAGCTGCGGTTCGACTTTTTCAGCGTCCTGTTAGCCCGGGAAGTGTCGCGTCGAGTCGTCTCGCCTCGCCTGGGAGACTCGGCAGCAAAGCATCATTGTTTTGCAGCCTCCCGCGCCTCTTCGAATTGGGCACGCGAACTGGCAAGGAACGGCTGCCTTCTCAGGCAGGCTAAGCGGGAACGCCCGCCACGCTAGGCCGTGTGCTCCCAAGGGTTTTTCGGTCTCCGTACCCTCCGGTATTCCTCAGAGTCCTCCGTGTTTTTCTCTTTTGCGGCTTCGGTTAGCAAGGTGACCTCTCCTCGCCAGTTCGCTAAGCCATCCTCGCAGCGGAGCGGGAGGCTGCAAAAAAAAACGACTTTCCTGCCACTTCAACCGGACTCTGCGCCTGCCCGCCGACAAGCCTCGCCACTTCCGATGCAGCAAACCCGACTCGCCAAACACGTTGTGCTGTCGCCGTTCATTCTGATACCGTCAAACCATGCTGGCGCCGGTCAAGACGCTCGAGCTCGCGCTGCTCTCCGCCGCCGTCCTTGGCTTTCGCCACGGCTTCGACTACGACCACATCGCCGCGATCACCGACATCACCAGCCTGGAAACCTCGCCGCCGCGCGCCATGCGCATGGGACTGCTCTACGTGCTCGGTCATGCCGCTACGGTTGCCGTTCTGGGCGGCGCGGTCATCACGTTCCAGAAATCGCTTCCAGCAAGGATCGATGGTTGGGCGGAGCGGGCCGTCGGGTTGACGCTCGTCGTGCTCGGGCTGTACGTCCTCGGGAGCATGCTGCGCCAGAAGGAATCGTTCCGGCCGCGCTCCCGCGCCGCGCTCATGATTGGCGGCTTTCGCTGGCTGCGCCGCAAGGCCATTGTTCTGAGCCGCAAGTTCGGCGCAGCTCTTTTAGGGAGTCGGAGCCTGCCCGCCCGTGCAGGCTCGCCCGTTGGCGGATACGGTTTTAACCCCGAAATCGAGAACACCCGGTTTTTAGGGGGTCGGAGCTTCAGCTCCGACAGTAAGCCATCCGAAACCGCTGGGGCTTTAGCCCCTGAAGCCGCGAGCACAGATCCTGCCGAGCCCTACAGCAAGCGCTCCGTTTTCGCCATTGGCGTGATCCACGGACTTGGCGCCGAAACGCCCAGCCAACTTCTGCTCTTTTTGTTGGCGGCAAACCTTGGCGGCCTCGCGAGAGGCTTTCTTGGCCTCGGCATGTTCCTCGCCGGACTGGTCGTCATGAATACGCTGATGACGGCTTCCGCGGTCGGCATCTTCGGTTTCAGCGCCGCCAAACCGCGCATGCTGCGGTTTGTCATCGGATTTACCGCCGCCTACAGCCTCGTCGTCGGCGCCATTTTCCTTTTTGGCTCCTCCGCCCTTCTCCCTCCCCTCGGCGGGTGATCAACGCGGCTGTAAAACCAGGTCGCCTTACCGCCCAACCGTGCTGAACCCCGCGCTTGATGGGTTGTTTGTTCCGAGAATTAAATGTAGCGCCGGGCTTCAGCCCCGGCAGGACTTCGCTTTCGGCCTCCGCGTCACGCAGGCGGGCTTTTCGTGTCAGGGTATGACTTCAGTCATACCGTCCAACGGGCCAAAAAACGCCCTGAGCAGACGCGAACGGCAAATCCACGGGTAGCTCGTTTTCGAGGCGGAAATCCCACCCAACGGATCAATTCCATCAGAAAACTGACTGTTCTGCGATGCTATGGATGTCTAGCCACGTGAAATTTACGGGGCGCTATGGTTTGCGTGCGATTGCATAGACTGCGTTGGTTTCGACGCTTTGCACGTGGTCCTTCGATATGTAGTCCAGGGTCGCTTGCCACACGCGTTTACGTGTTTCCTGATCTAGTTGCTCGATAGTGCCGCGGTAGCCTGATCCCATTGCGATGGTCCAGAAGTCCTCCGGCGAACTTAGAGGCTGAGCACCGGCCTCTGCCAGTAGATCATCTGTGTGTACACCCGCTTCGAGCAGCATGGATGCAAGCGCACGCGGTTCGTTGATGCGGTCCCATGGATTGAAGCTCTTGTAGAGGTCCGGACGCTCGTTCCGCACGGCGTTCCAGAAAGCGGAACTCCCGGGTTCCAAGACGCGCGGTCCCCAGGTGGTAATTGCAAGTTGGCCGCCGGGCCGGAGAACTCGCCAAAGGGAACGAACACCCGAAGGCATGTCCGGCACAAAGAAGATACCGAACACGCAAATCACTGCGTCGAACGTTTCCGTGGAAGGATCCAGCTCCTCGATATCTTTCAAACGGAACTCAGCGTGCGTCAGGCCGAGTTGCGACGCTTTCCCTCGCGCCAAGCGCAGGAGATTCTCTGCTAAATCGACACCTAGTAAACGCCCGCTTGGGCCTATGGCTTTCGCTGCCGGAATGGCAGAGGCTCCGCTGCCGCAACACGCATCTAGAACGCACGCACCGACCTTCAGCGACATTCGCTCCACTGTTCGCCGGCCGATGCGGTCCCAGAACGAAAGGGCTGGTGCATCGAAATAATCGGCCGCATCGTTATATGTAGAAGTTGTGCGCGCCTTCGCGTCGTTCCTCGTTTCAGGTTGCATTTGAACGCTCTCTCGCAGAGAGGTGTGAGAACAAAGCCTATCGTAACGCGGAACAGCGGTGTTTGCGTGAACAGGCTTCAGCACGGCAGCTTTTGCCTTAGGTTGAACGTAGCGCCGGGCTTTAGTCCGGCAGGAGCTTGCTTTCGGCTTCAGCGGCCGCGCCCGCTCGCTGCGGTCGTCGCTTTTGCCTTAGGTTTCCTTGTTGGTGGAAGCCCCCGACTTTAGTCGGGGTAGCACGGCGCTTTTCGCCGGGACCTTCACGTGGCGCCGGTGTCCCGCCGGCGATTTTTTCATAGACTGTTTGGCCCTGAGAATTAAATGTAGCGCCGCGGTCTTCAGCGCGGCACCGTTTGTGCGTACATTGAATGATGGCGACGCCCACAACCCTAAGCCGCAAGAACATACGATTAGGA
>DATGHM010000154.1:0-2386 GCA_035307985.1 Candidatus Acidiferrales bacterium
GTGTGGCCCTTCGCTCGGCCCAGACGGTAAATCTCAGCGGCCGAGAGAAAGAGCGGGCCCGGCACAGGATCGCTAAGCATGGGCAGGGCGAGGAAGGCGTCGCGAAACGCCTCGCTTGCGGGGCCGAGCCGCAGTCCCTGAAGCACCTCCTGCGCGATGGGACCGCACGTCGCGAAATTGAGCAACTGCTCCTGGGAAATTCTCGCTGCCCGGCGCCCGTTCAGCAGTTCAATCCAGATCGAGGTGTCGACCAGGATCACGGGCGGCTCGCGCGCCGCCGGTCAGACCGCTGCCGCTGATTCTTAGAACGGCCACGCCTTTCGACGTTGTCCTCGCGCATTTCCTGCAGGTCTCCCTCCCAGAGTCCGCGGCCGAAGAATTGAGGGAGGCTCTGAATCCTGCGAACGCGGAGGATCTCCGCCAAAGCCAGGTTCACCGCGGCCGAGTACGTCTTGACGCCGAGCACGCGTGTGGCCTGATCGAGGAGGTTCGCATCTAACACAAGATTTGTGCGTTTCATGTGCATAGTATACCAGAGAAGTTGTGGAGTGGCGATTCGGCACTGGGTTCGAGGTTGAGCGCGAAGGCGAAGATTCGCGAGGCGAGTTCTCCGGACGCCGGTACGAGATTGAGGCGGGCGGCTTCGGCGAAGGCGCGGAAGTCCCGATCGCGTGTGAGAAGAGAAATTCCGCGGTCTACGCAGGTTTCAGCGATCACCGACCCGCCCCTACGGGGAAGTCGTTGAGCGCAAGACGACGAGGAAGCCCTCAGTAGGCCCAGCGGAGGAGGACGGCGCCGGTGGTGTAGCCCGCGCCGACGGCGATGAGCAGGACCAGGTCGCCTTTGCGGAGGCGCTTCTGCTCGATTGCGTCCGTCAAGCCGAGAGGAATGGTGGCGGCGGTGGTGTTGCCGAAGCGGTCGATGTTGACGAGGACCTTGGAATCGTCGACGCCGAGGCGTTCCTGCATGGCGCGAATAATCCGCAGATTCGCCTGATGCGGGACGACGAGCGCGAGATCGCGAGTGGAGAAACCGTTTCGCTCAAGAAGGTGGCAGGCAAGCTCGCTCATGCGGCGGACGGCGTACTTGAAGACCTGCGCACCCTCCTGGTGGACGTAGTGCATGCGCTTTTCGACGGTCTGCTGCGAGGCGGGGTGCAAAGAGCCGCCCGCGGGCATATAGAGATTGCAGCCGCCGGAACCGTCGATATCGTTGGCGAAATCGAGGATGCCTTCGGAATCGGAAGTGGTGGGCTCGAGGAGAACCGCGCCCGCGCCATCGCCGAACAGGACGCAAGTGGCGCGATCCTTGAAATCGAGGATGGAAGTCATCACGTCGGAACCGATCGCCAGGGCCTTTTTGTGCGTGCCGGCACCGACGAATTGCGCGGCGACCGTCAGCGCATAGACAAATCCGGAACACGCGGCGGAAAGATCGAAGCCCCAGGCTTTGGAAGCGCCGAGATTGTTCTGAATGAGGCAGGCGGTAGCCGGGAACATCATGTCGGGAGTGACGGAGGCGACGACGATCATGTCGATTTCTTCGGGCCTCACGCCCTTCGCCACCAGGAGCTTGCGGCTAGCTTCCGTTCCGAGATGAGAGGCGGCGACGCCCGGATCGACATAGTGGCGCTCGCGAATTCCCGTGCGCGTGCGAATCCATTCGTCCGACGTCTCCACGATCTTTTCGAGATCGGCATTCGTGACGACGCGCGGCGGAACGTAGCTTGCGACACCCGCGATTTTCGCAGCGATGCGGTTGGGCATTCTGTCTCCGTGTGAATCCAGCGAATTGTATGCAATGCGGCGCGGGGTGACAAGGGAAAGGGCTGCGCGTGTAGTGGGGCGCCCGAGCCGAAGGCGCAGGTGTCCCGATGATTCAGCAGGCGAGCGATGGCACGCGCCTGAAAGCGGCAGCAAGCTGCCGCACTCCCAAAGAAGTCGCCTGCGGGCGGGTCTGAGACCCGCCCCTACGGATCTTCTGTTGTCACACGAGGCCGGGACCAAAAAACGCCGGCGAGACGCCGGCGCTACAAAGGCAATCAAGATTTGGTGGGATGAATTTCGTGGCGGTAGGTGATGGTGGCGGTTTTGCCTAGCATGGCGGCGACGGAACAGTATTTTTTCTGGCTCAGGTCGATGGCGTCACGAACGGCCTTCTCGTCGAGGTTCCCGCCCAGGCGATAGAGCATTTCGATTTTCGTCCAGACCTCAGGCGGCGAACTGGCTCGTTCGCCCGAAATGATAACTTCGAGGGATTCGAGCTTTTGCCGCTTCTTGGCGAGAATGATGGCGACATCGACGGAGGTGCAGGCGCCAAGCGCGCCGAGCAGAGTTTCCATCGGGCTGGGGCCGTCGGCGTGCGCGCTGCCCGCGTCGAATTGAAT
>DATGHM010000155.1:0-9308 GCA_035307985.1 Candidatus Acidiferrales bacterium
CGGGCGCGGCCGAGACGCGCGCGGCGATCCTGTACGCTTCTTCCGCGCTTTTCACGTCGATGATCCAGTAGCCTGCCAGGAATTCTTTCGACTCCGGGAAGACTCCGTCCGTGACGGGAAGTCCGTCCTTTCCGGCGCGCACGATCTTGGCCTGATCGGGGAACCCAAGCCCCTCGGTGGTTACGAATACGCCCGAATCCTTGAGTTCCTTGCTGAAGGCTCGCATGAAAGTAAAATTCTTTTGCAGGTCTTCCTTCGACCATTTCGTGTACGCGTCAAAATCGGCCTTCTTCCCGTTCATCATAAGAATGTATTTCATGTCCTTTCGCTCCTCTCGATTCTGCATTCGCGCGCTGCGTTCTCGGGGTTATGGCTCGAGCCCGTTCTCGCGAAATGGAGTCGCAACTATTTTGGTGGAGCGCTCATGATCGGACGCACTTCGATCCACATATTGAGCGGGACGCCGCCGCGTCCAGGCGCCGCAGAGGCGCGGGCAGCGATGGTGTAGGCGCGCTGGGGAGTCGCGACGTCGACGATCCAGTAGCCTGCCAGGAACTCTTTCGATTCGGGGAAGATGCCGTCGGTGACCGGAGTGCCGTCGTTTGCAGCCTTCACACGTTTGGCCTGATCGGGGAAGCTCAAGCCCTCGGCGGAGACCAGTTCGCCGGAAGCTGCGAGATCCTGATTGAGCTTCATCATATGCGCGATGTGCGCCTCGACGTCCTGCTTCGGCCACGCCATGATCCCCTCGCTCTCCCCGCCTGATTTCATTGTGTTCATCATAAGGATGTATTTCATGTCCTTTGACTCCTCTCAATGTTCTCACGCTTTCCGTCGCTTGTCCGTGAGCCCGGCAACTGCCGCGCTCGCGGCTTGCGATTACGATGCTTTGGGGACTGATCTCATGATCTGCCGGACTTCGATCGGCATGTTCGTCGGTACGCCGCCGGGTCCGGGCGCAGTCGCAATGCGCGCGGCGATGGCGTACGCTCGCTCCGGAGTCTCCACATCGACGATCCAGTAGCCGAGCAGAAACTCCTTGGCTTCGGGGAAGACGCCGTCGGTTACCGGCATGCCGTTCTTCTCGCCGCGCACCACTTTAGCCTCGTGCGGCGCCGCCAGTCCTTCGGTGATTACGAACTCTCCGGACTCGCTCAGTTCCTTGTTGATGCTCTTCAGAACAGCGTAGTGCGCATCGATGTCGTTCTTGGACCACGCACGGTACGTGTCGACGCCTCCCCTCGTACCCGCCATCAGCAAAATGTATTTCATGTCTGTTGCTCCTTTCGAGTTTTTCGCGACTTAGCGCGTTTTCATCTGCACCAGTTAGGGTGCGTGTTTTCTGCACCCTTGGGTGCGTCTTCACAACGTAGTCGGAGCAGGTCCGCCGTTCTCTACATGACCCAGGATATATTTTTCGTGGGCCGCTCTTGGAACGCTCCGCAGAGCCCCTCACCGCCCGTCTGAGCCTCGACGTTTCCACTCAAGGGCATTGTTGTCAATACTTTACACGGCTTCGGCGGCCGTCCGCCAGAGTCAACGGAGCCGTGCCCCGGGACGCGCCAGACAGAAATTGTTGCGAAGGATGTCGAAATCGAAGCGGCGCGTCCGACTACCTATCGAAAGCAGGCGAATTCGTAACGGAGCTCAATTCCGATGCGGACGATTACCACAGATCGAAAAGGAGGAACTCCAATGAGAGCGAACCTATTGACCGCCGCGCTGTCGGCTGTCGCCGCACTGGCCATGAATTCAGTTTACTCGGGGTCGATCTTCGGCGCCGGGCTCTGGCTCGGACTTCATGTCCCGGCGTTCATCGGCCATCTCCTGTGGCAAGATTTTTCCTGCGTGCTCGCGGCCGTCCATGCGTGGAACGGGCTTGCGGCGGCAATGTTTCTGATGACTGTGGTCTTTAGTCTGTCGCGCAAGTAAGAAAGCGGACCACACCAGATGAGCGAGTTACCTGCCGTTCCATCATCGCTGAGATTCCCGGCCTCCGCGTCAGGAGTATCTCGCTACAGCGCCGAGCGGGCCGCTTCCAGCAGCGTCCGAAAATCGCTCGGGCTGGTTACTTCCAGCATCCGATCCAATTCAGCGCGGATCTTCTCTGCGTCTTTCGGATGATGCGCCAGTTCATCCTTCATTCGTTCCAATGTGTGCGGTAAATCGCCGATCGCGAGCGGTTCGGCAGCTTCGAGAAAGCGCCGCGCGGCTTCCGGATCGGGCGGCGACAGAATGCGCGCATGAAACGAAAAATCGCCGGAGCGGATCGCCTGCACCTGTATCCGTGCAACGTTCTGAGCTCCGCCGGTCGTGATCAGCTCTTGCGTATCTCCCTTATCGAATTGCAGCACGTCGAACGACGCGTTTTCCACCATGATGCGAAGAGGCTGGCTCGACCCGCGCGCGCGAACGGTGAGCCAGCCTTTTGTCCCGCTCGTTAGCGGCGGCTGCGGCGGTTCGAAACCAAGCGACACCAGCGTAAGGGCTCCCTCCTCGACAGGCGACGCGCTCTCAATGGAAATTTTCGCGATGCCTGGAGCGGCAGCGGCGCCGGGAATCACAACCAGACATTCCGGCGAGGCTGCGAGAACCAGGGCCGGCTGCTCGTCGATCTCAACTCGATTGGTTTCGGCGTTCCCGTCAAATCCACTGCCGCAAAGATCGAGACCATTGTGCAGCGCCGCGAACGGAGGGACCCTGATCCCGGCCTCTGCATTTGCGGCAGAAGGCGAGTCGATCAGCGTTGCAGCCGAGCCGCCTCCCGCCCTTGCAATCAACACGCTGCCGGATGAAGCGATGAAATTCGCGCGGCCGGCGGCGTCGGTTTCGATGGTGTTGCCGTTCCCGAGTTCCACGGCGACGTGGCCGATAAGCCTGTGGTCCGCGCCTAAAGTGGCCAGCGTCGCCGGACGGCCCGCAACGAGCCTCGGCGGAAGAACGATTTGAATCGAGGAAACGCGCGCGGCTGCGATTTGTGCCGAGGATCGGGTGTCGCGTCGCGCAGCAAGCATCCGAGGACCGGCGAATAGCGCCAGCCATGCGGATAGAGCCAGAGAAGCGATTCCCGACAGCTTTGCATTCGATCGAAGTGCGCGCTTCATCGCTCGCAACCGAGGCTAACGCCAAACGCGCAGAATTTCAAAAGCACCTCGCGGCTATTCATCGAGCCGCACGACGAACGTCGTGAACCGGTCCGCGTCATGAAGCTGTGATGCGAGCTGGCGTGCCGCAGCTTCCGTATCAAAACGCCCGATACGCACGCGATAGAACCGGCCGTTGGGAGAGTCGAACATAACGATAGAGATCGGCGAATATCGCGAGCCGAGCTGGGCCTTCAGCCGGTCCGCATTTTCCTGCCGCAGGAAAGCTCCAACTTGCACGGCGAAAAAGCCCGCCGACGGGCTCGGTCCTGAGATTACGTCGAGACTCACCTGGGCTGTTCCCGGCCCGACCATTCCAATTGCCTGCGCCGCCGCACGCGAAAGGTCGATCACGCGGTTGGCAACGAACGGCCCGCGATCGTTGATGCGCACCTCTGTTTGCTTGCCGTTCGTGAGATTCGTGACGCGCACGATGGAATTGAACGGCAGCGTGCGGTGCGCCGCCGTGAATTGACGCATATCGTAAATTTCACCATCGGATGTGCGATGGCCGTCGAACGGCACGCCGTACCACGATGCAACGCCGTCCTCGACGTATTCTCCCGCTACGGGAGGCCGGCGTTCGGCGGCGGATGGAGGGCCGGAAGGTTGTGCCGACGGTTCCGGCGCCGGAGTGGGCGGCTGAATCGAAATGTTGCGACGCGCGCAGCCGGCCGCCGCGAGCAGCGCCAGTCCAGCCATAAGGATCGGAACGCGAACTTCGAAACGCGGGATCCGGAAACCGAACTGCGTCACGCGACCACCCAATTCGCTGGTTTTCGCATAATTCGGTATTATAGGAATCCGATTCAGTTCTTCGCAAGGAAAGCGATTGCCACTTTCACCACATCTGCGTTGGAAAATCGACCAGTTCAAAAAGCAAATGAGCGGTGCATTCGGCGGGCAGAAGGAAAATCCGCGCCCGCGGCTCTGTCCTTCGTGCGGAACGCTGGTCGGCGCCGGCGCGGCGCGCTGCCATCAATGCGGCGCGAGCCTGACGTTTTCTCTCGCCGCCGCAAGCCGCTCCCTCAGCAAACTCATGCCGGAGACTGCGCCCGCCACGTACGGCATCCTGACGCTGAGCTGCCTGATGTATGCAATCAGCCTGATGTGGACCATGCGAGTCAGCGGTTTTCAGATGCCGTCTGGCGGAGGACTCGGCGCGCTTTTCAATTTCGGCGGAATCAATTCTCAGATCCTGCAGCTCCTGGGGGCATCGCTCCCGCTTCCCTACAATCTGGCACAGCCCTGGCGGTTCGTCACCGCAGTGTTCTTGCACGGAAGTCTGATGCACATTGGCTTCAACATGTGGGTGCTGATGGACATCGGGCCGATAGTCGAGGAACTCTACGGCTCGGCGCGGTATCTCTTCATTTATGTGGCCACCGGCATCTTCGGCTACGTGATCAGCAGTTTCTTCGGTAATTTCAGTATCGGCGGCTCAGGAGCGCTTCTCGGCCTGATCGGCGTCATGCTCGCGCTCACGATGGGACGCAAGACTGCCAGCATGCAGATGTTGCGCGGCCAGATCATTCGCTGGCTGATCTATATCGCCGTGTTCGGCCTGTTCTTTCGCGGGATCGATAATTACGCCCACGCCGGCGGATTCATCGCCGGATTCGTCCTGGGCAAGATTATGGCGGATCGCGCGCCGATTGCGCCTGACGAGCGCAAGCGCGCGAACCTGCTCGGCTGGGCCAGCGCGTTCATCGTTTTCGCCAGCTTCGCGATCGTCGCGTTTCTCAATTTGCGGACGCGATGAGACGGCCGCAACGGGGCGCGCATGAGTCAATCGTCCCTACGGGGCTGCAACTGGTTCCCGACCTTCCCGGCGCGGACTAAGTACAATCGCGCCTCCGGCGCTTGGAAGTGCGCAGCGTAGACCGGCGCTTCCATCACCTTCCGTTCAGGGCGTCGCCGAGCCACGCCAATTCGCGAATCGCGTTTCGAAGCGCCACGGGAGGCGGCAAAAAAGAGATTTTCTTATTCCTGTCGAGAATACAAATTCTACTGGCCGGTGTGGAGTTGCCTTGAGACCGTGATGCTGTAGTGGATCCCGGAGAGGAGCACGAACGCCGCCACAATATAGCTCAGCAGCCAGCGGACATCGCCCAGCGCGCGATCGTTCCATACGGCCGCAACCAAAACCACAACGATCAAGAGAATCTCGAAAAACGTGGTGGCCTTGCCCCAGATGCTAGGCGGAAACGGACGGTATCCCACTGTAATCAGAATCACGGCGCACGCCACCAGCAACAGCATGTCGCGGCCCAGCACGAGAATCGTCAGCCACCACTGCAATTTTCCCTTGAGCGCCAGCACGAAATACGAAGACGACAGCAGCAGCTTGTCCGCAATGGGATCGAGATAGGCGCCGAGCGGCGTCTTCTGATTCAGCCCGCGCGCCAGCAGGCCGTCGAGCCCGTCGCTGATTGCCGCGGCGGCCAGAATTCCGAGCGCCGCCCACCAATCGCCATACTTGATGGCAATCACGAAGAACGGCAGGAAAATCAGCCGCAGGAACGTGAGCTGGTTGGGAACCGTGAAAATGCGTGTCCGCGGCGCTTTTTCGGCTGGCACTTCAGCTCATTTCCTCAGGCGAACTGCGCGAGATACTCCACCAGAGATCGCCCCACTTTCCTTTCAAACGTTTCCGCCAGCGAGGGGATCGACCCGCGAGCTTCGTCGAGCGCGATCCGCTCGATCCGCGTCATGGGAAAAAACAATGTAGGCAGACCCATGCGCTCTCCTTCGGGATGCAGCACCTGGCTGATGAAATCGTCGAACGCGCTCAGGTCGATTCCGCGAACGGTCACGCCCGCGGTTGAAACTTCCAGCAATTCTCCCCACAGTTTTTCCTTCGGCGTGTGCAGACTCAACACCACGATCGAATGCGGCTCCATCGAGCCTCCTCACCCTTAGTTCGCGGTCGGCCCCGGCGTCCGACGAAACGCCATTATACGGGCTGCATTACAACTTTACCTAAAGATTGCAGGCAAGTCGGCTGCGGGAAAACTCGCTCCGCGATAGAGGAACAGTTGGCCGCGCGCAGCGCCTGGGTGCGCGCATTACAAGGTCATCGTTTTCAGATCGGGCGCGCGCTTCAAAACCGGCTCGGTCGCCCTCTGGACGTCCTCGGGGGGCACGCCCGGCGCGACTTCCCGCAACAGTAATCCCTTTGGCGTCACTTCGATTACGGCGAGCTCCGTGACGATCAAATCGACCACGCCAACGCCCGTGAGCGGCAAGCTGCACTGCTTCATGATTTTTGCGCCGCCTTCTTTCGTGGTGTGCTCCATCGCGATGATCACGCGCTTGGCGCCCGCAACCAGATCCATCGCGCCGCCCATGCCCTTCAGCATTTTCCCGGGAATGGCCCAGTTCGCGAGATTCCCTTTCTCGTCCACCTGCAGCGCGCCCAGGACGGTCACGTCGATACGGCCGCCGCGAATCATGGCGAACGATTCAGCGCTCGAGAAATAGACGCTGCCCGGAATTTCGGTCACCGTTTCTTTGCCCGCGTTGATCATGTCGGGATCTTCATCGCCTTCGAAAGGATACGCGCCCACGCCGAGCATTCCGTTCTCCGATTGCAGCACCACTTCGATTCCGGGCGGAAGATAACTCGGAATGCGCGTGGGCAGGCCGATGCCCAGGTTGACGTAGTCTCCATCGTGCAATTCCTTCGCAACTCGCCGCGCGATTACTTCCCTCTTATCCATCGCTGCCTCAGGCATTGGTTCCTCACGTCTTCCCTTACCCAGATGAAAGTTCCTGGCGGCGCGCAAACTGTCGCGGGCGCATCTCAAGCGCGAAAAAAAACGCCGGCGAGACGCCCGCGCTACGAAGACCGTTTCCTCACCGTACGATGCTCGATGCGCTTCTCGTAATTCGTCCCCTGAAAAATCGCGTCAACATAAACGCCAGGTGTATGCACGCAGTCGGGGCTCAGTTCGCCCAGTTCGACGATTTCCTCGACCTCCGCAATCGTGTAATCCGCGGCCGTGGCCATCACGGCGTTGTAATTCCGGGCCGTTTTCCGATAGATGAGGTTGCCCCAGCGGTCGCCCTTCCACGCCTTGATGAACGCGAAATCACCGCGCAGCGCGGGAACCAGCACGTACGGGCGGCCGTTGAACTCGCGAATTTCTTTTCCCTCGGCCGCCATCGTCCCGTACCCCGTCGGCGTGAAAAACGCCGGAATTCCCGCGCCGCCCGCGCGAATCCGCTCCGCCAGCGTGCCCTGCGGATTCAGCTCGACATCGATCTGCTTGGTCAGCGCCAGCTGCTCGAAGACCTTGTTCTCGCCGACGTAGCTCGCGATCATTTTCTTCACTTGCTTGCTCTGAAAGAGGATGCCGATGCCGAAGTCGTCGATGCCGGCGTTGTTGGAGACGAGTGTAAGATTCTTCGAACCCTTGCGGCGCAGCGCGGCGATCAACTTTTCCGGTATGCCGCACAATCCGAATCCGCCCAGCAGAATGGTCGCGCCGTCTCCGATTCGCGCGACCGCCGCATCCGCGTCAGCAACCCGCTTGTCCATTTGTCCCCATCGAGATGATCGGTCGTGTTCTCGCTCAGCAGTGTACTGCAATAAGCGGACCGTTTTGTAGCGGAGCCGATGCTAAGGCAGATCGTTGCTGCGGCGGCTGACGCCGGCGCGCGCGGCTTGTTTGAGGCGGCCAACGAGATCGCCAACAGCGTTCGCGGCGGCATCCGCCGATCCGGCTTTCTCGATTTCCGAGACAATTGCGGAGCCCACAACCGCCGCGTCGGCGATTCCGCCCAGCACTGTGACGTGCGTCGGCAGCGAAATACCGAAGCCTACAGCGATGGGGAGCGCCGTGAACTTACGCACTCGGCGCACGAGGCCCGGCAATTCTTCGGGCAGCGATTCGCGCGCGCCCGTCACTCCAGTCCGCGAGATGACGTAGAGAAATCCGCTGGAGACGCTCGCGATCAGCTTGAGGCGGGCATCTGTGGACGTCGGCGCCGCGAGAAAAATCGTGTCGAGCCCGCGCGAACGCAGGGCGGCACGGTATTCGGCCGATTCCTCGGGAGTTAAATCGGTGGTGAGAACGCCATCCGCTCCCGCGGAAGCGGCGGCATCCGCAAACTTCTCGATGCCCATTTGCAGAATCGGATTGAAATAGCTGAAGAGAACAAGCGGAACCTGCGTGCGCGCGCGCAGCCGTCGCACCAGATCGAGAACGCCGGCAAGAGTCGTTCCACTGCGCAAAGCGCGCTCGCTTGCGCGTTGAATGGTGGGCCCGTCGGCGACAGGATCGCTGAACGGAACGCCTAGCTCGACCACGTCGGCGCCGGCGTCGGCAGCCGCAAGCACAATTTTCTCGCTTGCGGCGAGCGAAGGATCGCCCGCGGTGATGTACGCGACGAGGCCCAGTTCCCCCCTGCGCGAGAGTTCGCGGAACCTGGTCGCGATCCGTCCGGCGGCCTGCGTTTCGCGCGACGCCGTGTGCTGCGCGGCTTCAGACATAGCGCGAAAGCATATCCATATCCTTGTCGCCGCGGCCCGAGAGATTGAGGATCACGATTTCGTCCTTGCTCATTCGCGGCGCGCGGCGAATCAGCTCCGCGAGCGCGTGCGCGGATTCGAGCGCGGGAATGATGCCCTCGATGCGTGAGAGTGTCCGCGCGGCATCGATGGCTTCCTCGTCCGTTGCCGCGGTATATTCCGCACGTCCCTGATCGGCGAGCCAGGCGTGCTCCGGCCCGATCGCGGGATAGTCGAGGCCCGCCGAAACGGAATGCGTGGTCGAAATTTGCCCGTCGGGCGTTTGCAGGACGTAGGTGTACGTCCCTTGCAGAACGCCGGGACGCGCGCCGCTGAATCCGTGCGCCGCAGCGAGACGCGCCGCGTGTTCGCCGAGCGACTTCCCGCGCCCACCCGCCTCCACTCCGACCATCTTGACGCTGGAATCTCCCAGGAACGCATGGAAGAGGCCGATTGAATTCGAGCCGCCGCCGACGCACGCGAAAAGGTGGTCCGGCAGGCGATTTTCCGCCCGCAAAATCTGCTCGCGCGCTTCCTCGCCGATCACTTTATGGAAATCGCGCACCATTTGCGGATAGGGATGAGCGCCAAGGACGGAGCCGAGCAAGTAGTGAGTGGTGCGAACGTTGGTGACCCAGTCCCGCATCGCT
>DATGHM010000156.1:0-11645 GCA_035307985.1 Candidatus Acidiferrales bacterium
AACAGGCGCCCCAGAATCCCTCCCATGAAAAACACCGGCAGGAAAACGGCGGCCAGCGCCAGCGTCATGGAAATGATCGTGAAGCCGATTTCCTTCGAGCCTTCGAGCGCGGCTTCGAGCACACCCTTCCCCATCTCCATGTGGCGCACGATGTTTTCGAGCATCACGATCGCATCGTCGACGACGAAGCCCACCGATAGCGTCAGCGCAAGCAGCGATAAGTTGTCGATCGTGTAGTCGAGCAGGTACATCACGGCGAACGTCCCGATGATCGCCATGGGCAGCGCGAGACTAGGGATGATCGTGGCCGAAAGATTGCGCAGGAACAGGAAAATCACAAGCACGACGAGAATGATCGCCAGGAACAATGTGAACTTCACGTCGTTCACCGAATCGCGAATCGAGATCGACTTGTCGTATTCCACCGCCAGATGCATGGCTGGGGGCAGCACCGACTCGAAGCGCGGCAGCAGACCGCGCACAGCGTTGACGATATCGATCGTGTTACTGCCGGGCTGCCGCTGCACAGCGAGGATAATGCCGGGCTCGGCATTGATCCAGTTCATGTTCTTGTCGTCTTGAACGCTGTCAGTGACCGTCGCCACCTGATCCAGCCGGACCGGAGCCCCCTTCCGATAAGCAATGATCATCGGACGATAGCGCGCGGCATCCATCAGCTGCCCGTTCGACTGGATATTGAACGCCTTGTGCTGCCCGTAGAGCGTCCCCATTGGCATGTTGACGTTGGCGTTCTGAATCGCCTGGCCGACTTCGTCGATGCCGATCTGCCGGCTCGCCAGCTCTTCCGGATTCACCGCCACGCGGACCGCATATTTCATCGATCCGAACACGCTGACCTGGGCGACTCCCGGGACCATCGAGATCTGCTCGCCGAGCAACGTTTCGGCGTATTCATCCACCTGCGAAAGCGGAAGCGTCGGCGAAGTCAGGGCGAGGAAGAGGATCGGCTGATCGGCCGGGTTCACCTTCCGGAAGGTGGGTGGAGAAGGCATGTTCGGCGGTAATTGATTCGACGCCGACGTGATGGCCGATTGCACGTCGAGCGCGGCCGAATCGACGCTCCGGCTAAGCGAAAACTGAAGCGTAATCTGCGTATTGCCGAGCGAGCTGGTCGACGTCATCGAATCCAGGCCCGCGATCGTCGTGAATTGCTTTTCGAGCGGAGTGGCCACGGCCGAGCCCATGGTTTCCGGACTCGCACCTGGAAGGCTGGCTTGCACTTGAATCGTGGGGAAATCGACGTTGGGCAGGTCGCTGACCGCCAGGTCGCGATAGCCCAGGATACCGAATGCCAGAATCGCCAGCATCACCAGGCTGGTCATCACGGGGCGGCGAATGAAAAGTTCGGTGATATTCATCAGGACTCGCGGACCGTCAGAGGCCGTTCGTGAAATAAACTTTGGTGCCCGTAGCCAGCCGGATCTGGCCGTCGGTAACCACCGTCTGGCCGTCGGTTAAGCCCGACAAGACTTCCGTCAGTCCATTGACCGTCCGGCCGGTCTTTACGTTTTCCGTCTTGACCGTCTTATCCGGTTGAACGACGAACACGTAATCGCCGTCCTGGCCCGTCTGCACCGTTTGCGACGGAACCACGAGCGCGTTCTGCTGTTCCGCGAGCCGCAATGTGACGTCGGCGAATTGTCCGGGCCAAAGCCGGTGGTCACCGTTCGCGAACGTGCCCATCAATTGGATCGTGCCGGTCGTCGGATCCACGGTGTTGTTGACGAACGTCAGGCTCCCGCTCTCGGTCCGCGAATCCCCTCGCGGGATTGCTTGCACAGGCAGCCTGGAATGCGCCATGAACCCCTTGATCGGGCCGAGATACTGCTGCGGCACCGAGAACGTCACGTAAATCGGCGAAACCTCGTTGATCACGACGAGCACTGGCACGTCGTTCGCCTTCACTGCCGCACCGGGATAAACGAGCTGCGCTCCCGTAACGCCGCTGATCGGGGCATAAATCGAGCAATAGGAGAGCTGAATTTTGGCGGTCTGGATGGCAGCCTCGTCGGCGGCAACCGTTGCCTTGGCCGACGAAGCGGTGGCCAGGTACTGATCGTACTGCTCGCGGGGAACGATGCCCTGATCGTAAAGCTGCTTGTAACGGCCCACCTGCGCCTCGTCGAGTTGCGACTGCGCGGTGTCTCGTGCGAGATTGGCCTGCGCCTGCGCCAGGCTGGCGAGAAACGGACGATCATCCAATGTTACGAGCCGGTTGCCCCGCTGGACGAACTGGCCCGGCCGGTATTGGACGTCCTTGACGATCCCCGCAATCTGCGATTCCACCGACACGGTCTTGTAAGCCTGGCCCGTCCCTATCGCCGTCAATTCGACAGGAATGGCTTGCCGCTTGGCCTGCGCCACCACTACCGGCACGGCCGAAATCTTCGGCGGCGTGTCGCCGCGGTCGGCGCAGCCCCCCAGCAGAAGCAGGCCGGGCAGCAGTGCGGGCAAGATGAAGTTCATCCTTCGGATGATTCGTTTCCCTACGCGGATCTGCATGTGTAATTTTGAATTATAACATTTAATCTCGAAGCCGATTCCCGCCGCCGCTTCCCCACGCATCTCACTCCGAAGAGGAGCGGCACGTGTTCGAAGGAACGTCGACAGAGCCGCACGCGCGAGCGCAAACCGTTTGGATTCGAGCGCTTAGGGACTTTGCTCGCACTCGTCTTCGCGCGTTGTAACGCGGCCCGACGGCTGTTCCGCTTTCCGAGTTTCTGATTTAGAAAACCGCGTTTCAAAATTCGCGCTCGCGTCCAGTCGGCGCAACCTTCCGGCTGACTCCTATGAGACGCGTTTGCCCTGCGGCAGGTTACCGGTGCGCGAAAATACCGCGGTGAGGATGCAGGTCGCCGGGCTGCAGTTCGATCGGATCGGGGAGGATGACCGGTGATGCGCCGGTCACATAGGTTTGCGACATGCGGTCGTGCCAGGTGAAGCGGTCCTCGTCCCAAAGCGCCCAGAAGAAACCGAGCGTTAGAGCCGTTACCGACAGCAGGTAGCCGAAACTGCGCCACAGTAACTGGCGGGTGTCGGGAAGGCTGCCGTCCATGCGAACCACGGTTAAGCCGCGAAGCTGCATGCCTGGAGTAGATCCGGCGAGGGTAGTGAAGATAAAGAAATAAAGCCCATAGATCAAACCCGCCACGGCCAGATAGATCACGGCGTCCACCTTGGCCACGCTGATCTGGCCTCCCAGCGAACGGAAAAGCCCCATGAACCCGATACAAGTGACCGCCAGCAGGCCCGCGTCTATGGCGCCCGCGGCGCGGCGTTCCGGAAGGCTGGCGACGGGAACCAGGGGGCTTTGCGGATGCGCGCGGTCGCCGGAAGAGAAATCCAGTTCGGGCTGCACGCAGATCTCAACGCGTTCAGGCTGGCGCGCGCGCACACTTGATTTCGGCCGCACGCGCTTGGGGGGCTCTTCACGTTCGAGGACGATTTCCTCGTGAAAAGGCAGGCCGGACTGCGAATCGTCCACCTCGTCCGGGTGACGCCGTAACCGGTACTCCCGCAGACGGCGCGAAACCTCCTGCCGCCACTCCGGCTCGGCCTCGTCGGCGATTTCCCTCGCACCCACAGCGACCTGTGCGGGAACTGGGACGCCATGGTCTTCGGCTTCGGATGGAACTTCGCAGACAGAACAGGTCACATTCTGTCGCAACAGCAGAGCGCCACACTTCGGGCAGATTCGAATCACTGGTCCGTTTTGCGCTGCGGAGCTCCCAGTGGAACGTTCGCATACTAGCACGCCGCCGCACATCGAGTCACAGCAAGATCGAGGGTTTCTGCCGCCTATCAGGCAACGCCGCCGCCCGCCAACGGCTCTCATAGTGCCGCGCCGAACGGAAACGAAAGGCCGAGCGCGTCGCTATTCTTCCCGCAGGGCCACCATGGGGTCGACGCGAGTGGCCCGCCACGCTGGTATAGCCGTGGCGGCAAAAGCTACCGCGGCCAACAATGCGGGTACGGTCAAAAACGTGGCGGCGTCCATGGCGCCAACGCCGAACAATAAGCCGGCAATTACGCGAGTCAGCACGGCCGCTCCCGCCAGACCCGTCAAAATGCCGATCAATGTCAGTTGCATTCCTTGGCCGACCACCAGACCAATAATGTTCCCGGGGCTCGCGCCCAGCGCGACCAGAATGCCGATGTCGTGCGTGCTCTGAGAGACTAGATAGGACAGCACACCGTAGAGGCCGACAGCGGCCAGAAGCAGGGCGAAAGCCGAGAATGCCCCCAGCATCGTGGTCGAAAAACGCTGGCGCGCAAGCGAATCGTGCAGGAGACCGTGCATCGTCCGGATTCCGTAAACGACAACTCCGGGATCCACCGCATGGATTTCAGCACTGATCGAAGTGGCAAGGCCCGCTTGGTCGGAGGACGTACGGGCCACCAAAAACATGTCCCGGTCCGGCCCCTGCTGCTGCGGAAAATATGAGACGATCTTGCCCTCGGTTCCCAAACCATATTGTTTCACCACTCCAACCACGCCGACGATGGTGATGGGCTTCTTCGGATCGAACCAGAGATGCTTTCCGACGGCATCGCCCCTGGGCCAGAAACGCTGCTCGAACTTCTGGTCGATGATGGCCACCTGCGGCCGATCCATTGTGTCCTCATCGCCGAAGAAGCGGCCGGCGATGAGAGGAATCCGCATGGCCCGGAAATAGTCCACGCTGGCTGTGCGCAGATCAACTTGCAACTCCTGGGTTGGGGGCGGAGTGTAGCCCTCGACGTTAATGCCTCCCCATCCGACTGATCCCGTCAGGGGAAGGGCGGAAACCGCGCCTTCGGCCACGACTCCCGGCAAGCGCGCAACGCGAGCTTCGATTTCGCGGTAGAACCCGGCGAGGACTTTATCCTGGCGATATTTTGGATCGTTAGGGGCAATCTGCATTGTCAGTACATGGTCGGTCGTGAACCCGGGAGGCACGCTCTGCAGGCGGACGAAGCTTCGGACGAGGAGACCGGCCCCGATCAAAAGCATCAGGGAAAGCGCGAGTTCGACGACAACGAGCAGTCCGCGCAAACGATGCCGCCTGATGTGCAAGCCGCTGTCGGTTTGTCCGCTGCGGCCACCGGACTTGAGAGAGGAGTTCAAGTCCACCTTCACAGCGCGCCACACGGGAGCGAGGCCGAAGAGAATGCCTGTAGCCAGCGAAATGGCAAATGTGAAGGCCAGGACCGCCCCGTTGATTCCGATGTCCTCGATCCGCGGGATGTTGCCGGGATTCATGGCGCGGACTACGGACAGGCTGATGCGCGCAACGAGAAGCCCGGCGGCCCCGCCGAGTAACCCGAGCAGAACGCTCTCAGTCAGCAACTGCCGCGCAATACGCTGCCAGCCGGCGCCCAGGGCCGTGCGGATGGCGACTTCCTTTTCACGACCGGCGGCGCGAGCGAGCAAAAGATTGGCGACGTTGGCGCACGCGATGAGCAGGACCAGG
The DNA here is from genome assembly GCA_035307985.1 of Candidatus Acidiferrales bacterium. Taxonomy (GTDB): domain Bacteria; phylum Acidobacteriota; class Terriglobia; order Acidiferrales; family UBA7541; genus Palsa-295. The sequence goes on from DATGHM010000156.1 coordinate 5,475, forward strand.
GAGACCGATCCGAGAAGCACAAGCAGCGCGCGCCGCACATCTCCCACCACCTGCTCCTGAAGGCCGACGACATCCATGCCAAAGCTGCTGTCGCGCTTGTCTTTTATGCGGATTCGCGTCGCGATAATGTCAATGTCGGTTTGTGCCTGTTGCAGCGAAACACCAGGCTTGAGGCGCACCACAATGTTGTAGTTTTCATCTCCTCTTCGCTGCTCGGCGTCAGGTCCCAGAGGCAGGGCCACGAAGATGTCCACCTTGTCCATGGGCCCTTCCGAGGGAAGCACTTCCGAGTTGAGGGTGAAACCGCGCTGCAGGACTCCCACTACCGTGAACGGACTTCCGTCGAGGATGATGCTCCGTCCGACGATGCCAGGGTCGGAATTGAATAGCCTCTGCCAGGTGCTGTAGCTGACGATTGCGACGGGCGGCTTGCCGGGCGCATCCTCTTCCGGCGAGAGCAGGCGCCCAAACAGGGCCTTCGCGCCGAACATGCTCAGGAGGTTCGACTGCGTACGAAGGACTGCGACGCGCTCCGGCTGCTCGCGGCCGGTGAGCGTGAAGGAGCGGCTCTGGGCGAGCGCCGTCTGCGCGAAGGAATGATTCTGGTTTTCAATATCAACATACTGGCCGGGGGAGGGCCAGTCGCGAAAAATCCCAATTCTTGGCGAGTGCAGCCAAATGGCTGCCAGGCGGTCCGGATGTGGGTACGGCAAGGGCCGCAGCAGCAAAGCGTCCACGATGCTGAAGATCGCTGAGTTCGCGCCGATTCCGAGCGCCAGCGAAGCCACGATCACGAACGTCAACGCCACGTTCTTGCGATGTGTCCGCAAGGCGTAACGAAAATCTTGCAGCCAGATTTGCATCCGGGCTCCTGCGGCGGAAAAGCTAATCCTACGATACGAGCGAATTTTTGGCTATGGAGATATCGGGGATCCAGCCACGATGTCCTGGCGCTCATTCGATGCGTCGTCCGGATTGCGACCGTTCAGGACGCGTGTTAGGCTCGATTTTCCTGTTGCCGGGTGATTTTCGTTGAATCGTTCCCTCAATCCGTGATGCCGAAACCGACTCTCCTGCGCTTGGCCCGCAACTTGGCTTTCGCCGCCGCCCTCCTCCCATTGACGCCATGGACGAACCCGGGCCCATTGTTCGCTCGGCAGGCCTCCACCGCGAGTCCCATTTCACGCTTCTCACAGCTAGGGGGTGAGGTCACGCTCGAAGCGGATCGCCAGGGTGGCCAGCTTGGCAAGATCTACTACGCCGACGGCAACGTCGACCTTCGCTATCAAAATGTCCGGCTTCGCGCCGATCACATGGAATGGGACCAGCAGACCGGCGTGGTGACCGCAACCGGCCACGTGCAGCTCGATTACCTGACGCAACATGTCGAGGCCAACGATGCGCGCTACGATTTGCGCTCCGGCCGGGCAACGTTTCACCATGTGAGCGCGACGTTCGCCCTGCAACGCCGTCCCACGCCGACGCTGCTCATCAGTCCTAACCCGCTCTATTTCCAGGCCGAGGAAGCCGACCGCGTGGATCAGAACACGTACACCATCCACAAAGCGTGGCTCACCGTCTGCAATCCGAACCGTCCCACGTGGAAATTCTACGCGCCGTACGCGAAGGTTGAACTGCAGCAATCGGTTCATCTGGAAGGCGGTAATTTTCGCGTCCTTTCCATTCCTGTGCTGTATCTGCCGTACGCGACCTTCCCCGCCGAAAAGCGCCGCGACTCTGGATTCCTGATTCCCCAGTTCGGCGACAGCACCCGTACGGGCTGGATTCTGGGCGAGTCCGTTTACTGGGCGCCGCTCGATTGGATGGACGCCACCATCGGCAGTACCTATTTCAGCGACCGCGGCTTCAACCAGAAAGCGCAGATTCGCATGCGTCCTTGGGAAAACGCGCGGTTCGAAGCCGACTATTTCGGCATGATCGACCGCGGCCTCCAGCAGCCGTCCGGGCCGCCGATTCCCCAGGGCGGACACGAAGCCCGCCTTCTGTTCACCGCGCTCTTGCCGGGAAACTGGCGCGCGGTGGCTGATCTCGACCAGCTCAGCTCCCTCACGTTCCGTCTGGCGTGGTCTGAAACATACACGCAGGCGGTGAACTCGGAAGTGCGCAACACGGCGTTCCTGTCCAAGAATTTCGACGGCTTCAGCCTGAATTTCGCGGCGCTGAGCTATCAGAACTTTTTGAGCGCGACGCCGCAAACGTCTATCTCGCTGCGCACGGCGCCGGAAGCCCGGTTCAACTCCGTGGACCGGCCTTTCTTCCGGAAACTTCCCTTGTATCTTTCGTTCGACGCCTTCACCGGCGCCGTGCACCGCAGCGAAACGGTTACGTCATTTGATACCTCGGGCTTCGTGAACCGTTCGGAGATCTCGCCCACGGTGACGGCTCCATTTCACTGGGAACCGTGGCTCGACGTCACGCCGCGATTCACGTTTCGTTCCACGTACTACGGCGCCCAGATGCAGAACCAGCAGTTCGAGGATCAGGGATTCTTCCGCAACACGGAGGAATTTTCCCTGGATATCCGTCCACCCACGATCGAGCGCGTGTGGGGCGGCGAAACGAAGTGGAAGCACGCGATCGAACCGGACTTCGTCTATCGTTATGTCAACGGCGTGAACGACTTTGGCCGGTTCATCCGCTTCGACGAGGACGAAACGCTCACTGACACGAACGAAGTGGAATATGGAATCACGCAGCGCCTGTACAGGCGCGCCGGTGGAAACGACGCCAAGGAGCTCGTCACCTGGCGCGTCTTCCAGAAGTACTTCTTCGATCCGACGTTCGGCGGCGCGCTCGTGCCGGGTCAGCGCAATGTTTTCCAAACCACCGACGAGCTGTCGCCGTTCGCCTTCGCCGACGAGCCGCGACGTTTTTCTCCCATCGTCAGCGACCTGACCATCGACCCCGGAAAACGATACGACGCGGAGGTCGTCTTTAACTACGATCCCCAGCGAAACCGCATGACGGCGATCGGCACTCTGCTCAATCTCAAGCCTTACAAGCAATCGTTTCTCACGCTGGCCCATTTTTCGACGCTGAATCTGCCGCTCAATCCGCCCGTGCCGCCCGTCAATTTCCAGCAGCGCTCCGACCAGGTGCGCGCCCTGTTCGGTTACGGAGACTTGACGCGTCCCGGCCTGAATTTGACGTTCGGGGCCAGCTACGATTTTACGCAGGACGGATTCCAGAACCAGATCGCGGAGATCAGCTACAACGGCTCTTGCTGCGGGTTCGGATTCGAGTACCGCAAGTTCTCCTTCGGCACGATCCGAAACGAGAACCAATACCTGGTGACGTTCCGCATCGCCAACGTCGGCTCGGTAGGAAACCTGCGCCGGCCGGAGAAAATCTTCTGATGCGGCAAGCACGCGCCAAAACTGATTCCGCGGCTACCTCCGAGCTGTGCTTCCTGTCGATCGCCGAAGCGGCAAAGCTGCAGCGGCACAAACGGCTCTCGCCAGTCGAACTCGTCGACGCGGCATTCGAGCGAATCGAGCGGCTCGACCCTGCGCTGAACGCCTTCATCACGGTTCTGGCGGAGCGCGCGCGTCGAGAAGCCCGCACGGCCGAGCGGGAAATCTTGCGCGGTCGGTGGAAGGGTCCCCTGCACGGGATTCCCCTCTCGCTGAAAGACAATATCTCCACCCGCGGGGTTCGCACGACTGCCGGATCGAAGATCCTGGCTGATTTTGTTCCCGGCGTGGACAGCGATGTCGCCGCTCGCCTGGCCCGCGCCGGCGCGATCCTGGTCGGGAAGACGAACATGCACGAGTTCGCTTACGGGATTACGAGCGACAACCCGCATTTCGGTCCGGTAAGAAATCCATGGAATGGCGACCGGATTCCCGGGGGCTCGAGCGGCGGTTCGGCGGCGGCCGTGGCAAGCGGAATGTGCTTTGGTTCAGTGGGCACGGACACGGGAGGGTCGATCCGCATTCCGTCGTCCCTGTGCGGACTGGTCGGGCTGAAGCCTACGTTCGGGCTGGTGAGCGTCGAAGGAATTGTGCCGCTCGCCGTAAGCCTCGACCATGCGGGCCCGATTGCGCGCACTGTGGCGGATGTCTGCATTCTGCTCGAATCGATTGCGGGTGAATACCCAAAGGGAGCCACGCGGCCGGACCACCGCAAGCTCGAGCAAATCCTGCCGAAGAAGTTTCGCATTGGCTGGCCCGAGCATTATTTCTTCCAGCGCGTGGACAGCGAAGTGCTCCGGCTGATCGAAGATGCCGGTCGAGTGCTGCGTTCGCTCGGCGGACAAATCCTGAAGGTGCCGATGTCGCGGCTGGCCGGCGCTCTTCTTCCCGCGACGAACGACATCGCTCTCGCCGAAGCCACACAGTACCACGAATCGCAGGGCTACTTTCCGGCTCGCGCCGGCGATTACGGCGAAGACGTTCGCAAACGCCTCGAACTGGGCGACAAAGTCTCCGCCGTGGACTACCTGCGCGGATGCGCGAACAAGGGCGAGGCGGTCGACGAATTTGAAAAGGCCTTCGCGCGCGTCGATTTGATTCTCGTTCCGGCCACACCCGTTCCGGCGTCGCGAATCGGGCTGGATGAGATCGAGATCGACGGAGAAACGGAAACCGTGCGTTCCGCGCTCGTTCGCATGAACCGTCCCGCAAACTTCACGGGGCATCCGGCGATTTCAATTCCTTGCGGGTTCACCCGCGAAGGCTTGCCCGTCGGCGTTCAACTGATCGGCCCGAACTGGAGCGAAGCGCGCCTGCTCGCGATCGCAGCCGCCTACGAAGCCGCCACCGAGTGGCATAGGCGCCGCCCGCCGCGCGAGAAATGACCGTGCGGACCCGGAGCGCGGAAAGCGCCGATTCTGTATCCATCAATTTTGCGGATGTTGCTGATTCTGGGGGCGTTACGCGAAAACTTGATCGACACGTGTATCGATTAACGACGTCCAATACCCAGGCCAAAAGCAGGGGCAGAGCGACTGAAGCGACGCTGATTCCGCGAGCCTTATGGGAAGGATCTGTCGCCCGCGAGATGATACACAATTCGCTCCTATTGCGGCGGTTCCTGCGTCAAAATACTCGCCTGCTTGCCGAGGACCTTTCGGGTTCTGATTCGCGTTTTATTCGTGCAAAAGGGCGCGGGAATATTTAGGTTCAAGCGGCAGTTGCAACACATCTAAGCAGGCGAGGAGATTCGGTGGGAGCAGGAGTATCGATTTTCGCGGCGTTCGTTGCGGGGCTGATCTCATTTCTTTCGCCTTGCGTGCTACCGCTCGTGCCCGGCTACATCTCGATGCTTTCGGGAATCGGCGTCGAGCAGCTGAAGGAAGGCAACGCCCCGCGCGCGGAGATTCTGGGTTCGGCGCTCGCGTTCGTCATCGGGTTCTCCATCGTTTTCGTGGCGTTTGGCGCGTCGGCCAGCGCGGTCGGCACGTTTCTTCGCGAGAACCGCACAATCCTGACGCCGATCGCCGGCGCTTTGATTCTTCTTTTCGGACTGCATCTGGTCGGATGGCTCGCGAAAATTACGGTTCGCGCGGGACTCATCATTGGCGCGCTGCTTGTCGTTCTTGGCGTGATCCTGAATATCTGGCCTGGAATCGCGGCCGACGAAGTGAATCCCATTCAGTTTTATTCGGTGGCCGTCATTTTTCTATTTGGTCCCGCGCTGACGCGCTGGCTGAATCGCGACGTCCATTTCAGGAAGATGGGCGGGAAACCAGGGTTGGTCAGCGGCTTTCTCCTCGGCTTTGCGTTCGCGTTTGGCTGGACGCCGTGCATCGGGCCGATTCTGACAATGGTTCTGACTTTGGCGGCGACGGAAAAGACGCTCGGGCGCGCCGTGTTCCTGCTGGTTTGCTACTCGGCGGGTCTCGCCATACCGTTCCTCATAACGGCGCTCGGGATCGGCCGATTCCTGAAGTTTTATCAGCGCTTCCGGCGCCATCTGCACACGGTCGAAGTCCTGAGCGGCGTCCTCTTGCTGGCGATTGGCGGCCTCGTCTTCTTCAACCGCTTGACATGGCTTTCAGGTAAACTGAGTTTTCTGAACTATTTTTCGCGGTAGTGGAGTTTCCAGATGCGGAGAAGCCGGATGGGCAGGAATTTGAGCACGTTACTTCTTGCGCTTGGCGTTGCGACAGCAGCCGGCGCTCTTTCGGGCTGCAATACGGCTCCGAAA
>DATGHM010000157.1:0-6462 GCA_035307985.1 Candidatus Acidiferrales bacterium
GCGAGCAGCGCGCGTCCCAGCGAACTCATCAGCGCGCGCGGAAGCCGGGTGCCGATTCGCGTCGACCAGTCCTGCTGGTTGCCGAAGCGTTTTGCCAGCGAGGCGCGGTAAGCGTCCAGCGTCGCGCGGCTGTAGTCGCCATTCGCTTCGATCAGGGCTCTTGCGGCCAGCAAGCCGGATTCAATCGCCGGGCGGATTCCTTCGCCGCTCTGAGAATAGGCGAGGCCGGCCGCGTCGCCGATCAACAGGACCGCGTCACCCGTGAACTGCCGTTGCGTCTTGCCGTACAAAAGGTATGCGTGGCCGAGCAGCCTGCGCGGCAGATCGAACGCGATGCGTCTCGTGCGGCGCAGATAGGCGACGAAATCCGCAACGTGTTCAGCCAGGCGGTGGGAATCCAGCCGCCCCAAGCCAATATTCAGGAAATTGCCTTTGCGGAAGCACCAGCCGTAGCCGCGCAGATCGCGGCAAAAATAAAGTTCGGGCGTTTCGCCCTGGACCGCGCACGCACCTTGCTGAGCCGGCGTCATCTCGAATTCCGTTTCCTGCGCCGCGACGATTACTTCTCCACCCAACGAAGGATTCAGATGGCGCGCAATAGGGCAAAAATGTCCGCCCGCGCCGACCAGCACCAGGGCCTTGATCTCGCCGTTGACGATCCACCAGCCGCCGGTTCTTTCCAGGGACCGGACGGGTTGTCGTTCGAGCACCCGAGCGCCCGAGCGCCTTACCAGGTATTCGTCGAATTCGAGGCGCCGGATTCCGTAGCTGACCGTGTCGCCGCAGTGCGTCTCCGTGATGTGGCCATCGATGCACCCGACGCGAAATCCTGTGATCGGCTGAAGCGTTCTGCCGCCCTCATAGCCGGAGATTTCAAGTTCCTGTAGGACTTGCGGAGTGATCCAGCCGCCGCAGATCTTGTCGCGCGGGAAGCCGCTCTTGTCCAGGATAATGGCGTCAACGCCGCCGCGCTCGAGCGCCCAAGCGCACGCCGATCCGGCGGGGCCGCCGCCCACGATCAAGCACTCGCATGCATCCACTTTGACTCCTGACCGGCGGAGGCGTTTTTTCCGTAGAGATGATCGCGCGTCGAGGGAATGGCGCGGCACTCTGCCCCGGCAAACAAAACCTGGAAGAGCTGCATCGAGCCCGCGCGGAATCCCGCGAGGGAGCCCGCCAGGTAAAGCCTCCAAAGACGGACGAACGGCTCTCCAAACATCTCCGCCACGTGGCGGGATGATTTCTCGAACCGCGCCAGCCAATGTTCCAGTGTCCAGGCGTAGTGCTCTCGAAGATTCTCGACGTCCAGCACCGCCATATCGAGCGGCTCGAGCAGTTCAAGCGATTCGCAAAGCGCGGGAGGATAGCCGCCGGGGAAAATGCGCTTGCGGATCCACGCGTTCAGCGGCTGAGGATAATTTCTACCGATAAAGTGCAAAAGACCGCGGCCCGATTTGTCGATCGAGCGGCCCATCACACGCACGAATTCGTCGTAGTGGTTCTTGCCCACGTGCTCGAGCATGCCTACCGAAACGAAAGCATCATAGCGTCCGGAAATGTTTCTATAGTCGTCCTCGACGAATTCGACTTGCCCGGCGAGGCCCATCTTGTGAGCTTGCTCGCGCGCGAAGGCGATCTGTTCCTTCGAGACGTTGAAGGCGCGTACCCGGACGCCATATTCGCGAGCCATATGCAGCCCCAGCGATCCCCAGCCGCAGCCAGCCTCGACCACCTTCTCACCGGGGCGCAATTGCAGCTTGCGGCAAACGTGGTCCATTTTCGCCACCTGCGCTTCCTCGAGAGTCATGGAAGGCCGGACGAAGTAGGCACAGGTATAGAGCATGCGCGAATCCAGCCACAGCTTATAGAAATCGTTGTTCAGGTCGTAATGGTGGTGGATATGCGCGCGCGACCCGCGCAAGGTGTTGTTTTGCAGGACCGTGAGCCAGCGAGAGGCCAGGGCCGAGCCCAGCGTTCCACGGTTGCCAGCGCGAAAGAGCTCCTCGAGAAAGGCTGCCAAGTCTCCCTGGATTTCCACTCGCCCGTCCGTATAGGCATCGCCGAACGAGATTTCTGGGTTGAGCACCAGTCCAAGCAGCGTCCGGCGATCCCGAATCGTGAGCGATGCCGTCGGCGACGCCCCCGTAAATCCATCCGGAGATCCAGCGCGAAGGCTGACGCTGGCGCGAGCGGGAGCGACGCGTTCGCCAATTTTTTTCAGAAGCCAACTTTCAACCGGGCCTTGCCGCTGGTGCTGGCGAGAACGCCCGGAACCCAAGAACTGTGGCATGGAAGCACCCCGCACGAACGGCGGAATTCTACCGCAATTTGGAGGCAAGGCGAAAGGAGTCGGCCCGACAGAAAACTGATTGAGCCGGTCGGCCTTTCTAGCCGAAGGACAACGAATGACAGCGCCGCTACACCGGGCGGTCTGAGACCCGCCCCTACGAATCACGCATTGCTCCAACAGCAATGGTGCGACTGCGCTCGCTAATGGGCAGCTACACAAAGAGCCGGGTTGGCCGCGGGTCGTCGTCTGGTTCACCCAATCTATCGTCCGAACTTGTTCTCCTTCCGCAATCAGGCTAGACGCCGGTCAGATTCTTCACAATCCGGCAATGTCCGCAAGGCATTTAAGCCGCTTTCATCGGGGTGTTGGCCCCCCTCCGGAGTCGCGGTGCGTTTCGACTCAGGGCATGTTTCCATTCCCCCGAGGGTTGTAGGCGATTCGAAAACAAGAGAAATTAAACGAAACGATCTTTGTTGTCTTCTACGTCTAAGAAATCGAGGGCGGGAAAAGCCTCCAGGAAGCAGGGGTTAAGGATGTTATCCAGGCGCACGTTTCCAGATTTCTTGTTCGTCGCCGCGACGGCGGCGGCCGTTCTCATTGCATATGCGCCACCATCCGTTTTTGCAGCGGTTCCGCGGGTTCGTGCGGGCGCGCAGTCCGCTGCGGTTGAAAAGCAGGTGGGCACCGTCAAGACAATCTCCGGGAACACGATCTCGCTTACTACCGATGCTGGAGCGGAACTGACGGTGCAGGTGCCGGATGGCGCGCGCATGGTTCGCGTGGAACCGGGCCAAACCAGCCTGAAGGACGCGGCTCCGATTCACCTTCAGGATTTGCAGGCGGGAGATCGGATTCTGGTGCGCGGGAAGCCTGGAGACGACTCGAAATCGCTCGTGGCCGTGCTGGTGATCGCCATGAAGCACACCGACGTGCAGGCCAGGCAGCAACAAGAGCGGGAGGAGTGGCGGAAGGGTATCGGAGGGCTGGTGAGCTTGGTCGATCCGGCCAGCGGAACGATCACGATTTCCGTCGTCGTGCCGGGCGGCAAGAAGCAAGTGGCCATTCGCACGACGAAGGCGACGTCATTTCGGCGTTACGCGCCGGATTCGGTGAAGTTCGATGACGCCAAGCCGAGTTCCCTCGATGCGATCAAGCCGGGCGACCAGCTTCGCGCACGCGGCGAGCGCAGCGCCGACGAGTCTGAATTCACTGCCGAAGCGATTGTTTCGGGCTCGTTCCGCAACATCGCGGGTACGGTGGAATCCACCGATGCGGCCGCCGGTATGCTTACCGTCAAGGACCTGGCCTCGAAGAGGGATGTGGTCGTAAAAATCACGCCCGATTCGGATGTTCGCAAACTTCCAGAGCAAGTTGCGCGAATGATCGCCATGCACCTGAAAGCCGGCGGTCCGGGAGGCCGGCCGAACGGAGCGGGCGGCGCATCGGGTAGACCGGCCAACGGTGCAGGCGACGGCGGGATGGCGGGCCATCCGGGTGGCATGGGCGGCCGCCCGGGAGGAGCCCCTGATTTTCAACAGATCCTCAACCGCATGCCTCGCGCCCAGATTTCCGATCTGCAGAAGGGCGACGCGGTGATGATCGTCTCCACTCAAAGCTCGGACGCCGGCGCGGTGACGGCGATAACTCTCCTCGCCGGGGTCGAGCCGATTCTGGAAGCCTCGCCCGGCCAGACGCTTTCGCCCTGGAGCCTGGGCGGAGCGCCCGGTGGCGGCGACGAGACCGGCGGCGGCTCGCCACAACAATGATTCAACTACGGTTCCTCGCGGAGCCTTCACACCCCAGGAGAAGAGATTGAAATTCCTAATACTGAGGAGTTGCAGCCGCCTCGCGGCGGTATTGCTGTTTGCGCTGGCGTTCGGCTTGCCTTGCCTGGCACAAAACCAGGATGGAGCGATTCGCGGCGAAGTGAAAGACCCGTCCGGCGCAGCGCTCGTCGATGCGACGGTGCTCGTGACAACGCCGAGCGGCGAGACGCTGACGGCGACGACCAAGCGCGACGGTTCCTACGAATTGAAGGGCCTTGCTGCGGGAACATACAAAGTGGAAGCTCTGGCCAAGGGCTTCGCCGTTTTTGAGAATGACAACGTCCAGGTGGCCGCCGGACAGATTCAGAAGCTCGACATCATTCTCCCGATCGAAACGCAGCAGGAAAAGGTTGTGGTGGCCAGCAATGCCGGGACGCTCGACGTTGCGCCGCAGAATAACGCCGGCGCGATCGTGATTTCAGGAAAGGACCTGGATGCGCTCTCGGATGACCCGGACGAATTGCAGTCGGACTTGCAGGCTTTGGCGGGGCCGTCCGCCGGCCCGAACGGCGGGCAGATGTATATCGACGGCTTCACGGCCGGGCAACTTCCGCCGAAATCGTCGATCCGCGAGATTCGCATCAATCAGAATCCCTTTTCGTCCGAATACGACAAGCTCGGCTACGGCCGCATCGAGATATTCACCAAGCCGGGCACCGACCAATGGCATGGGGAAGCGGACGCCATGGGCAACGACTCGGCGCTGAACACGCGCAGCCCGTTCCTGGGGAATGCGGAGCAGCCAGGGTATTACTCCGACATGGTAGGGGCCAATATCGGCGGCCCGCTGGCAAAAAATGCATCGTTCTTTTTCGACGTTCAGCGACGGAGCATCAACGACCTTTCCATCATCAACGCGGCCGCCCCCCCGGACTATACGCTTGGAGACTTCACACAGGGGATCCCGAACTACCGGACGCGGCTGAACATTGGACCGCGCGTTGACTATCAACTCGGGAAAAACGACACGCTGACGTTTCGCTATCAGTACTGGCGCAACAACGAGCAGAACCAGGGCATTGGGGCGTTCACGCTGCCCACGCAGGCCTACAACACGCTGGAGACGGAGCAGACGGTTCAGGCGGGAGAAACACACATCATTGGCGCGAATATCGTGAACGAGACTCGTTTCCAGTTCCTGCACGATGTGACCGCGCAGAATCCGAACAGCACGGCGCCGACGGTGAACGTGCAGGGATTCTTCATCGCGGGAGGGAACAGCCAAGGCTCGGAAAACAACGACGAGAACCGGTACGAGTTTCAGAACTACACGTCGGTCGTGCACGGGAAACACGTGATCAAGTTTGGCGCGCGCCTGCGGCAGGAGTCTGTGACCGACAGCTCGACTTCGCAGTTCAACAGCACCTATATCTTCAAATCAGCGGACGCGTACCAGACGACGCTGAGCAACATTGCGGCGGGCCAAGCAGCAAACGCGAACAACGGCGGGGCATACGAATATCTCGTGACGACCGGACTTCCCAACGCGTCCGTCTCTCTCTTCGACGCCGGGCTCTATGTGCAGGATGACTGGCGCGTGCGGCCGAACATAACTCTGAGCGGCGGCTTGCGCTTCGAAACCCAGACCGACATACATGACCATGCGGACTGGGCGCCACGCGCCGCAATTGCCTGGGGTCTGGCTCGGGGAAGCAATACGCCGAAGACGGTGATACGCGCCGGATGGGGAATCTTCTACGACCGCTTCGAGGACCAGTATCTGCTTCAGGCCGAGCACCTGAACGGGACGGCGCAGACATCGTACGTGATTTACTCTCCGACCTTCTTTGATCCCAACGCTCCCGTGACTAATTTGTCGGGCACTAGCCAAATCCCGACGGTCTACAGCGTCTCGCCGAGCCTGCAGGCACCGCGAACCATTCAGACGGCCGTCAGCGTGGAACGGCAGATCAACAAGGCGACGAAGGTCGCGGTGACGTACATGAACTCGCGCGGCGCGCACCAATTCCTGACGAACAACGTCAACGCGCCGGAGCCGGGTACGTTTCCGGCGAACCCCGTTTATCCAAACGGCGTTCCCGAGAACATTTTTCAGTACGAGTCGGCGGGGATCTTTCGGCAGAACCAGCTCATCGTGAACGCGAACGTGCGCGCGGGCGCCCGATTCACGCTGGTCACGTACTACACGCTGAACTATGCGAACAGCGACACGGGGGGCGCGAATTCCTTCCCGTCGAACCCTTACGATATTCTGCAAGACTACGGCCGCGCGGAGTTCGATGTGCGCCATCGCGGGATCGTGTTCGGGTCGTTCGCGCTGCCTTATGGCATCCGCGTCAGCCCGTTCATGGTGGTCAGTTCGGGCAGCCCGTACAACGTGGTGCT
>DATGHM010000158.1:0-6541 GCA_035307985.1 Candidatus Acidiferrales bacterium
CCGCTCGAACCGCCCCGTGATTTCCGTCTCGATGTCTTCCGGCGGCATCCCGTTGTAGAACGTCGCCACCACCACCTCGGGAATATTGATCGAAGGAAACAGATCCACCGGCATGCGCGCCAGGCTGCTCAGCCCCACCACAGCCAGGATCAAACACGCCACCACGATGAAGTACGGATTCCGGATCGCAAACCGCGGCACTACTTTTCCCCCGCGGACGTCGCCGGTTCGATCGGTTTTGGTTGGACAACTTCGCCTGCGTTAAGTTGGCTGCGTGCACTCACGATCACCTGGTCGTTTTCCCTGAGCCCGGAAACAATCTCCACTCGCTCTGGAGTCTGGAGACCCAGCACAACCGCCGCTCGCTGAAGCTTGCGGCCGCGCGTGATTCGAAGCACGCTTACTTCATTCCCTTCCCGGTCGAGGGCCTCCACCGGAACAGTTAGAACGTTATGCCGTTGTTCGAGCGCGAGCGTGGCATAGGCATACATTCCTGGAACGAGTTCATACCGTGGGTTCTTCACATCGATTTCCGTGCGCATGGTCCGCGTCGAAAAATCCACTTGGTCGGCAAAACGCGCCACCTTGCCCCTGTATGTCTTGCCCACCGACGGCACCTGCACCTGTACGGCCATCCCAACGTGCACCTCTGGCACCACCGATTCGGGCACGGGGATGGTCAGCCGCAGCAAGTCGTTTTGCGATACCCGGACCAGCGGCATCGCCTGTGTGTGCGATGAGGTGCCCGCCTGCAGCATCGTCCCGATATCTGCGTATCTCTTCGTAATCACGCCGGTAAAGGGCGCGGTGATTCGCGCGTACGAGTACATTGCCTGGACGCGATCCTCATTCGCCTCCGCCACCGCGAGCTCGTCTTGCGCCGCTGCAAGAGCGGATTTTGCGGCGTTCACTTGCGCGTCCGAAGCCAGATCCTTGCTTTGCGCGTCGTCTATTTCCTGCTGCGCGATGAGATTTGGTTGCGTGTCCGTCACCTGTGCCAGCCGCGTGTACTGCAGGTGCGCGGCCGCATACGACGCTTCCGACTGTTTCAGTTGGTACTGTGCGCGCTGGATTTCTTCCCGGCTCCGTTCGACCACGCCCTTCGCTTGCTGCACCTGGTCCTGAAGCTCGGGAATCTCCAATACCGCGAGCAATTGGCCCGCTCGTACGCGGTCTCCGATGTCGACCTGAATATCTTTCACGTACCCGGCCACCTTCGCATCCAGATCCACTTCCTGATAAGGCCGGAACTCCGCCGCGAGCCTCAGCGTCCGCGACAGGTCTTGCCGCGTAACTTGGCTCACACCGACTACAGGCACGGTTGGGTCTTGGCCTTGCTTTGCATTTGTCGTTGAACACGACGTCAGCAGAACCGCCGCTCCTGCGCACAAATAAATGGCGACGATTCTACTGACTCTGGAATACCTGCCACGCGCTTGACCTGCGACTGTTCCCACGGCTTCGCACGCCTCCTCCCCGGACGGGGCTTCAACAATTCCCGCGCGCAGCCACTTCGTGCAGCTTCGGCGGATTCCGCATCTACCTAACGGGCCGATTGGACAAGAGTTGCCTTCGCCGTCGGTCCTGTCGTCAAACTGACATTCTGGAATAGGGATCGATTAGAAAGCCCAGACGCTAAAAACTGGGAAACGGAGCGTTACAGAGAGAAGAATGCAGGTGGGGATCGATGTCTGACGGATAGAAGCAGACGGATCGGTTCGGCCGGCGGCGCCTCGGGCTCTTTTCGCACGCGAGCGGCTGGCCGCGGCTTTTCGACGGTTGTGCGTGTCACTCGCTCTAAAGGCGCCGATCCCAGAACCGCTGAAGTCAACGTCACATTCATTTTCGTCGAGAGTGAAGATTGATGCGCGAAGTTCGCTCCTCGGTAATACTGGCCGTCCTTTGCTATGGTCGCCAGTCCCGCCAGGCTGACCAGGAGAAGAATAATCGCGGCCTTGCTGAAAATCGGGCACGAGCGCCTCACGCGTGGAGCCGTCCGGGGAAAGCGGGGTTCCCGCTCCAGAAACGACGTGTTCCGCTGTGGCTTAAATTCCATCTTCGAATGATGCGCGAGAATGCCGGATTGTACGATACACGATTATCTTAAAATCAGTCTGATTCTAAATTCAAGCACCAGGATGCCTTCGATTTCCCTGATTGCAATAAGGGCTGGCTCGGTCGGAAAGCAAGATGATCGACGATCCGGCACGTGGGCGAGGCTTCTTCTCGCTCCGCAACCGGTCTATCCGTCCGAATCTCGCGCCAGACTGGTTGTTTTGGTTTCTTCCGAAAAAGACCGCAGCCGACAAACCTTCACGCCGCGCAGGCAGCGCAAGTCCCTCGCGGATCGGCTATCCGAACCCAAGCTCTATCGCCAGGTAAATCGATTAACCCGGATCGCCTCCAGTGCAGGCGATCCGGGGCGACGACCGCCAGTTGGTTATATCTACGGCAGGTAGTAGCGGAACGACGTGAAGAACATGTTCTCTTGGCCCTGCGGCTCGCCGTTCGGGTTCCCGCCAGTTGTGGCCGTTCCACGCCACGTGTTCCGAACGTAGTAGGAGTATTGAGGACCCCATTGCACAGTGCCCTTGGAACCCTTGTAGAAGCGATACCAGAACCCGACAGTCCCTTCGATCAGGTTCCGCGTATCAGCCGTGCAGTTGGCGACCGCCCCGGGAGCGTATCCGCCGCTTCCAGGGGTCGGCTCGTTCCAGCATCCCGAATTGTTAAACAGCGGTGAACCGTATCCCACGCCCGCGCCTGATCCGTTGACGTATGCCGTTCGAGCGGCGTATTCGGCGCCGACGTTCATGTAGAGGTCGAACTTGGGATAATGAAACTCCCAGGTGCCGAGTCCCTGGTAGCTGTGGATGAGCGCAAGCGTGCCATCCGGACGTACGGTTGCATCCGGGAGGCCGCCTGTTCCGTAGCGCCCCACGCCGTCTCCAACCAGACCGTGAACTCCTAGATCCATGTGCTTGTCAAAGAACCACAGCCGCGCGTTCGCGCCCACTCCACCGCCAACCCGCTTGTCATTGAACGGACTCGCGCCGGTCGGAAACACGCGGTCTCGGAAGGTGCTGATCACACCAAAAAGCTCGAGGTGTGCCATGTTGTTTTGGGCCACTGCTTTCAAAATGAAATCGGGCGCAGCATTGAAGGAGTAGTTCGCGGTCGGGTTGTAGAGCCCGCCGGGGTTGCCCGCTGTGCCGAGTAAGAAATTCGAACTCTGTCCGTGCGCGCCAAACGTTGTCTGCGGATTCTCCACCGACAGTGCCAGCCAGAATTTGTTATTGAAGTCCTTGGCGATGCGGAACCCGTATTGCCGAGCCCAACTGAACCCGATGTGGTATTGCGCATCGACGGTCATCGGCAGGACCTCGGTTCGGTTGTCCACGCCGCTGCCTGTTTCGGTCACTAAGCTCCACATCTGTCCGCCGGTAATGGTCCAGCCGCTCGCAAACGCCGCTTGGCCCCAGAACTGTCGCTGGCGGAAGGTGTAGCTGTTGCTCTCGTTGCTGTTTGACGTCGTGCCGGCCGAGAGAAAGTCAGCCTCGTAGTAGCCGCCTATCTTCATGTCCTTCAGCTTGCCCTCAACCAGCATGCCGATCCGCGACTGCCTGCCGCTCGCGTTGAACTCACCCACGTTGTACTGCGAACTTGCCGGAACCGGAGCCGCGTTGAACGGCGTGTTGACGTCGGCGCTGAGCGCGCGCTGTCGCCACACAGTTTCTGCCGCCATGAAGCCAACCGGAGTCATCGTGACCCCCTTGTAATGCAGCGCCGCCGGCTCGTCGGGATTTGCTGTCTGCGCCGAATCGGCTTTCCCGCCGGCCATAGCCGGACCGCTCGCCACACTCTTCGTGACGATGCTGGACGACGACGACTCCGAGGCCGCAAGCGTGCCGCTCACGCCCACTGACGTGCTGGGCGGCACCGACGTGTTGGCGGTTGCCGGTGTGCCAGCCACAATCTCAGCCGCGGTGGCCCGAGATGCGCCCGACGCGTTTAATTGCCGCTGCAGCGATTCCATTTTCTTTTCCTGCTCTTTCAGCTGCTCGTTCTGTTCCTGAAGCTGCTTGGCCTGCGTCTCCAGCAAGTCACGGAGCTGCTGCAGCTCGCCTTCCATTCCCGCCGGAGCTGGCTTTGCTGGCGTGTTTGCGCTCGGAGCCTTTGAAGCGTTCGCCGGAGCGTCGGCGCTCTTGGTCTTCGCGGCAGCATCTTTACCTGCGTTCGCGTTCGCTTTCGCTGCCGCATCCCCTTTCGATTCCGCTGCCGCCGAACCGTTGTCCCCTTTGCTCGCCGCCGCTATTGCGGGTGACGCGGCCAGCCCAAAGACCAAAATCCATACCGCAGATACTCGCATTCATCCCCTCCTTGAGATTGAACTTCCGCAGGTAGATTACGACTGTGGCAAACTACACGCGTCTTCGTCGAAACTAGATAGCCGTGCCTTACCCTGAACGGACCAACTCGCACCCTTTTCACGGTTCGCTGAAGGTAGGCGTGCCGGTTCAATCGAATGTGACTTGAATGTTAAATCTGCGTTACACAGTGGAGGGACGCAGGTGCATGCGATGCCCGATCGGCACCGCCAGTCGGTACCGTGGTGATCTGTTTTGCAATTTCCTTTGGATTTTGGGGACGCTCATGGAAGCAGGCGGGCTGATTCCGCATGGAAGACCTCCGTTGACGCTTGGTTGCCAGTCCGGAGGTTCCCGGAAGGCGATCGGGCTGGCAAGTACGCGATCTAGGAGCTGATTAAATTCATCCTTGAAAGCAGCTTTCGAGGTGTCAAATCGCAGTGCTTTCCCGCGCGTAAGAGGGAGCCTGACCAACCCGTCGAGTCCATTAATCGCGGAGGACCAACATTCACTGACAGAATCCGAACTATTATTAGTGCTCCAGTTGGCCGCCGAACTACTCGCGTAACTTCTTTGGACCGCTCACGTACGGACTGCCTCGCTCATAAAATCGCAACTGTCGATCGGCGTTGCGGGTCAGGCCAATGCGCACGCTCTTGCCAATGGTGCCGGTATTCTGCGCCGCTGCCGCGAGCCAAAGCGGACCGGCGGCGCACAGATCCAAGCCATCTTGTCTGAGATCAATCCGCATGGCTTCGGTGAGCCGGCCAGGCCCCCTGGCCAAATCGATCAAGCACGTCGCGGCGCGGGAGCATTGCATCAAGTCGATTCCCTCAAGCGGTTCGAGCGCACGCAAGAGGGCTCCGCCGCCGACGCCGCGTACCTCGCTTGTAACATTCAGCATGAACGAGGACCCATAAGTGAAATAGACGTAAGCGTGCCCTCGCGCGAGAAATAAAGAACTATTACGCGGCGTCTTCCCACGGAACGCATGACCTGCCGGATCGCCGATTGGATAAGCTTCTGTTTCGACGATCCGCCCGCTGAGCCTGCCGGCGGCAACATCATGGACCACTAATTTGCCAATCAAATAGCGAGCCAACTTCACGGTGTCCACTGGAAGCTCCGCTCGGCGAAGACGTCGGAGCCCGCCACCCGACGTCATCTGATTTGAGCGCTTCATTCTTCGTGCTCTATCGAACGGGCGTGGCGCTTGTCTCAGCGAGCGGTTGGCCCTGATGCACCGTACAGTTTTTCAGCGTTCTCAGCAGGGCTTCGACCGCAATTCTCGACTTCCCCGGCAGTTCCTCCCTCCTGGCCTTAACGCGTTTCATGTCGACGCTCAAAGGGCCACCGACGACACACGTGCCGCCGAATAATTTACGCTCGATAATCGCGACTTTCATACCCGACGCAGCCACGCGCTGCGCCAAGAACGGACCAGCCTGACCGGTTCCGATGATGATCGCGTCGTACGTCGTTGTCATCAATGTCCCCTGTGCTCGACCCATTGGGCACGCCATGGTGGAGCCACGAACGGATCCGCAAAGTACTGTGTTTCTCGCGCAACCTTGTCGTCCCCGAACTCCATGATGCTCACGGTGTATGACGGCTTGCCGTCATATGTCAGGATGAATTCGGTGACCCAAAAAATCACCGCTGCCAATGATTCGTCGGACGGTAAACCGCTTTTTGCTCGGCTGACTAGCGCGTTGGTTCTGTATGTTGCGTCGACCGCGGGTTCGCTCGCCTGACTGCGGGTATTCCAGCACTGCGTCCTCGTGATAGATGCGGTGCTCCGTTTCAAAATCGTTGGCATCGGACGCCGCCCAATGCTGTTCTAGTGCCGCACGGATCTCTTGATCTCGCACTCCAGAATACTCCTCCTTCTTTTGTTGATCGTTCATCTTGAGCCTTCAATTTGACAAGAAGCTAAACGCGTTAGCAGAATCGGAGCGTACGACGGTTCAGACTCCTCCTACGAGTAGTTTGTTTCGCGGAATCGTCTTTCACGCTGAGGTATTCCAGCCCAAGCGGCCCCATCGCGGTTACTTGCGTGACGTAATGACCCAAAAACCCTGGCCTCGTTATGACTGGACCAAAAACGGGGAGCAGGTCACTCCAGTGCACGAATGACGGATCGTTCGGGTCGAGGCGATTTTTCTAAGTCTTTT
>DATGHM010000159.1:0-6476 GCA_035307985.1 Candidatus Acidiferrales bacterium
CGCCGCGCCGAGAGCGCGGCCGGCCTGCGGGTTTTCTGCAAGCTGAATCATGACCGCCGCCGCCTGCTCCACATCCGATTCGGCCCAAACCTGTCCGGCGGCATGAGGATAGGCGCCTTCAGGCACCGGAATCAGGTTGAAATCTAACAAATGGGCGATGGCGGGCTCCATGAAATCCATGTTGCCGCTGTATCCGGTGGCCACAGTCGGCTTGCCAAAGTACATCGCTTCCGCCAGCGCGAAACCGTAACCCTCGCAACGATGAAGCGAGACAAAAGCGTCGCAGTTGATGTGAAGCGCCTTGATCTCCGCGTCTGTCAGCGTCTGATCGAGGACAACGACCCGGTCCGCCAATGACTCGAGGCGGTCAGCGAACTTGCGCCCCTGTTCCGGCTGCGCCTGCGACCCATTGATTTTGATGACCAGACGCGCGTTGAGTCCTGGCCGTTCTTCCAGGACCCGTCGAAAGGCTTCGAGCGCGGCGTAGGGATTCTTCCGCTCGATGTAAGACTGAAGATCGCAGAACAGAAGGAAAGCGTAGCAGTCCTCCGGGATGCCGAAACTTCGACGCCCGAGCGGGCGCGTGTAGCGCGGCTCAGTCGCCAAGGGCAGATGATGGACAGGGATGGAGACGCTGCCGGCGATGCTCGCTTGCGTGTAGGCGGAGGCTGCCCAGACTTCGTCGAAACGCTCCAGTTGGCGAGCCCATTCCGGGGGATACCGCGGCAATTCCCATGCGGGGTAAATGATCCGCCTGCCGGTTCCCGCCCGCTCTCCGAGATGAAGAAGGATCGGCTCCACCTCATCCCCATTTATACAAAAGATAGCCGTGCCCGAAGTAATACGATCAGTCAGGAACGGCTCCAGCTCTGCGCAGAGATCAGCGTCCGGATTTGGCACTCGATATACATCGAGGATTTTGATGGGCACCTGCGCCGCCCGCAGTGCTCGATAGGTGGAGCGAAGATGTTGGCCCATGCCGATCGGCGCAAACGGATGGCCGACGATGACGGCCGGCGACGGCGCGTGCGCGTCCGCCATAGTCAGTGGCGCTTCGCGTTCAAGGCATGCGTCAGCAGCGCGTTCCTGACCGCCTCCAGATTTGAATGCCCGAACATCTGGTCTGGCTCAAGGTGAGCCCCTTCCGCCCATTCGTTCCACGCGTTAACAAACACGATCCGCTCGTCGCCAACATTGTGCTCGCAAGTGAGGCGTATTGCCTCCTCGAGCCATGCCTGGAAGGCGCCAGGAGTCGCGCCCTGAAAGACGCTGGAGGTCGACATACGACGGGCTGTGTTATCCCACGACGGCATCACGCCGGGAAAATATGGAGCTGCCGGGGGGGATTGGCGGAGATAACTTAACACCGACCCCTCATAGTCCCAAACAGTGCCGCTGAAGTCGGACCGCAGATCCGCGCGGGGAGGCGTTACAACGCCTCCGCCGTGGGGCGGAAACTGCACCGCTGCGTCGCAGCCGACGGACTGTGGCCGTCGCCGCTTTCCAGCCTCGTCAAAAGAGGCGACCATCGCAAGGTAGATCTCACCGATCCCCTGCGCGCGGCACGTCTCGCGCCATAGGGCTGCCGTGCGTGCGAAATCGGGGAAAAGGCCTACTCTGTAAATAAGAAGGAGAGGACGTCCATCTATCCGCACATACCGCGGATCACGGAAGTAGCGGATGAGGTCGAGGATCACCGCCACGTCGTCCTCATCAGAGTGGGACTGCGAGATGAGGATTTCGCTTTCCCTGCCATCCCAGCGCCGCGTCCAATTCTCATTCGCCCAGCACAGAAGGAAAGGAAGCTCAGGTTTACCCGAAGTGAGCATTGTTTCGACCGGAAGCTCCAGAAGACGTTTGCCAGCGAACCAGTAGTAGTAGTAGCAGAACCCAGTGACGCCGTAGCGATGCGCGAGATCCGCCTGCTCTTCGAGCACTTCAGATCGACGCAGATCATAGAAGCCTAGGTCGGCTGGAAGTCTTGGCTGCCAATGACCCTCGTATTGCGGCGCGCCGCGAGTAACGTTTGTCCACTCAGTAAAACCAGGTCCCCACCACTTGTTATTTTCCGAGATAGGATGATACTGTGGTAAGTAAAACGAAAATATCCTGACTCGATTCAGATCGTCTATATCGTCCTGCCACCGTTCAGAGATTTTCTGCGTATTTTCCACGATATGTCGCATCTTGTAGCCGCCGCCAATCTCATCAGACGTTTTACTGAGATGATGCAGAACCGTCGCCTCCGGCGTGTACCATGTCTCGTATCCGGCCTTCCTGAGTTTGAGACAGAGGTCGAGATCCTCGCAATAGGCCGGACGAAGAAATTCGCTAAAGCCTCCGACCTCGGTAAAAACGCTTCTCCTCAGAATAAGACACGCCCCCGAGCAGTAATCCACTCGCCGTGCAAAGCTATAGCGGTCAAGGGTCGGATCGTCGTTCAGGCCAATCAACTGGGTCGTGCAGTCGGCCTTGACTAGCCCGCCAGCCTCCTGGAGGTGGCCGCCCGGATAGAGGATTCGGGGTCCGGCGGCGCCGATACGGTCGCTCTTTGCGAACACGCTGACCAACCCAACCAGCCAATCTTGGGTGACCTGAACGTCGTTGTTCAAAAACAGAACGAACTTTCCGCGCGCGATGCTCGCGGCGCCGTTACAATTCATAAGAAACCCAATATTTTCTTTGTTTCTGACGTATATTATATTGGGAACGCGTTGGAGAACGGATTGGGTCGCGTCAGTCGAGGCGTCGTCGGCGACGATAATCTCGAAGGAAATCCGTGCGTCAGTGTATTTCTGCAGAGACAGTAGGCATTCAAGCGTAAACTTAAGATTGTTGAACGCCGGAACGATGATGCTGACAAGGGGTCGGTCCTCCCGCGCGAAGTCCAACGCCTTCGCGATTGCTGCGAGGGTCTCGTCCGCAGCCACAGCCATCATCGGCGCGGGCGCGGGCTTTGTCCTCGACAATCTATGAATCTTTTCTTCGGCGATGCGGCGCGCCATCGGTTCGTAAGTCAGCCATTCCCTCGCGCTACGGGTGAGTGCAGCGCGCTCTAGGAGTGAGGCCTTTGGCGTGCGGATCGGCGGAATCGCGAATTGCGCTTCGGGAAACGGCAACGGCCGGTTCTCTTGACGGCCAAACATCTCATAGTGACCGAGCGCTGTTATTCCGTGCGCGGGCACGTCCGGATTCATCTCCCTATACCGGCGTGTCGAGAACGCTGGTCCCGGGTTCCTGCCTTCAGCATCGCCCAGGTTAAGATAATGGAGAGCAGGGTCGACACCTGCAGCCTTTACATCCTGATACGTCATGAGATAGTAGTCCGGATCGAACAAATCTGAACCAAAAATCGCGCTAAACTCTACGTCCTTCTGTCTCGTCTTGCGTCTGAGGAGACGCCTGATAGAACGGACGACATTCCCGCCAGCGCGCACCCGTCTCGCCGCCGATAAAACTGCCTTTCCGTTACGCATGGCCAAGTGGCGCTTTGAAGCGCTAGAAAAGGCCTGTTTTAAACTATCCACGGTATCGGTATAGGCGATACCTAGGTCCCGGATCGTTCTTTGATAGTCTACTTCGAGGGCGTACAACTCGTCGCGTGCGCCAGCAAGTTCGTGACGCACAAGCTGAAGTTGCGCATCGGCGTCGGAGGGGCGCATCATGCCCAGTCGCCCGGTGTCGATATAAACGCTTGGGGGCAGCGCCGGGATAGTATTGCCAGAGGCGAAGGCAACGACGTACTGCGGACGGGGCAGATTGAGCGATCCTTCAAAGTGTTCGTCGCCGCGGCGCTCAAAACACAACGGCGCCGCTTTGTTTGCTCCGTTAGGGAGCAGAACCGAACCGAACATCGGCCGTTGAAGCAGCACCGAAACCTCTGCGAAGTAAGATCTCAGCAGAGCATCGAACTCTTCTCTTGTAAGCTCTCGGACGTGGAAAGGATTTGCGGGAGATTCGGTCGGCGAATAGTTGTCACGGTCGGGCGTGCTGATGATGAGGAGCCCGCCCGGCCGAAGCACACGGCGGATCTCGCTCAGAAAGCGTTGCTGTTCCGCGAAATGCTCGATCGTTTCGAAAGACGTGACGACATCGAAGGTCGCGTCGGGGCTCGGCAAAGAGCGTGCGTCGCCCACGACGAAACTGAGGTTGTTTGTCTTATACGCTTCCCTTGCGTGGTCGACCGCTTCCGGTGCTATCTCAACGCCGACGGCGCTGCGTGCCACTTGGGCAAGCAGCGCGGTTCCGTAACCCTCGCCGCTCGCCACGTCGAGCACATCCTTGTCTCTGCACCATTCTCGCGCCACCAAATATCGATGCAGGTGCTCGATTTCAGTCTGGCCGCCATAAGCTGTGGTTAGCCGCTCGCCCGTGAACCGTAGCGGCGTTGATGGTCTTGGCCATTTGATGATTTCGCCCATGTAAGCGGCTCATACACAGGGAACGTTCATGCGGCAAGAAGACGGCTCAAAATCGAAAGGCGCTGAAGGGCTATCGACGGCTAAATTGAGGTGCCAGGTTTGGCGGCCGATCGCCGCGAGCCGACTTGAGCGAGCGTCATGCGGCCGCTCTGGCGGCCCTGAAGGATCTCGACAGTCTGCTCCGAGTGAGCGCCCCCAGCAGCCTCGAGAGAAGCCGCCATAGCCCTTCGCGCCGCTGGGCGGCTTTTGTGTTTCTGGGCTGTCTCAACGCCGCCGTAGTAACACGAGCGATTGCGCGCCAGCAAAGTTCTGGATGATCGAGACCACCTCGAAGTACTCGGACCACACGCGCCGGACATAGGATTGAGTATGCGAGACATTGCGGTAGGTGCCCGGTGTCGCCGAATCGACCCCGACGTCGAGGGTTCCGTCGTCGTAGAAGCCCCTCTCAAGGAACGCCGCCACGCTGTCCGGGCTACGCCCGTCCGGATAGGAACGGATGAACCAACTCACCTCATCCAGCACCGTCAGCAGGCAATGACCGCCGGGCTGGGTGACGCGCGTCAACTCGCGCAGCCATGCGTGCTGGTCCTGCTCGCTAAGGTGCGTCAGCACCGAATGGCCATAGACCAGCTCGAAATGGCGATCAGCAAAGGGTAGCGGCGGCGTGGGCGAGGTTACTTCGAACTGAATGCCGGGGATGTTCTGGCGGCACCAGTCGATGTTAAGCGCGTCGATGTCAACCCCATGCACCCGGCCGCGAAGATGCTCGGGGAAGTAACGGGCGATGCGCGCGCAGCCAACGCCCCAATCGAGGATGGGGCCACAAGCGTCGATGCCGCGGCCAGTCAGGCGGGTGAAGAGCCGCTGTAGCTTTTCGTTCCAGGTTGCGCCGGTCAGCCGCATCTGGTTCTGGCTTGCCGCTCCGGCCACGCGGTAGATGTGGTTCGGCGATGGATCTGCGCCAATGCCGGCGCCACGCCAGAAGAACTCCTGGTCGGCGAATCGAGGCGAACCGTCCGCATTGGCGACGAACATGTCGAGCGAGGCGAGGTCGCCGCTCTTATTGCGGAACTCGCCCAGACTTAGGAAGCCGCGGTAGGCGACGGCCGGAAGGTGCGAAAGCCGGAAGCCCGCCCCGTCGGCTGACTGCCAAACCTGGACCGGCAAGACCTCGCCATTGACGGAAACGTACGCCGTCGACACCGGGCCTGCCCGCTCCGCGGGCGGCAAGAAAATAGCGAGTTCGAGTTGCGGTTCGCCTTCGTGCCATTCGATGCTTGTCATGACAAAGCCCCGGCCGATGAAGCTCTCAAGTAAGCACCGGGTCAGGACTTGGTCGGTCGGCGGACGGACCGGAGGCGTCCATCCGCTGGCGGCGCCGGTATTCACATCCGCAAATTCCGCCGGCGGCGGGTCCGTGCCTGGTCCTCTCAGCACCGAGGAGACCATCACGCCAAGTTCGCGAACATCGCTCGGCACAGCCCTGCGCGGGGAAACGGCGAAGTGGCACAGCGTATCATCCTCGCCATAAGTCACGAGGATCTTGTTCATACCTTGGGTCAAACGATAGACGCGGCTACCACTTTGCCCATTGTGGACGAGTAGCGCCCCCGATGCGTGGGGGTAATGCGCCGAGATCAGCGCGCTCCGCGCCTTCGGACTGAACATCATACCGAACTCAAAGGTGGACCAGACGTAGCCCTCCTCTGGTTTGTTGAATCCGTAGCGCAAAGCCTCACGAGATAAATAACCAAGCATAAGCAACTCTCCGGCAGCTCCGGGCCCAAGTAGCGCCTGCTTGGCTCTCCATCTGGCGCCTTGTTTTAGGCTGTGTAGACGAATTTGATCACGCAGAGGCCTGCGGCGAAGGCTACGATAGACCTGAAGTTCCGTGCTGTCTTTTCGCATCGGAGGGCGACGCGCTTGAAGCGCTTGATCCTGCCGACGCCCTGCTCGATGCGAGCGCGAGCCTTGTAGAGGGTTCGCGCGAAGAAGGCTGGCTTGTCTTTTTCGTTGGCCTTGTGCGGGATGACCAGGGCGATGCCGCGCGCC
>DATGHM010000160.1:0-4457 GCA_035307985.1 Candidatus Acidiferrales bacterium
CTGCTCGCACTTCTTGTAAAGGTGGCTGCGTTCGAGGCCGAGCGCCTTTGCCGTGTTGGTCATGTGGTTGTGATTTCGCTTCAGTTCCTCTATCAGGGTTTCGCGTTCAAACGCCTCCACGCGGTTCGCCAGCGTTCCGATCCCCAGCGCTGCGGATCCGTTCGAACCCGGCAAGGCCGCATAAGGCAGGGCGCGCAGCACAACCTCCTGTTCCACCGTTTCTCCCTCGCTGAGCAGCAGAATCCGCTCGATCACGTTGCGAAGTTCCCGCACGTTTCCCGGCCACGCATAACCCGACAGCGCTTCCATGGCCTCGCCCGAAAACCGTCTCGGCTTCCAGTTATTCTGTTCCGCCAACTGCTTCGCGAAATGCTCGGCGAGAAAGGGAATGTCCTCGCGCCGTTCGCGCAGAGGAGGCAGCGCGAGCGGAAAGACGTAAATCCGGTGATAGAGATCCTCGCGGAATGTTCCCTGCCGCACTTGCTCTTCCAGGTTTCGGTGCGTCGCAACGATCACGCGAACGTCCACTGGAATCGGCTTGTCGCCGCCCACGCGTTCGATTTCGCCCTCTTCGAGCACGCGCAGCAGCTTGGCCTGCATCGTGAGCGGCATATCTCCGATTTCATCCAGGAAAAGCGTGCCGTGATGCGCCTGCTCGAATTTCCCAACGTGGCGTCCCGCCGCGCCCGTGAACGATCCCTTCTCATGCCCGAACAATTCCGACTCGATCAGCTCCGTCGGAACGGCCGCGCAGTTCAGCGAAACAAACGCGGCTCCGCGCCGCGCACTTTTCTGATGCAGCGTTCGCGCGATCAGCTCTTTCCCCGTGCCTGTTTCGCCGCGAATGCAGACGCGCGTTTCGCTCGCCGCGACGCGGTCCACTTGCGCCATCACCTCCAGCATCGCCGGGCTTGTCCAGACAATCTCGTGCCGGCCCAGCCGCCGCTTCAAATCGCGATTTTCCTCTTCGAGCCGCGTGATGCGGAGCGCGTTCTCCACGGTCAGCAGCAGCTTATCCGTCGAGATCGGCTTCTCGAGGAAATCCACGGCTCCGAATCGAGTTGCGCGGACCGCCATCTCGATCGTCGCCTGGCCGGACATCATCACCACGGGCGACGCAACGCCGCTCTTCTTCAAATCCTCGAGCAACGCGATTCCGTCCTTTCCCGGCATCACGACGTCGGAAAGGATCAAATCGAAGCGCTGTCCCTTCGCGAGTTCCAGAGCGCGCGTCGCGCTGTCGCATACCACGGCCTCGTGTCCCGCAAGCCGGAACGCGCGCGCAAGCGACGCGAGCGTATTCGCGTCGTCGTCGATTATGAGGATGTCTGCCCTGGCTGGCACGGCTACTCCGGGCTTTTCGCCTCAACCGCGGCGGGAGCCTGCGGTTTCTTCGGAGGCCGGTTCGGCAACTCGATGTGAACGGAAGTGCCCACGCCGGATTCGCTCTCGACGGAAACGCGCCCGCCGTGGTCGCTCACCACCGACTGCACGATGGCGAGCCCCAGTCCCGTTCCGTGCTGCTTGGTCGTGTAATAAGGCGTGAAGAGGCGGTCGCATTCTTCGGGTGTGAGTCCGGTTCCCGTATCCGAAACCTCGAGGTCCACTTTTCCATTCTGGTGCGTCGTGCGCAGCATCAGGACGCCGCCCGCGGGCATGGCATCCATCGCGTTGAGCACCAGATTCTCGACGGCTCGATGCAGCAGCGTCTGGTCCGCCTGAATGGTCGGCAATTCTTCGTCCAGGTGCAGTTCCGGCGTGATCGGCGGCCGCCCCACCGCGCCGAACTGCGCCTCGAACAGCTTCACCACGCTGCGAACCACGTCGTTCACGTTTACCGCGCCCAGTTCCGGCTGTGGCATCTTGGCGAAGTCGCTGAACCGGCCCACGATCGTCTTCAGGTTCTCGATCTCGGAAAGCAGGATTCCCGTCGATTCGCGGAAAACCTCGTCGAACTGCTCGGGATTCTTTTCTTTCGAGCGCCTCAGGTTCTCGACGGTAGTCTGCAGCGGAAATAACGGATTCTTTAGTTCGTGCGCGAGCCTCCGCGCAACTTCGCGCCACGCGGCCACGCGTTCCGTTTGCAGAAGCCGCTCGCGCTGGTCGGCGAGTTGTTGCGTCATTTGGTTGAACGCGGCCGCAAGCTGGCCCACGTCTCCTCCGCCGTGCACGTCCACGCGCGTGTTCCAGTTCCCGCTGCTCACCGCGCGCGCTCCCCGCGCCAGTTCCTGAATCGGTTTCGTCACGCGAGCCGAGGCCCACCAGCTCAAGAGCAGCGCGATGAGAATGCCGATCGCAACGGTTACCGCGGCCAGGAACTCGATACGGCGCTGGAGAATCACGACCTCGCGTTGCGTGCTCCCCACCATCAGGGTTCCCAGCAGCCCGTTCTGACGCCCCAGCAGAGGCGTTTCGTGGAAAACCTCCGCCTCCTTGGGATCGGCCGTCTGGTTGATCGTGAATTTCCGCTCGATCGGTTGTTGCCGCTCTTTCTCGATAAACGGCGCAAATCGCTCCGGCTCGTCGACGGGACCGTTCTCGTCGAGGAGATCGCCAGCCTGGAACTTGTTGTCGAGGTTCAAATACAGCAGGGCGCGCATTCCTTGCGGCAGAACCAGGGAGCCGAGAAATTCCCGTCCCAGCCGTTCGCCGCCGACAATGTAAAGGTTTCGGTCGCCGACGCGCACCGTGGAAACCGCCAGCAGCGCGATCGCCGGCCCGGCCTGCGTGTCGATCTTCATCAGAAACGGACCCTGAGCCACCCAATCGACCATCTTTCCTTCCGTTAGCGACTTGATCCAGGGTAGCTTGTACCCGAATCGCGCGCGGTATTCAGCCGAAGAGACGATCGTTCCGTCGTTGCCCACGAAATCGAGAATGTCGAGGTGGTAGGACTGTGAGACGCCGTGAGCGTCGTCCACGTAGACCGAAGGGTCCGCCGTGGGTCGCGCCAGATCGATGGCCATGCGCACCGTCGATTCGGCATTGGCGATTCCCTGGACCCGGCGCGCCATGTCCTGGCCGCGGTTTGAAAATTCACGCTGGAATTGGGCCACCAGTGCGTCGGTGTGCTGTGTGTTGTTTTCGTCGAACGCCTTCCGCGCCACCACGGTCACGCCCGTCGCGATCAGCACCACCGACAGCACGAGCGCGAACGTGAACATCCAGAAAAGTTTGCCGCGAAACGTCACGGATTCCTCTTTTCGCGCACGGCATCAACTTGATCCAGCCAGACGTTCGCCAGTGGCAAAGGTTCACCCGGTTTTGGCGCCGTCCAATCCCGCACGCGACCGCTCAGTCCGTACACATGCGGTGCCCAGGCAACCGGTATTACTGAAAAACTCCGCACCACCGAAGCCTCTCGTTCGTAAATCTGCTCGGGCGTGGCTGGATCGGGAAGCGGCTCGCGATCCTCGTTCGATATTGCAGTCGGCTTCAGGTTTTCGATGAAACTCGCGAGTGCCGTGCGCGGCTCCGCGGACGCCATGTCCAGCCGCACAAGCCGTGCGTCCGCCTTCGACGTTCCTCCCTTGAAGATCGCCTCCGGCGTCACCGAAATCCCGGCTGCTCGTGCGTTCACTGCAATCCGTTCCCCGATCGCCTGCAACAGCGGATCGCCCGAATCATATCCCAACCCGATCTTCGGGGAAGGGCCGATTTGCGACAGAAGTTCCTTCACGCGGGCAGGATCTGGGGCTGTCGAAAACAAGAACGCCGTCCCGCTCGACCACTGCGGCAGCAGCCCGCCCGCCGGCTCGCCCTCCTTCTGCAGGATGAAATTCACCATGGCCGCGCGGTCAATCGAACGCGCAAGCGCTTCCCGGATTCGCGGGTCGCCGGTCGTCGCGTTCGAAGTCTCGAACACGAGCGCGATCAATTGGTCGGGTTCCGACGCGCTGATTCGCACCCCGCTCTCCGCCGCGCGCCGCGCCTGATCGACGGGGATCTCCGCGACATCCGCCTTCCCGAGTTCGACGTCGATCAGCCGGTCCGTCGCGGAGCGCCCCATACGAATTTCCACCGCGTCCACGAACGGCCGCCCTCCCTTGTAGTCTTCGTTCGCCGCCAGGACGGCATCCTTCCCGGGCTCCCATTGCGCCAGCCGGAACGGCCCCGGATCCGTGGACGTGTCGTCCGCGTTCTTACGATCGTAAATCAGCGAATCGATTTGCCCTTTGACGCGCGCTTCCCCCGGATTCGTTGACGCGTCCACCGAATTTAACGCCGCTCCCTCCTCCACCACCAGCGTGCCTCCATAATGCGGCCTTCGCGCCGTAAAGGCCGGTGCCGCGGCCACCACCACGCTAATCGCCGCAAGAAACAGTGACAATCGACGCTTCATACATTCCCGTTTGCAGATTTCGCGAAACCACGCGAGCCGATTTCAAATCCGTCGAGGGCCAGAGGGCGAAAATAGGTCCGGGAAAATCGAGCGGCTGTCCGGCCGCGATGGCTTG
>DATGHM010000161.1:0-16234 GCA_035307985.1 Candidatus Acidiferrales bacterium
TTCCAGAACTTCACGATCACGCAGGCGACGAATACGGGCAAGGCGGAATTGGCAGCGATTTCTCCAGACGGGAAATACGTCTTGAGCGTGCAGAACGACGAGGGGAAGGCGGCGCTTTGGTTGCGTAATGTGCCGACGAACAGCGACGCGCAAATCATCCCACCCTCCGGCGCGATTTATCGGAGCCTGGCGTTTTCGCCGGACGGGAATTCCATCTATTTTCGAAAAGCAGCGGATCAGACGGGCACGTCTTTCAACCTCTATCGCGCTCCGGTGTTGGGCGGCTCGCCGCAGCAAATCGGGCGCGATATCGACAGCGATATCACGTTTTCGCCCGACGGCAAGCGCATGGCCTATTGCCGCGGCAACGATCCCGTCGTGGGGCAGTGGCGGCTGCTCAGCGCAAATCCCGACGGCACGGACGAGAAGGTGCTGCTGGTGAAAGAGAAGGCGTCGAGGCCTCCGCAGCAGTTGTCGTGGTCGCCGGACGGCAAGCAAATCGCGTACGCGCTTCCGCTGGCGAGCGGGCCTTTGGGAGGGATCGCACTGTTCGACGTGGCGAGCGCGAAAACGAGCATGCTGGCGACCTTCGATGACAAATCGATAAGCGAAATCCACTGGCTGCCGAGTGGGCGAGGCTTCCTTGTCAACTCTGCCGCGCGACCGAATATTGGCCGGGGCCAGATTGGATTCGTTTCCTATCCGGGAGGAGCCTTCCGCACAATCACGCGAGACACCAATCGCTATGCCACACTGACGCTTTCTTCGGACGGAAGCACGGCGGCAACGGTGCAGGTGAAAACGACCCATACCATCGACATCATTCCCGGAGAGGGAACAAAAGAGAGTTCGCCGGCTCCCGCCCTCGCCGACATTCGTGACGCACAGTCGCTGAGCTGGCTTGGGAACAAAAGTCTGCTCATCAGCAACGGCCCCGATCTGATCAAGGTGAGCCCGGACGGGGCAACCCGCGCGACGCTGGTCAGCGACCCCTCGGCGATGATAGCGGACGCGCATGCCTGTGGGGAACAGTACCTCGTCCTCGCCTGGCCTTTTCGTGGCGGCGCAAGTGCGGCGCGAATTTGGCGGCTGAATACGGATGGTTCGGGGGCGACGCAACTGACGAATGGTAAAGGCGCTATAGCTGCGGCGTGCTCGACGGACGGGAAATGGGTGTATTTCTTCGACGCCGTCGAAGATCGCATTCTGCGGGTCTCGATCAACGGAGGCCCATCAGAGGTTGTGCCGGGGACGGAGGTTCCCAACTCGTTCGTTGCTGCTCCCGGCGTCGGTCTTTCGCCCGACGGCAAACAACTGCCGTTCTTCTCTGAGAGCTCGCCCGGTGGCGTGGCGCTTCAGATCGTAAATCTTGACTCGGGCCCAAATCCGGCACGGCGAAGCCTCAAACCTGATCCACGCGTTGCGGGGGTTGCCGCGTTCACGCCGGACGGAAAAGGCGTCGCCTATCCGATCCTGGAGAACGGTGCCTCAAACATCTGGATGCAGCCGTTGGACGGTTCGCCGGGACGCCAGATCACGAATTTCAAATCCGGGACGATTCACATTTTCTCGTGGTCCGCGGACGGCAAATCGCTGGCTGTGGTTCGCGAGGAATCGCAGTCGGACGTGGTGCTGCTGAAGGAAGCGAGCCAAAGCAATCAATAAACGCGGAGCAGCCCTCAATTCCCGATGAGAGTTGCCAGGCGGCGGACGGCGGCAGGCATTTCCTGAGCGGGCGTGTTGCCGAAGCCGAGGATGAATCCTTGCCGAGGCGCCCCGCCCAGATAGCAGGGCGAGAGAGGCCACAACCACAGCCTTTGGGTCGCGGCTTTGGTAGAGAGATCGACGTCACGGAAGCCCTTCGGCAGGGTGACGCACAGATGCATGCCAGCTTCGGTCCCCACAATTTCGAGGGTAGACCCGAATTCCTTGCGAATGCTCTCCACCAGCGCGCTGCGCCGTTCGGCGTAAAGTTGTCGCATGCGGCGAAGGTGGCGCGAGAAGTGGCCTTCGCGGATGAAATCGGCAACGACGCCCTGGTAAAAGTGCGAGGGGCAAATGTCCATGGCGTGCCGGACGGCGGCAAAGCGTTCCACCAGGTCAGGCGGAATGACGATATAGCCCAGCCTCAGCGACGGGAACAGTACTTTGCTGAACGTCCCGATATAGACCACGCGAGACTGCCGATCGAGGCCCTGTAACGACGAAATCGGCATGCTTTCGTAGCGGTATTCGCTGTCGTAGTCGTCTTCAATTATCCAGGAGCCGGCGCTCTGCGCCCAGTCGAGCAACTTCAGGCGGCGCGAGGCGCTCATGGTTACTCCCAGCGGGTATTCGTGCGAGGGCGCAACGTACGCGGCGCGCGCTTTGCGGCATAGTTTGATCCCCGCCGACACGTCCAAACCTTCCTTATCCACGGGGACCGGCACAAGGCGGCAACCGGCTGCTTTCAAAATGTGGTGCACCAGCCAGTAGCCGGGTTCCTCGATCCAAACGGGATCTCCCCGATCGAGCAGCACGCGGGCGGACAGGTCCAGCGCCTGCTGCGAGCCGCTGACGATCATGATTTGCTGTGGATCGCAACGTACCGCGCGCGCCGTCCGCAGATAGCTCGCAATTGCCTCGCGCAATTCCTCCAATCCCATCGGACTGCCGTATTGCAGCGCCGTGACCTGCAAGCCGCGTGACCGGCGCGCGACAAGGTTCGACCATACGCGAACGGGAAACGCTTCCAGGGCCGGCTGGCTGAGGTTGAACGGGCCGCGGCTCGAGATCCAGGGCGGCCTTTCATAACGCGGCAGAGCCGCGGCGCGGGCGCTGATCGGCCGAGGCCCAAGTCGCGATGGGGGAAGCGGTGTCCTTCCATCGCCGGAGGAGACGAGCCGATCGGGCAGAGAACTGGAGACAAACGTGCCGGAACCGACCCGGCTCTCGAAATATCCCTCAGCGAGGAGCTGTGCATACGCATTGAGAACCGGAATGCGGGAAACGCGCAACTCGGCAGCGAGCCCCCGCGTCGAGGGGACTTGCTGGCCTGCGCGGAGACTTCCCTCCAGTATCCGGGCACGGAAGGCGGCGTAAAGCTGCTTGTGAATCGGCGTTGCCGCGGTGCGATCCACCGCAATCAGGGGAGAGATGCCGCCCGGAAGTGTCGCCATTTGAGGCGATTATAGTGGTCATAACGAAATTCCTTCAAGTGGTTATTGCGCGCAACCACTTTATAGACACAATACAAAATCGTTCGCCTTTCTTCGACAGCGACCTGGCTCGGTACAAAACGTTCCACATCACGGAGCGGCAGACGGGGGGGCCGCGTCACCGCGACGAATTCTGCCCGCCAAGCAGAAAAATTTCAGGTGGTCGCAGTGGTCATCCCGAAATTCCTCAAAGTGGTTATTGTGCCCGACCACTGTGCGCGCAAAATTCCGAAGTGGTCTTTGGCAGGGAGGGTAAGTAATTGAGCGCGGCAGTTTTGTTTTTTTGGATACGGCTAACCGTATTGTGGCCCTACACTGCCGGAGCAGTTGTCCTCGTCGTCGGCTTGGCGGCTGTGTCGCGGAAGCAAGTTCGCGAAGAGCCCGGGCTGGAGAGGTTCGTACCGCTCGGGCCCGTGCTTTTCGCGATTCCCATGGCAATTTTCAGCGGAGATCATTTCGTGGCGGCCCGCGCCGTCGGAGGCATCGTGCCGTCGTGGATGCCCTGGCACTTATTTTGGGCATATTTCGTCGGAACGGCTCTGATGGCTGCGGCCCTGAGCATCGCGGCAAGAAAGGAGTCGCAACTGGCCGCCGCGCTGCTGGGGATCATGCTCTTTCTGTTCGTGTTGATGATTCATATTCCGGCGTGTTTCGCGACGCCGTTCGACGCGTCGCGACTGACCATCGCCCTTCGCGACTCGGCCCTGAGCGCCGGAGCCTTCAGCTTTGCAGCCGTGCAAGCGGAGGAATGGCAGCGAGGCGCTTACCGCGGCTGGGGGTTTGCGCTAGGGAGCGCCGCGTGGAAACGAATCCCCGCCATCGCACGCGTCGTGATCGGAGTTGCGCTGACTTACTTCGGCATACAGCATTTGCGGTTCCCCAGTTTCGCTCCGGGATTTCCGCAGGAAGGCCCAGGCGTCGTCGTGGCGATGCCCTCGTGGATTCCCGCCCACGTCTTCTGGGGTTACCTGACGGGCGCGATCATGATCGGATGCGCCATCGCCCTGCTGATGAACTGGCGTCCACGCGCCGCCGCAAACGTCCTCGCAGCAATGGTGTTGGTGCTGGTTGTGTTTGTTTACGTTCCCCTGACGATCAAGAATGCATCTAACATCGCGCTGGGGCTGAATTATCTCGCCATCCACTTCGCCCTGGCCGGCGATGCGCTGCTGCTCGCGTCCGCTTTGCCGAAAGGGATTGCTGAGGAGGTCGCCGTTCCGGCGGCGCGCAAGGCGAGCCTCGAGCAGATCCCGCCGGCTTGAGCTGGGTGGCTCGTTGCTCGAGCGGCGAGACGCCTCTGGAAGAGTTTCACGCGGCCCGTAACGCGGCTCGCGCATATACTGGTGCAAGGAAGGTGACTCATGCTTCGAACGATTGCAAAACTGCCCAATTTGCCGAACGTATTGAGGAATGTTTCCGGCAGACGCGCCGCGGCGTTGCTCCTGGCTGGCGCGGTCGCCACGACTTACGCCGCTGTTCGCGTATACGCCAGTCCGGCGGGTGATGAGACTTCGCCTGTCCCGGTGGTCGTTGAGCTATTTACTTCGGAAGGCTGCTCGAGCTGCCCGCCTGCCGATACGCTCTTGAGAAAACTCGATGCGTTGCAGCCGATCAAAGGCGTGGAAGTAATCGGCGTCGAAGAACACGTGGATTACTGGAACCAGGACGGCTGGGTCGATCCGTATTCGGCGCTCGAATGGACGTACCGGCAGCGCGAGTACGTCGCAAAATTCAAGGACGCGACGGCGTACACTCCGCAAATGATCGTGGATGGCGACAAGGAGATGGTCAACTCAAGCGCGGCCCAGGTGGTCAATGCCATCCGTCAGTCTGCCCAACAGATGAAAGTGCAGGTGTCTCTCACCCCGCAGGCGCCCGACGGGAACGATGCCCAGCAGTTTGAAGTTCGCGTGGCGAACGCAGCCGGTGCCGCGCAACAGGGGAAAGCCGACGTTTGGCTGGCCGTTACGGAGCAGGATCTGCAAATGGACGTCACCGGCGGGGAGAACAAGGGCCGCATGCTGCAGCACGCGGCGATCGTGCGTTTGCTCGAGAAAATCGGGTCGATATCGTCGAAAGACAAATCGCCGTTTGCGTCCGAGTCCCGCGTGAAGTTCAAGTCCAGCTGGAAAAAACCGAATCTCCGTATCGTCGTCTTCGTTCAGGACCACAAGAGCATGCGCATCGTGGGAGCGGCTTCGGCAAAAGTTACCAGCTGAATCCCGGCCCGCTTTCAAGAGCCCGCGGCGCCCAACGTCGACGCCGTGTCCCCGTTCGCGGCTTACTGTTTCGGCTGCAGGATGGTTCTTGACGCTTTCTCTCCACTGCCTCAAACTGCGCACAAGGCGTGAGGTTGCTTCTTCGGAACGCGAACCGTCAGGAGCCTGCGAATGAATCTCCCTCTCAGGATACGTTTCCGGATTGTCACCGCGGCAACCCTATTGGCTCTTGGTATCTCCGTTCCTGCTGATGCCGGACCCGCGCGGCAGGTCCAGACGTTCCAGACGTCGGCTGGTCCCGTCGAAATCACTCCGATTTATCACGCGAGCGTGCTGGTCCAGGCCGGCGGAAAGAATATCTACGTCGATCCGGTTCGGCCCGGCAATTTCGACGGGCTTCCCCAGGCCGATCTGGTCCTGATCACGCACGATCACGGCGACCACATGGATCCGGCCACAATTTCGAAGTTAAGCAAAGCGGACACGCAGATCATGGCGCCAATCGCCGTGGTCCAGACCGTTACCGCCGCCAAGCCGATCGCGAATGGCGAAACAAGGACGTGGGGCGCGTGGACGATCGAAGCGGTCCCCATGTACAACTTGAAGCGCGGACCCGCTCCGGGCGCGTTATACCATCCGATGGGCCACGGCAACGGCTACGTGCTGACCTACGGCGGAAAGCGTTTCTACTTTTCCGGGGATACTGAAAACATTCCAGAGATGCGCGCGCTGAAAAATATCGACGTGGCATTCGTCTGCATGAATCTTCCTTACACCATGACGCCGGCCGAGGCCGCCGAGGCGGTGAA
This sequence comes from Candidatus Acidiferrales bacterium, assembly GCA_035307985.1. GTDB lineage: Bacteria > Acidobacteriota > Terriglobia > Acidiferrales > UBA7541 > Palsa-295. Next base: position 6,226 of record DATGHM010000161.1, read on the forward strand.
AGCGTTTCATCCGCGCGTCGTCATCCCGTACCACTATCGCGAGTCGAATCTCGCGGAGTTTCAGAAGGGCCTGCAGGGTACGGGTATCGAAGTGCGCATCCTCGACTGGTACCCGAAGAACTAACGTGCGCGTGCAGAAGGTACGCTCCGGCAATCGTCCCGGGTGCTGCTTGACGCTGTTTCGGTTTTTCGCTATGAACCCCTGGGAAAAAGGGTCGTCACTATTTCCAGCGCGTCACGTCGACCAACGTTGAGGAACTGGGAACGATCAAAGGATAAGAGATGACCGATGCCATGGCGGAGTTGAAAAACGCAAGTCCGCCGCCATTCGCGGGGGCTGGGAAGGCTCAGCCGGGGCCGCGCGCGTAGGAGCGCGCGGATCGAGACCCGCTGCAATTCTGGCATTGCGAGTTGCCGCGACGCTCGTCATCCTCAAACTCTTCGCATATAATGGGGCGAAGTCATCTAGCCGTACACCTCGCAGCCGGGAGAATCGAGTGGCGTCCCACACCAAGATCAAAACAGCCACGAAATTTGATTCCGCAAAATACCAGGGCCTCGAACGCGATGCGTTGATCCGCATGTATCGCGTGATGTTTCTGTCGCGCCGGCTCGACGACCGCGAGATTCAGCTCAAACGCCAGAACAAAACGTACTTCCAGATGAGCGGTGCGGGTCACGAGGGCGTGCTCGCGGCGGCGGGACTGGTGCTGAAGCCGACGTACGACTGGTTTTTCCCCTATTACCGCGACCGCGCCCTGGCGCTGATGCTCGGCGTCACGCCCTACGAAATGCTGCTGCAGGCGGTGGGTGCTGAGGACGATCCCTCTTCAAGCGGACGCCAGATGCCCTCGCACTGGGGTAACCGCCAGTTGAACATCGTCACGGGCTCTTCGCCCACGGGCAGCCGCTGGTTGCACGCCGTGGGAGCGGCGGAGGCCTCGCTTTACTACGAGAAGTTTCCGAAAGCGCTCGAGCAGGCGCGAAAAACTCCGCTCGGAGATACCGTTCGCGTCTACAAAGACGACATTGCCTATGTCTCGGGCGGCGAAGGGTCCACGAGCGAAGGCGAATTCTTCGAGGCGCTGAACGCGGCCAGCCTGCGCCGCGCGCCCGTCCTGTTTCTGGTGGAGGACAACGGCTACGCCATCTCCGTTCCCATCGAAGTGCAGACCGCCGGCGGAAGCATTTCCAAGCTCATCGCGAATTTCCCGGATTTTCACATCGAGGAGTGCGACGGCACCGATCCGCTGGAAAGCTATGCGGCGTTGACCCGCGCCGCCGAGCACTGCCGCTCGCGCCGAGGACCTGCCTTGGTCCACGCGCACGTTACGCGCCCGTATTCGCATTCGCTTTCCGACGACGAGCGGCTGTACAAGCCTGCCGAAGAGCGGGAAGCGGAAGCCCACCGCGATCCCGTTCCGCGCTTCGGGCTTTTCCTGGTGCGCGAAGGAATCGTCGAGGACGGCGAGCTCGAAGCGCTCGAAGCCGAGGTGGACCGGGAAATCACCGAAGCCACCGACCGCGCCCTCGCCGGGCATGCCGCGCCCAAGGAATCGATTTTCTCGTTCGTTTATTCGCCGGACATCGATCCAAGCGGAAAGCAGTTCGAGGCGAACCCCAAAACCGAAGGCCAGCCGAAAACGATGGTCGAGATGGTTTCCGCCACGCTGCTCGACGAAATGGGTCGCGACGAGCGCGTCGTCGTCTTCGGCGAAGATGTCGCCGATTGCAGCCGCGAGGAAAACCTGACCAGCGTGAAAGGGAAGGGCGGCGTCTTCAAAGCCACTTCCGGCCTGCAGAAGCGGTACGGAGGCGATCGTGTCTTCAATACGCCGCTCGCTGAGGCCGCGATTCTCGGCCGCTCGATTGGCATGGCCGTTCGCGGGCTGAAGCCGGTCCCGGAAATCCAGTTCTTCGACTACATCTGGCCGGCCATGATGCAGCTTCGCAATGAGTTGCCCACGATACGCTGGCGCTCTGGAGGAAGATTCAAGGCGCCGGTCGTGGTCCGTGTCACGATCGGCGGCTACCTCAGCGGTGGCGCGATTTATCACAGCCAGTGCGGTGAAGTGATCTTCACGCATACCCCCGGTATGCGCGTCGTGATGCCTTCGACCGCGCTCGACGTCTGCGGCCTGCTTCGCACCGCGATTCGTGCGGACGACCCTGTCCTGTTCCTCGAGCACAAACATCTCTATCGCCAGCCGTATAACCGGGCGCCGTATCCGGGCGCCGATTTTACGGTCCCGTTTGGCAAAGCGCGCATGGTCCGCGAAGGCACGGATGTCACCGTCGTGACTTATGGCGCGCTTGTGCATCGTGCCGAAGTAGCGGCGGCCAGCCTCGCGCGCGAAGGCATTTCGATCGAAATTCTCGATCTGCGTTCGCTGAGCCCGTACGACTGGGACGCGATTGCGGCAAGTGTGCGCAAGACGAACCGCGTAATCGTCGCCTATGAGGACGCGATTTCCTGGGGCTACGGCGCCGAAATTGCCGCGCGCATCGCGGACGAACTGTTTGCCGATCTGGACGCGCCGATCCGCCGTGTAGCGGCGACCGACACGTTTGTCGCCTACCAGCCCACGCTCGAAGACGAGATTCTGCCGCAGACGAGCGATATCGTCCACGCCGTCCGCGAGCTTGCGGCCTATTGAGGCACGAGCGGGCCGGGGCGCCGGGGATTCCGGGAAACTTTTTGGGGAGCTGGTTCGTAGTTCATATGGGAGCGCGAGAGCACGTTCGCGCGGGAGGTTGGCCTTTATGATCTGCTGCAATTGCCGAAGGGATATCGCGGAGTACTCCAACTTCTGCTACTACTGCGGCGCACGCCAGCAGAGGGCTGCTGCTCCGGGGGCGCCTGCGGGTCAGAAGCGGCTGATGCGGTCGTCCGTGGACTCCAAAATCGCGGGCGTCTGCGGGGGCCTGGCCGAATACCTGGATGCCGATTCCACGATTATCCGCTTGGTCTGGGTGCTTGTATTCGTCTTTACAGGTTTTGTGCCGGGCGGCCTGACCTATGTGATCGCGTGGATCCTCATGCCGCAAGCGCCGTTTCCGGTCCCGGTGGCCGCACCTCAGCCGCCGCCCAACCCGGCATCGAATCCCGCTCCAAGCGCGTAACGCGAGGCGGCTTGGCTACCACGAATCGGCCGTCAAATCGTCGCGAGGTTTGGGAGTGCGGCAGCTCGCCCCCGCTTCGGTTTGGTAGCTAGGACGAACCCGTCGCGGGTTCGCCGTGGGGAATTTCTCGAACGGGCTCGCTCGGAAGCTGCGGTTCAGGCTTTCTTTCGCGCCGGAGCCGCGCGGCGCTCGAAAAGCACGTGGTCGAACGAGATGATGCCCGCGCCCACCGTGGCCAGGACAAAAAGTGCCGTGCACAGAGCCAGGGGGAATTCATAGCTGTGCACGTTTGCGGGATGCGAAAGCAAGCCGTGAACTTTCGCCAGCGCAGTCGCCATCTCCAGCGCCAGCAGTAGCCCCGCAATCCTCGTAAACAGACCGACGATCAAGATTGCTCCGCCGAACACCTCCAGAATCCCCGAAATGTAGGCGAAGTATCCCGGGAAACCCATGTGGCGAAAATTCTGCACCCACTGCCCCGAGTGTGTCAGTTTCGGAAGACCGTGATAGATGAAAATGACGCCCAGGGCCACACGCAGCAACAAGAGCGATACCGGCTTCAGCTTCTCCAGGCTTTGCATGATTTCTCCTCGCTCGAAGACGTCGTGCGTTCCGGAAGTCCCGCATTGTAACAGAATCGCTGTGTCACTTTGAGGCACGAGGTCCGCCGATTCGCGGCCAGTTTCCAGATCCAGGCATCTCATTGGTTGTAGAATTTCACGTTATCCCGGCTACGGATTTTCGGCTGCAGACAGGAATTGAATGCGCAAGGTGGCGATCGGTTTCGTTCTGTTTGTGATTATCGGCGTGGCGGCTTATCTGAAAGTTCGCCATTCGAAGCCGCCCGTCGAAGTAGCCTACGCGGGCAACCGGCAGGTGACGCTATGGAGCACGACGGCGGAGGTGCGTGTCCCGCGGGCGACTTTGATTTTCGGCGACCGGGTCAGCGTGCTGCGTCGCTTCGAGGACGACGTGCAGGTCCGCACTCAAGCTGGTGCCGTTGGCTGGGTTAACAAGCGCGAATTGCTCTCTTCGGATTTGTGGGACCAGGCGCACGAACTGGCGAAGAGGGCCGCGACGATGCCGGTGGAGGCCCGCGGTCACACGGCGGTCCTCAGCAATCTGCATGTCGAGCCCGGCCGGCAGGCGCCGCGTGTCGACCAGCTCAACAAGGACGTCCCGGTTGAACTGCTGGCGCGGCAGGTGGTCGCGTTCCAAACGCCGGGACAGTCGGGAGAAGAAGAGGAAGTCTCGACCGGAGGAACTGCGCCCGGCCGTAAAGAAGACTGGTGGCTCATCCTTGCGAAAACGCCTGAGGAGGGGACCGTGGCAGGTTGGGTTCTGGGGCGTTTCATCGATCTCGACGTGCCCGAGCCCCTCCCGGACTATGCCGACTCCGCCGGTGTGCGCATCGTCGCCTGGTTCGAGTTGAATCACGTCCGCGACGCGAACGGAACGCTCGAGCCGCAATACCTCGTGCTGGGCGCCCGGGGTCCCGAAGGACAAGCGTGCGATTTCAGCCAGATCCGCGTCTACACGTGGAGCAAAAAACACGGCCAGTACGAGACGGCCTTCGTTGACAGCGGGGTCTGCGGCAAGCTGCCGCTGACGCTCACCCACGACGCGGCTCCTGGCGGCGATATCAAGTTTTCTTTTCGGGATTGGAGCAACGGGCCGCCACAACAGCGAACCTACCGCATGCGCGAAACGATCGTCCGTCGCGTCGGATTGAGCGAAAAAGGGGAAATGCCCAGGCGGAAGCGCCGCTAGAGCGCGGAGCGATGCCGCTTCGCGCCGATCAACTCCGGCCCTCGCCCGCGTTCCAGCGGGACGCGGCTCGCCGAAGGAGTCCGGCGCCGATCGACGCATGCGATGTCGGCTCAGCCCGGATGATCGGATAGGGCGCCGGCGAGTACGACTTGAATCCAGCGCGCTCCATCCCGCGCTGCGCTTCTGGATTCTTCATGAAGGTTTCCCAGATCCATCCCGTGCGGGCGTTCTCCACCATCACCATCGTGATTCCCGTATCGATACCCACCACGTCGCTGTCATACCAGTTGATCAGCGGATTGAACGCGTCGACGAACCCGTATTGGCTCCACGTCCCCGCGCCGTATCGGTTGTGGATGGTGCGCAGAACGCGCATCACGGCCTCGGGTAGAAACGGCAACGAGCCGGCGGAAGCGCACGGCACGATCGTGCCGTCAATTGGCCCGGATTTTGGCGGGCCGCCCCACACCGTGTAGCTGTTCTGTGAATCCGAAGCCGTAATGCCCCACAGTTGCGGGCCATAGTCGGGAAACTCTCGCGCCAGGTTCAGGCAAAAGCGACGATGCGCCTCGGTGGCGAGGATCGAATTCTCGTAGTAATCGGCGTAGTGATCGCGCTTGCCGCGAAAATCGAACCACGCCTGCGAATACTGGTGGACGAACAGCGGCGCGGACGAGCCGATGTACTTGATGCCTTCGTAGTCGAAATTCGACCGTTTCCAGGCCTCCCACGTTCCCGGCGGAAGCGGATGCGTCTCCGAGCCAAGTCCCAGCAGGTACAGCATCATCAGCTCGGAATAGTCGTCCCAGCGATAATGCAGGAACCCGGTTTCCGGGGTCCATCCCATCGGGAGGATCAGCGTGTCCTCCGACAGCCAGCGCCAGTCGACCCGGTTGAAGATGCGCTGCGCGAGTTCATTGATCTCGCTGTGGCGAAAGTGCGCGCGGCAGGTCAGGATCCCGCAGAGCAGGACCGCCGTATCGATGGACGACACTTCCGAATGCGCCAGCCGGTGGCCGTCCGTCACATCCGCCCAGTGATAGAAGAATCCCCGTTCGTGAGGCAGCTTTTTCCAGAGGAAACGCATGGCCGTAAGCGCGCGTTCGCTGGCCTGTTCGTAGGAGATGTAGCCGCGCTGTTCGCCGATACAGAGCGCCGTGAGGCCAAAACCGGTTGCGGCGATGCTGCCCAGGTTGCTCGCGCTCGAGCTGCGGACATTGAACCGATCGCGCGTCAGCCCCGTCGAAGGATTCGTCTGTTCCCAGAAAAAGAGGAAGTTAGCCCGTTCGATCTGTTCGAGCAGGCTGTCGTCTCTGGCGGAGAGGGGTGAGCCGACCGGAAGGGGATTCGCCTCGGAGATCTCGTTGACAGGGTATGTGGCGAGCGCCTCGACGGCACCCATCGGCATCAGCATGCCGATTCCAGCCAGACCTTTCAGCAGGTCGCGCCGCGAGAGGCTCGCGCGACCGGGACTTCGGCGTTTCATCGGAGACACCTTCCGCACAAGGGTCCGATCGGGCTGTGGACCGCCGAGAACAACTGAAATGCAACTCCCAAAAAGGCCAGAGGGACTGGAGAACTACGGCCTCGAAGTCTAAAACGGTTTAATTCTACATGAAGCCCCGTATTTTCAAGGCAGTAAATTCCGGGCGCGTGAGCAGAAAGTACCCTTCGGAGAGCGGTCTGGCGCTCCCGCCAGCCGCGGGTATTGCGTGGCGGCGCGGCGGGAAACCGCGCTCGTTCCTCAGGGCAAACGGCCGTATCGCCCGCAGGTCTCGAAGACGGACAGCAGGTTAGTCAGACCAAAAAGCTCGCGAACGCGTGGGCTCAGGTTAATGATCTCCAATGAGCGGCCCGAATTTTTCGCGGAAATGTACAGGCCCACGATCGCGCCCAGCCCGGAACTGTCCATTCGCGTCAGATTGGTCAGGTCCAGGATGATTCGTTTCGTGTCTGGCAGGGCGCCCTTCACGTATGTTTTCAGAAGGGCCGAGTTTGAAGAGGTCAAATCTCCGGTGCAGCGGACTACAGTTGCTTCCTGTTGAACGAAACTGCGCAACAACAAAGGCGTAGGGCCGACGGTCGCTGTCTCGGGCACTGGCGCCCTCCACGAGAAGGTGACTGCGCTGGATACTGTGTACCGCGAACCGGGGCGTCAACGCAAGGGAAATGGCTTACACGCAAAGACGGGTAGTGAACAGGCATCGGAGCCATTTCTCACGCGAACTGGAGGCTTTAGGCGAAACTGAGGCGAAGGTGAAAAAACGGATCTTGTATCGAGTAGAAATTTTCATGTTGCTGATCTACAACGGCTTACGACGTTTTCTACTCGAAGGCTGTATCGAGTAGACGTTGACTGTATGCCCCCCCAAAAAATGGGGTATGGCGAGCGGACAAGCTGGCGTCATGCCAGGAGATGGATAGGGCTAATCGGAGACCGAATCAGCGGTCCGGGTCCGAACTTCCGCCGCCTGCCCGGCGCGCTCGCGGCGGTGCGCCAAACTGGCGCGAACGAACGCGGCGAAAAGCGGGTGCGGCGCGAGCGGCTTCGATTTGAACTCCGGATGGAACTGGCAGCCGACGAACCAGGGATGGTCGGGAACTTCGATGATCTCGACGTAAACGCCGTCGGGCGTACGCCCTGTGACGCGGAAGCCCGCGCGCGCCAGCGTCTCATCGTATTCGCAGTTGAATTCATAGCGGTGCCGGTGCCGCTCGGAAATCTCGAGCGTGCCGTAAGCCTTCGCCGCAAACGATCCAGGCTCGAGTTTGCAGGGCCACGCGCCCAGCCGCATCGTCCCGCCCATTTCGTCGACGCCGAGCAGTTCGCGCAGCTTGTAAATCACGCGATTGGGAGTGGAGGTGTCAAATTCCGTGCTGTCGGCGCGTTCCAGTTTAGCGACCTGCCGCGCGTACTCGATCGTCGCGCACTGCATACCCAGGCAAATGCCGAAGAACGGGACTCTCTTCTCGCGCGCGTAGGTGATCGCGTGAACCATTCCCTGGATTCCGCGCTTTCCGAAGCCGCCCGGTACCAGAATGCCGTCCACGTGCCGCAACAATCGCTCCGCCGTCGCGGGTGAGTCGATGTCTTCGGCTTCGATCCATTCGATGACCGTGCGATGGCGGTTCGCCAGGCCGCCATGAACGAGCGCCTCGCGCAGGCTCTTGTAGGCATCCTCGAGCTGCACGTATTTTCCAACCACGCCGATGTGCACGTCGCCCTGCGGGTGCTCCAGCAATTCGAGCATGGCCAGCCAGCGGCTCAGGTCGCGCGGTGGCGCTTCCAGGCGCAGCAGGCGCAGGATCTGCTCGTCGAGCCGTTCTGACGCCAGCGTCATGGGAACTTCATAAATGTTGCCGACGTCCGGCGCGGAAATCACGCACGCCTCATTCACGTTGCAGAAGAGCGCGATCTTCGCTTTCAGGTCATTGCCCAGCGGGCGGTCGCTGCGGCAGATCAAAATGTCGGGTTGGATTCCGATGCTGAGCAGTTCCTTCACGCTGTGCTGCGTGGGCTTCGTTTTCAGTTCGCCCGCCGTTGGAATGAACGGCACGAGAGTGAGGTGAACAAAGGCGACGTTCTCCGCGCCCATTTCGAGCCGCATCTGGCGGATCGCTTCGAGGAACGGCAGCGACTCGATGTCGCCCACCGTGCCGCCGATTTCCACCAGCACCACGTCCACATCGTCCGCCACTTTGCGAAACGCGGCTTTGATTTCGTCGGTGACGTGCGGAATCACCTGCACCGTTTTTCCGAGATAATCGCCGCGGCGCTCTTTCGCGATGATCGATTCGTAGATGCGGCCCGTGGTCCAGTTGTGGTCGCGCGTCAACCGCGTCGAGGTGAAGCGCTCATAATGCCCGAGGTCAAGATCCGTTTCCGCGCCGTCGTCCGTCACAAACACTTCTCCGTGCTGGTACGGAGACATTGTTCCGGGATCGACGTTCAGGTAAGGATCGCACTTCTGGAGGGTGACTTTCAGGCCGCGGCTTTCGAGCAGGCATCCCATCGAAGCCGCCGCTACGCCTTTACCCAGAGAGGAAACTACACCGCCCGTCACAAAAATATACTTCGGGCGCGTTTGCAAGTGCTCGACTTCCTCCTGGCAGGATCAGCGCGCTTCCCGCTTCGAGCGGGATCGTGAATCGAGCGCGCAAAACGTCGCGCTTCGAGCGCGGTGAAAACTAGTACTCCGCATTATCGCCAGCACTCGCGCGCGTGTCAATCCGGATTTGCCCCGCGCAAAAAAACCCGCACGTCCGAATTTTCTCGCGAACCGATGGAGAAACCACTTAGGGGTATAAACTATCGCAGACCGAACGATTCCGGTGGAGGTGCCAGCATGAAGCTGGTGAAGCGATGGCTCTTGGCCGCTGGGCTTATGATCGCCGCAGCGGTGCTGAGTGTCTGGTCCGTCCTGGAGAGAGGAAATCAACCCCTCCGGCGCGCTGAAGCGCCCGATAACATCACTGCTTGGGTCGCGATAGCGGGAATCGTGGCCGTATGCTTTGTGCTCGCGTCGTGGCCGGAAAAATAATTCATCTCATTATAGGGAGGGGCTTGATGCGCAAGTGGGTGCTCGTGTTTGTCGCAGTGATTGCGACTGCTGCCAGCGGATTCGCCCGCTCCGGCCGGCAGACGCAAAAATCTTCCTGGCCGCCGGGGCCGGGGCACGTCACGTTGAATTTGTGGCCGCACGGTGCGCCGGACGCGCAGCCCACTGCGGGCCCCGAGGCCGACACCACCACGACGAAAGACGATCTCATTGCAGGCAGGCGGATTATTCGCCTCGGTAACGTCTCCACGCCGACGATTACGGTGTACAAGCCAAAGGAAAAAAATACCGGCGCGGCGATTGTCGTCTTCCCCGGAGGCGGCTACCGCATTCTGGCGATCGACCTGGAAGGCACCGAAGTCTGCGACTGGCTGAATTCAATTGGTGCAACGTGCGTTCTGCTCAAGTATCGCGTCCCCGACACCGGCCCATATCCCAAGTCCCCGGCCGCTCTCGAGGACGCGCAACGAGCTGTGGGGATGGTCCGCGCCCGCGCCGCCGAATGGCAGATTGATCCGCACCGCATCGGGGTGCTCGGGTTCTCCGCAGGCGGCCAC
>DATGHM010000162.1:0-7924 GCA_035307985.1 Candidatus Acidiferrales bacterium
TCTGCTGCGCTTGGCGATTCCGCGCCGCGTTTACACGCAGTCGCACATCGATTACGTGGTGGAAGTGATCCTCGAAGTCTGGCGGCGGCGCGACAAAATTCGCGGCCTGGAGTTGATCTATCAGGCGCCGTTTCTCCGGCACTTCACGGCGCGCTTCAGCAGGATTTCCGGGTGAGGTGTCCGAATTGCGGCGCCGAGCTGGCGCAAAAGAGCAGGGTGAGCTTGCTCGTGGCCAGCTTCATCATGTTCGGAGGCGCGGTTGCGTCTTTTTTCCTCTGGCCCGTCTTCTGGATCGTGGGAATGCTGTTCCTCGCCACAGCCGTATATCTCTATGTGTGGGCCACGCGCGGGAAGGGCCTCTGGTGCAGGAACTGCAAAAGATTTCCGGGGAGCGCAACTTCGGGGCGCTGAACACCGTTAAGCCGGAGAGGGCGTTAGTGAAACAAAAGCGAACGAAAAATTAATCGATACACGTGTCGAACAAAAAACTGCCGTAAGTCCAACCCCCTCAACAAAAGCTCGAAAATTAATCGATACAGAATCGATGGGTCGGCGCGCCCATTTACGTCAAAACTCCCGTTTGCTTTTCTTTCGCTTTCTGCCCGGAACGCGATTCGCCTGCCGCTTCCGCGCCCGGCGGCCAAGTTTCAGTTGGGCCGTGCCCTCCGCTCGCGCGGATGGCTTGCACCGGTCCAGAACATCCGTCTGCTATAATCGCGCGCCTATGGCGCTGGCGAAGTTCAAGAACCCGCGATATATAGTGGTCGAAGGGCCGATTCGCGTCGGAAAATCGACCCTGGCGCGCGCGCTTGCGGAAAACCTGCATGCAAGGCGCGTCTTTGATTGCGACGACAATCCCTTTCTGCGCGACTTCTACGATGAGAAACCGGGCTCCGCGTTTCGCGCCCAGATGTATTTCCTCTACGAGCGGCACCGCCGGCTGATCGAAGCACGGCCCGACGATGGTGGGGCCCCTCTCGTCTCCGATTTCCTGTTCCAGAAGGACAAGATTTTCGCCTACATGAACCTCGACAACGAGGAGCTGAAGATATACGAGAAGTATTTCGATATGCTGGCGCCCTCCGTCGCCGCGCCCGACCTGGTGGTCTATCTTCAGGGCAAGCCGGAAATCCTGCGCAAGCGTGTGGCGCGCAAGGCCGACCCGGCTGAGTCTCAGATTTCGCCCGAGTACGTTGAAGGGGTGGCCAACGCCTACGAGCATTTCTTCTTTCGCTATTCGGGATCGAACCTGCTCGTGGTCGATACTTCCGAGATCGATTTCGTCGAGCGCAATCAGGATTTGCAGGAACTGCTCCGCCGCCTACGCCAGCCGGTGAAGGGAACGCAATACTTCCTGCCGCTCGGACAAGGCTGAATGAGCAACTTTTTGCAGCATCGAATCTGCTTCCGGGGATATCGGAACGGAGGGCGGAAAACGCAATCAAGAGTGAGTATCGTCTTGCGGACCTTTGCCTTGAGGGACGGAGAGTGGCACGCACGGTGTTTCTCGTGCTGGAACGCAGTGTCGGGAGGCGTCTGATCAAGGGTTAAACGTCGCTCAACACAAGGACTTATAGTCTCCTTTCGGTGACGCTTCCAGAACTTCCCAGGGCTCCGTCTGGCACGAGAATGTTCCAAATTGGCGTGTCGACCGATGTCGGGCTGGATTCGCTGCTGGTGGAACGAAAATCAACGGCGTTGATGTGCAAGAAATTGCCCGCCAGATCGCTCTCCCAAGGGCAAATTAACCGCGCTTAGGGAAAAAGCCTTCACATATTGCGAAGGCGAGTACCTTTCGCCGGGCTCGGCGGCGAAGAAAAGGCGATTTTCGCAGAAGGGCCGAAACTAGGGTTCTGCTGGCACGGAGATTGCAGTATTTGCTGTAGGCGGCTTGCTACTCGGGGCCGTCCAAAGCGGGCCAGACCATGGGGCAGCACTCGCACCGGGCATCACACCATAGACATCGACATCATCGACATCGAAGAGTTCGTAGTTCCTCCCGGCGAGTGTTGCGGGTTTTCCTTCTTGCTCTAGCGGTTTCCGCCGTGGTGTTCTTCGGTTGGAGGTGGTCGAGAGCTCATGCGGCGCGAACTGCGCCAACCCCAACCGTTGCGTCAACTGCGTCGAATACGGCTCCCCATCTTTTAGAGGCGAATGCGGCAATCGAGGCACACCCTCTTTTCCCTTATTCGGTAATCCCCGGGGGCGCAAGGAGCGGTGCGGAACTCGAGAACGCGCTGATGAGGGATCCGATCGCCGCGGCGCATTACGCGGGATTCGACGTGGCCAAAACTCACGTGGTTCGTCTCGATCGCGGCCGCTCGGTGTACGTTTCTTATCGTATCGGGGATCACATTTACTGGATGTCGAGAAAATTGTGGCTTCCTGCTGGAGAAGCGGTCCTCACGGACGGCGAGCACGAAGCCAGAACGCGCTGCGGAAACCGAATATCGGAGACGCCGCAACTGCCCGTGGCGCTGGCCGAGCCCTCCCGCGCGATGTTAGACACGCCCGTCGCGCCGGAATTGGCTGCGACGTCCGAAGCGATTCCGCTATTGCCCATTCAGCCGGCGATTGGTGGGACGGACCCGTTCGGTGGGCAGATCTTCATCCCGCCGATTATCCCGATTGGAGGGGGTAGTGCGGGCCCGGCTCGGGGAGGTACGCCCGGCGGAAGGACTCCTCCGGGCGGCCGACCATTCGTCCCGGTGACGCCTCCGGGAGGCCAGCCCAGCGTGCCAGCAACGCCTACGCCGGAGCCGGCCACTTTGCTGCTGCTCTCGGCCGGTTTGCTCGGCGTGTGGGCTGCCCGCAAAAGCCGCAGCAATAGCCCAGCAGGGAAATCCAGCGCAAGCAATTGTGGTGAATAAGCCGGCCGATGGGCCTGAACGCCTAAGCCGCGCGGGGCGGCCCGGCGAACCGGTGACGCCATCGTCCGAAGGTGCGGTTGAGCGTGTGCCCGCGATGCAAGAACGAGAACACAGGATCGCGACGCACGCCGAGCTTCTCCAGGGCGCGTCGAATCCGGAAGTCGCGGCCGGCTGAGACCAGCCCTTTTTCGAGCGTGGCAATGGCATCGCCGTTGCGTCCGGCCTGGACGTAGACATCAGCGAGGTTCAAGTAGAGCTGGGCATGGTTGTGTTTCATTCCCACCGCTTCGCGGCAGAGAGTTTCCGCGTCGGCGAAGCGCTTTTCAGCGAGCGCGGCGAGAAGGCCCGTGTATGACAGGTAGAACGGGTTCTTCGGGGCGACTCCCAGCGCGCGACGGGCGTGCTGCAAAGCCTCGTCGGGGTGGCCATCGCGAAGATGTTTCAGGCATTCCTTGAAATCGGACATTCCAGCGTCTGACGGGGAGGTCGTTCCAATCCAGTGAGACATAGGCTCCTTCTGCTCAGGACGTCGATCGCCAGATCCAGGATTTGACAGCAATCCCGGTCCGCCCACCAGCCCTGAAGCGCCGGAAGCGGGGGGCTCGGATTCGCTCTCGGCTGCTGACACGACACTATCGCGACGGGCAGGTTGACGAAATAGGACGAGGGGCCAGATTTCGTTCCAGTCCTTCCGCCTGTACGAACTGACAGGCGAAAGGACGCCGCGGCGCGATCGGGCGGTCGCGGCGATTCCCACCGGACCAGGTTCAGTGCGCGGGCTTCAGGTACCCGTTGAACCAGTCAATCGTGCGCTCGATCACATCGCGGCTGTGTGCAGGATTCACGAACATGTGGCCTTCATTGGGGTAAATCACGAGGCGCGTAGGGACGCCGAGCGTCTCGAGGGCATGCCAGAATTCAAGCGATTGTGGGGCGGGACATTCGCCGTCGCGCTCGCCGACCAGGATAAGCGTCGGCGTGGAGGCCTGCTTGATGTAGTTGATGGGCGCGCTTTTCGCATACACCGCGGGATCGTCATAGATGGAAGCGCCAAAATAGGGAATCATCCACTGATCGATCTTGTTTTCGCCGTAATAGCTGAGCCAGTCGGATACGCCGGCGCCTGCGACCGCCGCGCGGAACCGTTTCGTCTGCGTGACGCCCCACATGGTCATGTAGCCGCCATAGCTCCAGCCCGTAAGGCCGAGGCGCGCGGGGTCGATGGGAGCGGACTGGATGGCCTTGTCGACGCCAGCGAGGATGTCGAGCCAGTCTCCGTAGCCGAAATCCTTCACGTTGGCCGCAGTGAATTTTTCACCTTTGCCATAACTGCCGCGTGGATTCGGGAAGAGCAGAAAGTATCCCTGGGACGGAAGGGCCATGTAGTACATCCGTCGGCTGGGCCAATCCGGCATCGTCGCGGAGGCGGGTCCGCCGTGAACGACCACGACCATCGGATATTTCTTCGCCGGGTCGAAATTGCCCGGATAAAGCAGCCAGCCCTGAACATTGCCGGCTTCGGTGGTCCAGGTCAGGCTGGCAGACTTGCCCCAGGAGGGCTTGAGAGCGGAGTTGATATGCGTGACCTGGCGCCATCGGCCGAGCGGACCGGCCCACACTTCGGGCGGCTCAGCGAATGATTGCCGAATTACAGCGGAGACAGCCGCGTCGTTCGAAAGAGAGATGCTGGGCTCAAAAGCACCGCCGGAGACGCGTTCCGCGTCGCGCCACACTTGAGAAATCCCGCCATCGGGCAGGCTCAGGCGGTTGACGACGGTCTCCCCATCTGAGATGCCCGCGAACAGGAGGCTGCGCGAGTCGGCGGCCCAATCGAGTGATGATGCGCTCTGCGCCATGCCCGAGGTCACGTCCCGTGGCTCCCCACCGTTGGGGGCGATCAAATAGATGTCGCCTCCGGTCACTCCTTCGTCGCTCATCAAGCCGCCAATGAAGGCGATCTGCGATCCGTCTGGCGACCAGCGCGGGTCGGCAATCTGCATCCCCGGATGCAAAAGAATGGCGTGCATGGCGGCGGTAGAAGCGTCGATCGTGTATAGCCCGGCGATGTACCAATTGTCGTCGCCGTTGCCGTGCGCCGCTGTGAGCACGAGACGGCTGCTGTCGGGCGCCCAGTCGAATTCGTATGCGTACATGTCAGCGGGAGTAAGCTCCCGCGAGCTGCCGGTCTCCGGGTTGACCAGCGTGAGGCGCTGTTCGGTGTAGGCGTCTGAGATCACTCCTACATCGGGAGTCTCCGCGACGAGTGGGCCAGCCTGGCGCTGGGCGTTTTCCGTGTAGAGCAGGGCAATCGTCTTCCCATCGGGCGACCATTGCGGGTGCGAAACGAAGCCTTTGAAATGAGTGACCTGCTTCGGTCGCGCGGCTGGATCGGCAGCGTTGATGACGTAAAGCTGGAGCTGACCGGGGCTGGCTGCGTCGGAGAGAAACGCGATGCGATTGCTATCGGGCGACCAAGCCACATCGTGCTCTTCGTGCGGAGCGGCGAGATTGCGTTCGCGGCTCCTTTGTGCCGCGCGATGCCTCGATCGCGAGGCGCGACGGCCGCGGCGCTCGGGCATCGAGCCGGCCGCCGTGATTTGCCTGGCGTGGCTCGGCGTGGCCACGTCCGCGAGGTAGATCGCGCTGTTGGATGACGGCTCGCCGCCTGACCCGGGAAGTTCCTCGATCCATGCGACCCGCTTGCCGTCCGGAGAAATGGAGACTTGCTTGAATGTGCGCACATCGAACATCGCGCGCATCGCATCGGAATCAGACTGGGTGGCGGGCGCCGAGGATGTCTGACCCGCGGCAATGGGCAACAGCGCGAGCGAAACAGCGATCAAGAATGTGACGGCGCGACAGGCTTGGCGTTCCATGTCTTCTCCCGGATGAGATTATAATGCGGCTTCCGCTCTGCGGCGCGAACGTGCCATGTTGCGGCGTCACGCTGTCAAAATCAAGACGAAGTCGAGAGCCAGGATGACTCACCCGGGGGCGTTTTCTTCGAGACGCCACGGTCGCTCGGCGACCGGTGTTGGTTTACGGATGAGGGCGAGACGCGCGAAAGCCGGCGGCGCCGTTCTCCATGTACTCGCGGATCATTTTCTGTTGCTCGGGGGTCAGGATCGTCTTCGCGGACAGGATCGCCTCGAGATAGTGATGGACCAGGGCAGAAGCGGATTGCGAAATCGCGTCCCCCTTCGCCATGACTGCGGCACGGTCGGGATGATCCGCGCGAAGGAGTTCTTTCAACTGAATCGCATCCACGGCAGCGCTCGCGCCCGTCTGGATCGTGAATATTTCCGTATTGACGATGAGTTTGCGGAGGCTGTCGGCCTGCTCGTCCGTCAAACCCAGCGCCATCCGGACCATCGGATTATCCAGCTCCGCTTCCATCTTCGAAAATATCCGGAGGGGTCCACCCAGACCCTGGCCGTGCCCTTCGAGTCCCTGAGGTCGCCACGCCTGTCCGACCGCGACTCGCCCCCTCTCGCCGGGGCGCATTAGCCCGCGAGTGTGAGCTCCGAAACCCGGCGCCTGCGGTTGCTCCTGCGAGTGTCCAGGCGGAGGTTGGGGCGGATCGTTTCCCGCCGGAGTCTGGGCCGCAGCGGATCCTGCAAGTGCCAAAAAAATGGCTGCAAAAAGACTGGAAATCATTTTCAATCGCATTGAGTCCTCCCACCGATGCGTTTCGACCGGCCAGATCCACCGTCTTCCCGGCTCGGATTCGATGCACGGGCAATTGCAAGTATACGCCGCAATCTTCTCGCGAATCTTTGGGCCGCCGAACGCGACACGAGCCAAAGCGGGCTTGTCGAAACGGGCCGGCGGAACTATGCTGCGCTGCGCATTCCTATTCGGGAGGCCCAGATGGAAAAGTGGACACGCAGAAAATTCTTCCTTTCGACTTTGGCCGGCAGCGTCGCGGCGAGCGCGGCGAAAGCTTTCGGAGCCGGCGTTCCCATCGACGGCCTCGGGACCACCGTTACGACGGGCACTCGCGCCACGGCTCGCGAAGGGGTCGCAGCGCAGGGGAAACGGCCGCTGATCATCTCAGCGCACAACGGCCTGCCACACCTCGATGGAGGAATGGAGATTCTGCGTAAGGGCGGCGACACGCTCGACGCGGCGCTCGCCGTGGTGACGAAGGTCGAGGACGATCCGAACGACACGTCGGTGGGCTATGGCGGCTTGCCGAACGAAGACGGCGTGGTGCAGCTCGACGCGTGCGTGATGCACGGGCCCACGTCGCGCTGCGGCGCGGTGGGTGCGATCGAGAGAATCAAGAACCCGTCTCTTGTCGCGAAAACCGTGATGGACAGGACGAACCATACGTTCATCGTCGGGCGAGGCGCCACGAGACTGGCCGAGGACTTCGGGTTTCAACCAATGAACCTGCTGACCGACCGCGCGCGCCTGGCGTGGCTGGCCTGGAAGGCGTCCAGCTCGAAAGACTGGCGGCCGGGCCTCGACAGCCCGGAATGGAATCGCGCCCTCGCGGAACTGCTGGACACCCCCGAAAAACTGGCACTGCGCGCGTGGATCGAAGACGTCGTCGCGCATCCTCCAACAGGAACGATCAATTGTCTGGCGTTGAATGAAAAGGGCGACATCTCCGGGACAACCACGACCTCCGGTCTCGCCTGGAAAATCTCCGGGCGCGTGGGCGATTCGCCGCTGATCGGCGACGGATGCTTCGTTGACAACGAGGTGGGCGGGGCAGGATCGACCGGCCGGGGCGAAGAGAACATCAAGATTTGCGGCGCGCATACGGTGGTGGAGCTGATGCGGCATGGGATATCGCCGACGGACGCATGCGTCGAGGCGCTCCACCGCGTGGTGCACAACTACACGTTCGACAAATCGCGGCTCAAAATGTTCGACCTCCAGTATTACGCGCTGAACAAGAATGGCGAACACGGCGCTGCGTCGCTGTGGTCGTCGGACGCGAGCGGAAACCCGATCAGCTACGCGGTCCACGATGGTTCGCAGGCGAGGTCCGTGCCCTGCACGCCGGTGTTTCAGGGCGTCGGCGGAGACTACTGATCCAGGGT
>DATGHM010000163.1:0-7986 GCA_035307985.1 Candidatus Acidiferrales bacterium
GAATCCCATGTTCCCTGTTTCCAGGAGAGAGTTGGCACCAAGCACCCGGGATATATGATCCCGGATCGGTTGCCGTGGCGTCACAGGGCTCGTCCCTCAGCCACTCTGCATGAAATTCAGGTCTGCTCCCCACGTGAATGAAGAACAAACTTGTCTTGAAGATGGTACAAAATGCTGGCGGGGGAGTCAAGAGTAAACTGGGGCGCTAGTGGAGACACTGCGATTCCTGGCGATTTCGCGTGGTCTGGGATCGCGGCTGAAGAGCTCTTAACCGCAGAGATCGCAGAGAAAGGCCGCTGAGGGCGCAAAGAAGACGACGCAAAGAAGACCGCTTGTGCGTGTCACAGTGGACCCGGGTATCACGACATCATGAATGCGCGCTCCCAGACGATCAACCGCTCAACGCTGACATTGCTGGCTGCCTACTTATTGTTGCTGGCGGGAGTAAGGTTCTCCACCGCGGCCCAGCACAATGAGCAGGAGAAGAAACGCGACTGGCCAACCTACGGAGGCGCGCCCGAAAACAATCACTATTCGGCGCTCACGCAGATCAATCGCAGCAACGTGAAGCAACTCGCTGTTGCGTGGAGTTTCGACACGCAGGAGGAAGGCGGTCTGCAGACTAGCCCGATTATCGTCGACGGCGTGCTTTACGGGATCACTCCCACACAAAGAGTCTTCGCGCTCGACGCGGCAACGGGCGCGTTGCTTTGGAAGTTTGACTCCGGAATTCGGGGCACGCAGCCGGATCGCGGACTTGCTTACTGGTCGAACGGCAAAGGTGGCGGAGGCAAAGACTCAGACCGCAAGAGCACGAACGACAAGGTTCAGAACAACGACCCGCGAATTCTGGTGGGCGTGATGAACTTTCTGTACGCGCTCGATGCCGCCACCGGCAAGCCGATTCCGACTTTCGGGCATGATGGACGAATCGATCTCCGCGAAAACCTGGGCCGCGAGCCTGCTGCGGCGCAATCGATTACCATGACCAGTCCGGGCATTGTCTACAAAGATCTGATCATTGTCGGGGGACGAAATCCTGAGACGCTGCCCGCGCCTCCCGGCGACGTGCGCGCCTTTGACGTGCGCACCGGGCAGATGCGCTGGTCGTTCCACACGATTCCTCGCCCCGGCGAGTTTGGCTACGACACCTGGCCGAAGGACGCATGGAAGACCAGCGGTGCGGCTAACAACTGGGCGGGATTCGCGCTCGACCCGAAGCGCGGCATCGTCTATGTTCCGACTGGCTCGGCGGCATTTGATTTCTATGGTGCCGACCGCATCGGCGACGATCTGTTTGCCAACTGCCTGCTCGCGTTGAACGCGGAGACGGGCGAAAGAATCTGGCACTTTCAAGGAGTGCGGCACGACCTGTGGGATCGAGATTTCCCTTCCCCGCCCGTGCTGCTCACGGTGAAGCGCGACGGCAAGGATATTGACGCGGTCGCGCAGACCACGAAGCAGGGATACGTTTATCTTTTCGATCGCGAGAACGGCAAGCCGCTGTTCCCGATTGAGTATCACGACTACCCTCGCAGCACAGTCCCCGACGAAGTCGCCGCTGCGCAGCAGCCACTGCCCACCAAACCCGCGCCCTTCGCCCGCCAGCGTCTCACAGAAGATCTGTTGACCACTCGCACGGCCGAGGCGCATCAGTGGGCTATCGACGCATTCCGAAAATTTCGCAGTGAAGGTCAATTCGTTCCTTTCAGCGTGGGAAAAGATACAGTCATTTTTCCCGGCTTCGACGGCGGCGCCGAGTGGGGCGGTCCCGCGGTGGACGCGGAGACTGGCCTCATCTACATCAACGCCAACGACGTGGCCTGGACGGGTGCGCTTGCTCCCAACACCGGCGAGCACAGTCCCCGCGCGATTTACCTGAGCCAATGCGGCGTCTGCCACGGGGAAAACATGACGGGCTCGCCTCCGGCGATGCCGTCGCTCGTGGGAGTGGAAACCAGGCTGACGCACGCGCAAATCGCGGCCACGATCAAAAACGGCAAAGGACGAATGCCGGGCTTCCCGAATCTCAGCGACGATGAAACGTTTGCCCTGCTCGGCTACCTGACCAGCGGCGAGAACAAGGAACTGGCCAGTTCGGGCGCGCTGCCGCTTGCTATGAAATACCGCTTCACAGGCTACAAGAAATTCCTCGACGCGGAAGGATATCCCGCCGTGACGCCGCCCTGGGGCACGTTGAATGCGATCAACCTCAATACCGGCGAATATGCGTGGACGATTCCGCTGGGAGAATATCCGGAGCTGGCGGCGCTGGGACAGAAGGAAGTCGCGCTGAAGAATACGGGCACGGAAAATTACGGCGGCCCAATCGTGACTGCCGGCGGGCTGCTCTTCATCGGCGCCACCAACTTCGACAAGAAATTCCGCGCGTTCGACAAAGCAACCGGAGAGTTGCTGTGGGAGTTCACGCTGCCGTTCGCGGGCAACGCCACTCCCGCCACCTATGAAGTGAACGGGCGGCAGTTCGTGGTGATCGCGGCCGGCGGAGGGAAAGATCCGAAGTCGAAGTCGGGAGGAATTTATGTCGCGTTTGCGATCCCGAAAGGAACCCACTGACAGCGCCTGTGGTCGATCGCCGGGACCGGCACGGAAGTGACGCTAATCGAGCAACCCCAGGTATTGGACGCTCGCGGAGTTTCAATCAACAATCAAAAATCAACAATGCCCTTCAGCGACTGTACTGATTCTTCTTCTTGTCTTCGTGCCGCTCGATTCCAAGTTGTATCAGACGGTCGATCAGGTCCGCATATGCCAGCCCGGACGCCGCCCACAGCTTGGGATACATGCTGATCGCGGTGAATCCCGGCATGGTGTTGATCTCATTCAGGTAAATCTTTCCCGACTTCGCGCCTGACTTGGTTTGGGAACCAGGTTCCATCAGAAAATCTACGCGCGCTAGGCCCGAGCAATCCACCGCTTTGAACGCTGCGATCGCCAGTTCCTGCACGCGCTTCGTGTCCGCCTTCGAAAGCTTTGCCGGAATGATCAGTTGCGAACCCTCGTCGAGATACTTCGCCGTGTAATCATAGAACTCTTTGCCGGGGACGATCTCGCCCGGAAGCGAGGCGACTGGATCGTCGTTTCCCAGAACCGAGCACTCGATCTCGCGCGCCTTTTTATTCTTGCCGCCCACTCCCTGCTCGATCACAATCTTGCGATCGAACTTCGCCGCCTCTTCGATCGCTGGACCAAGCTCCTTGCGGTCGTGCGCCTTGCTGATTCCCACCGACGATCCCAGATTCGCGGGCTTCACGAACGCGGGATACCTCAATTTGCGCTCGACCAGTTTCTCAACTTTCTTCGGCTCGTTTTCCCAGGCGTTGCGCAGAATCGTGACGTGCTTCACGATCGGAATCCCCGCCGCAATGAACAACGACTTCATGATGTCTTTGTCCATTCCGGCAGCAGAGCCGAGAACGCCAGCGCCCACATACGGAATGTCGGCGAGTTCGAGCAGGCCCTGGATCGTGCCATCTTCGCCGAACGTGCCATGCAGCACAGGAAAAATCACATCTACGTTAATGGCGCGATCGCTGGCCCGCCGGGTGAGCGCGGCATCGCTCTGAAACGGCACCAGGCCGCTCTGCCGGTGCACGGGCTCGGGCGGCACGATGACCGCTTCACCCCGCGCCAGCACTGCCGCCGCCGGCGTAGTGTCGGGATCGCCCGCGCGAAGATGACGCGGCTCGATCACGATCTTGCCCTGCAGTAGGTTCTCCGCATGCTCGGCCGTCAGCCAGCGCCCGTCCTTGGTGATGCCGATGGGAACGACTTCATATTTATCTTTATCGATTGCGTTGAGAACCGACGCCGCCGAGAGCAACGACACTTCGTGCTCCCCGCTGCGTCCGCCAAACAGAATGCCGACCCGAAGCTTTTTCATGACCTTTCAGTGTGGACGCGCGCAGAGTTCCGCGTCAATCGCAGGAATGGTTCGCAGTGGGACATCAGCCACGGATGAGCACGGATTTCCACGGATAACCCTTGATCTTGTTTTCGATCCGTGTGAATCCGTGGAGATCCGTGGCAACCCGTTCTTTTGCGCTACAGAATCTTCTTCCCGAACGCCGACAGCGCCAGTTCTACTGCCAGCTCGGCCGTGCGGTTGTGTTCGTCGATCACCGGATTCACTTCCACGATCTCAAAGCTCAACATGCGTCCGTGGTCGGCAATGATCTCCATGGCAAGGTGCGCCTCGCGGTACGTCGCGCCGCCGCGCACCGGAGTGCCTACGCCCGGCGCGTCCTCAGGATCGATCCAGTCCATGTCGAGCGAAATGTGGTAGCCGGCGGTGCCACGGGTGGCCATGCTTAGCGCGTCTTCCATCACGGTGCGCATGCCACGCTCGTCAATGTCGCGCATGGTGAAGACGCCGATGCCCGCTCGCCGCACATTTTCTTTTTCGACGGCATCAATGTCGCGCACGCCCACCAGCACACAATTTTCCGGCTTCACTTTAGGGGAGAAATCGAAAATGTTCGACAACTCCGCCGGTCCCAGGCCCATCAGCGCCGCCAGCGGCATCCCATGCACGTTGCCGCTGGGCGAAGTTTCGGGAGTGTTGATGTCGGTGTGCGCATCGATCCAGATCAGCCCGATCTTCTGATTCTGGCGGCGATAAAATTCTGCCACGCCCGACACCGTCCCGGCCGCCATGGAATGATCGCCGCCCAGCGCCAGCGGAACCTTCCCCGCTTCCAGCGTCTTGACGACGAGCTCTGCATGCTTGGTGCAGGTGGCCGTGATCTCTTTCAGATACTTTGCGTGCGGATCGCCTTCTTTTTTCTGTTCGGGGATGGCGACGGCCACGTTGCCGCCGTCCTCCACTTCGTGCCCCAAGGCTTCGAGCCTCGCTTCAAGCCCCGCGACGCGCACCGCGGACGGCCCCATATCCACGCCGCGCCGCGACTGACCGAGATCCAAGGGCACACCAATCACGCGGATTTTCCTGGGAGAGATGTTAGAGGAAGTCATAGGTTGTGAAGGTCTTATTCACCGCCGAGTACGCCAAGAACGCCGAGAAAGCCGGAGACAAGTCATTGTTTTTCTCGTTCTCCTCTCGGCGTTCTCCGCGATCTCGGCGGTGAATAGGACTGGCTCAGCGTCTCGATTCGCCCTTCACCCCGAGACATTGTCGAGCGCGCCGCATCCGGAAATTCATTGACAATTCTTTTCAGCCCGTTTTTCAGCACGCGAACATGAAAATTGATGAGCAAGCCTGCTCGTTTACCGGACAGGCGAAGATATGAAAACAACTGCGCGTCGTGGATCGGGACAAGGTGCTCGACAGCCTTTATCTCCACTACAACGGAGTCCTCAACGACCAGGTCAAGACGGTACCCGCAATCAAGCTTCACATCACGATAGACTACGGGCAGAGACTTCTGTTCCTCGACGTTAAGGCCCGCCTCCCGAAGTTCGTGCGCCAAACAAACTTGGTAGGCTGATTCCAGTAGTCCAGGCCCCAGGTGTCGATGCACCTCGATTGCCGCCCCGATGATCCGTCGCGTAATCGAATCGAGCCTGTCTTTTTCTTCCATACTCGGCGCTCTCGGCGTACTCAGCGGTGATGAAGCTTACGGGTAAAGCCGGTACAGCATTCTCGGGAACGGAATCGTTTCCCGAACGTGTTCGAGTCCGCAGATCCAGGCCACGGCGCGCTCAATGCCCATGCCGAATCCGCCGTGCGGCACGCTGCCGAATTTTCGCAAGTCGAGATACCACTTGAACGCCTCTTCGGGGAGGCCGTGCTCGTGGATGCGCCGCAATAGCAACGCGTGCGACGCCATACGCTGCGAGCCGCCGATGATTTCGCCGTAGCCTTCGGGCGCGAGCACGTCCACACAGAGGGCCAGTTCCGGACGCTGCGGGTCGGGCTCCATGTAAAACGCTTTCACCTTTGCCGGGTAACGATGCACCATCACAGGCTTGTCGAACTGTGCGGAAAGATACGTTTCGTCCGGCGAGCCGAGGTCGCCGCCCCATTCAAATTTCGATTCCAGCGCGCCTTTCGCGTGGCCCTCCTGCAGGTTCTTGACCGCATCGTCGTAGCTGATGCGCGGGAATGGCGGCTCGATTTTTTCGAGCTTCGAAACGTCGCGGCCAACTATTTGCAGATCAGCGCGCCGCCGCTCCAGGCAGCGCTTCACGATAAAACTGATCAGCCCTTCGGCGAGTTCCATCACGTCGTCAAGTTCGGCGTAAGCGACTTCGGGCTCGACCATCCAGAACTCAGTAAGATGCCGCCGCGTCTTCGATTTCTCCGCGCGAAACGTTGGGCCGAAGGAATACACCTTGCCCAACGCCATGGCCAGAGCTTCGGCGTAGAGCTGGCCCGACTGCGTGAGGAACGCCTGCTCCTCGAAATAATCGACAGGAAAAAGGGTGCTTGTCCCCTCGCACGCCGCCGGAGTAATAATCGGGGGATCGGTCAAGGTAAATCCGTGCTCGTCGAAAAAGTCGCGCGCCGCTTTGATGATTTCGGCGCGCACGCGCAAAATCGACGCCTGCCGCTGCGACCGCACCCAAAGGTGCCGATGCTCCATCAGAAAATCCGTGCCGTGCTCTTTGGGAGTGATCGGGTAAGGATCGGATTCCGGCACGCGCTGGATCACCTGCACGCCGGCCACGTCGAGTTCGTACCCGCCGTGCGCGCGCTTGTCGGCGCGCACTTTACCTTCGACAATCACGCTCGACTCCTGGGTCAGCGTCTTGATCGCGTCAAATACTTCCGGCGTAACCGCGTTCTTGGGCACCACGCCCTGAATCACGCCCGACCCGTCGCGAAACTGTGGAAACAAAAGCTTCCCGCTCTCGCGCAGGTTATAGAGCCAGCCGCGAATGGTGACAGACTGGCCTTCGTGCTTGCCGATTTCCGCGATGGTGGTTACAGGTGAGGACATAAGGTTCAAAAGCTATTTACCGCCGAGCACGCTGAGAGCGCAGAGAAAATAAATGCATCTCTGATTCGTGATGCCGGCGGCGGCACCGCCTTTTCTTGCAAGTTCTTTCTACGGCGTTCTCAGCGTCCTCGGCGGTGAATTCGTTTAAGCGGTCTCCAGTTTCTCGAACGTCTCACCCAATTTATCCAGCGGGTTCACTTTCTCGTCGCCTTCCAGTTCCAGCAGCAGTGGCGGAGTCTGCGGCGCCGAGCGCAGCAGTTCCATAGCTTCCTTCCAGTCGATCGTTCCGTCGCCCGGCCAGAGATGGGAATCCTTATCTTTGTTGTTATCGTGGATGTGGGTGGAGCAAATGTGGCTGCGCAGAGTTTCGAACGCCTCGCGCACCGAACCCATGAGGTGTGCATGCCCCACATCGAAACACACTCCTACGTCGTCGAAGTGGGCGCTGCGAATCATTTCCACCAGCTTTTCGGGCGCAGAAAGCTCGTTGGGAATATTCTCCAAAAGAATTCTCACGCCCAGCGGCTTGGCAAAGGCGCGCAGGTGCTCGATGGAGGTCATCGCTGACTCGAACTTTTTCTCGCTGAAACTTTCGTTCGGCAATCCCAGATGCTGCACCAGAAAGCGGAACGGAATCTGCTCAGCGATTTCGAGGGCGCGCTTGATCTCATCCATGGCCTCGACGCGGGCCGCACGATCGGTCGCTGCCACGTTCACCGGCGGTGCGCCGGCGCGTCCCCACTCGTAGTCGGCGTAAAGCGGTGAGTGGACGGAGTTGAGCGGAATTCCACTGCCGCGAAACCACTCGGCAATTTCCTTGACGTGCGCTTTTCGATTGGCATAGTCAATATGCTGGCGCGCGGCGAAAATCTCTATCGCCTGCACACCGCTGCGCACCAACCCGTCCAGAATTCCCGGGTGCAGCCGTTCTTTCACGAATAGATAGGTTGAAACCGCTCTCTGCATGCCAGCCCTCAGGAAATTGTTAACGGATAATCGATCGTGGAATGAAATTCAAACCCAAACTGCGTTGCCATTTCACAGCCACAATCGACCAACAACA
>DATGHM010000164.1:0-29113 GCA_035307985.1 Candidatus Acidiferrales bacterium
CGGCCAGAGACCCGAATCCGAGCTCAGATCCTGCGCGCAAATAAGCGATCGCTTCGCGCAAAAGCGCAAACTCATGGGCAAGAGCATCGCGGTCCTGAGTGGGCTCAAGCTGCCCTATCGCTCGCCGTCCCGGCGCGCACGTGGCAAAGCCAGCGACGATTTCCTTCAGCTTGTCGAATTCGAGGACTTCCAGTGCGGAACGAGACATAGTTTCTCATCTGAGATTGTATCCCGGATGCCTCCAGGCGAAGAAAACGGTCCGAGAGGCGAACCACGGCGGAAGAAAGAGGTGAAACGAACGGGCTAGGCGTTCTTCTTCAATTCCGCGAGGACCAGCTTGGCGACTTCCTTCAGCGTGTCGAAAACGCCCCGGCCTTGAACGGCAACGGCTTCGAGAGTGGGCTCGTCCTTCACGGAGAGGTTCTTTTTCAGATCTTCGATCGAAAGGATGTTTGGCAGGTCACGCTTGTTGAGCTGCAGGACATACGGGATCGTGCTGAAATCAAGGTTGTGATCCTTCAGGTGCTCGCGAAGGTTTTCCAGCGTTTCGAGGTTCGCGTCCATCCGCTCTTCCTGCGAATCGGCAACGAAGACCACCCCGTCCGCACCTTTGAGGATCAATCGACGGCTGGCCTCGTAAAAAACCTGCCCGGGGACCGTGTACAGATGGAAACGCGTTTTGAAACCGCGGACCGTCCCGAGGTCCAGCGGAAGAAAATCGAAGAAGAGGGTGCGGTCGGTCTCGGTGGCCAGCGAAACCATTTTCCCTTTCTGGTTCGTGCCCGTGTGCTCGTAAATCCACTGCAAATTGGCGGTTTTCCCGCCGAGGCCGGGACCGTAGTAAACAAGTTTGCAGTTGATTTCCCGAGCGGGAAAATTGATAAAGGGCACAAGTTCCTCAGCAACTTGATTCGCGGCTAGTTATAACACACGCCTCTCATGCAGGCCAACGCACGGGCGCATCTGCGGTGCTCAAGTAACAATGGATGTGCGGCGCTCCGCCAATTGCCGGGGGACTGGCGTGGACGCCGCGACAATGGATCGTCCGGCCGAGACGAACTCGACTGGGGCTCCTTGAAGCCGCAAATTTCCTCTTGACTGCTTTTGGCCATTAATGCTACATGATGTAGCGCTACAATGAATAGCGACAAACAAGCGCGACCAAAAGGCCTCGGACAAGTCGAACAGATCGTGATGGACTTTGTCTGGACCCACGGACCCTGCTCAGCGGAATCCTGCCGCGAGGCGCTCAAGCCCGCGCGTCCGCTGAAAGAATCGACTGTGCGGACGATTCTCCGTCGGCTCGAACAGAAGGGATTCGTAACACACGAAATCGAGGGCCGCACATACATCTACCGGGCAGCGGAAGAGCGACGGAACGTGGCAGTGCGCGCGGTGCGAAACATCATCGACCGTTTCTGCGGCGGTTCAGCGGAAGAACTCGTGGTCGGTATGGTCGATAATGCCGTAATCGGCCGCGAACAACTCGAACGTCTCGCGCGAAAGATCGCACAACAGAAGACTCAAGAAAAATCCGTTACGGGCAAGCATTCTTCTCCAACGAAAGAAGAATAGAGATGGGCACAGCAAGTCTTTCGGTCAGTTCCGGCATTTTGAAGTACGTCGCGGAGCCAGCCGCGCGGTCGCTTATGCTTGGCTGTTTCGCCGCGCTTGTGCTGGCCGTGCTGCGAGTCAGAACTGTTTCGCTGAAGTCGGCCGTCTGGCGAGCGGTGCTCGTCGCGGCCCTGGCAATGCCCTTTCTCCGCACCTTTGCGCCTCCGATTCGCGTTTCTGTGCCTCTTCCGAAGATCGAAACGCGCGCGAAGGCGGTGGCGGCGGGGTCCGCACAGCCTGTCCTCATTTCCGAAGCTCGAGCGGCAATCGTCTCGCCCAAAGCGACCGCGCCCGCCGACACTTTGGATCCCGCGCCGATCGCTGAGGCATCGCCGGCGCCGGCTCGCAACTCCAGGCACATCGCGTGGCCTTTAATCCTGGCGGCAGCCTATTTCGCGATCGCGTTTCTATTGCTGGCGCGCGTCCTGGCGGGCGCTGCGCTGGCAACGCGTCTTGCACGCGCGGCGACTCCGATTTGTGACGCCACAGCTTTGCGGGAACTTGCTGCTTCGGCCTGCAGAGCGGGGGTGAGAAGGCAGCCCCTTCTCGCCGAATCTGAAGCGCTAGTCGTACCGGTTACCGTCGGCGCTCACCGTCCCGCGATTCTGCTTCCGGCAGCATGGTGCGAATGGGACGACGCCAAACTTGCCTCCGTGCTCGCGCACGAAGTTTCTCATGTCGGGCGGCGCGACCCGCTGGTGCAGCGGCTTGCCCTGATTCATCGCGCGGTCTTCTGGTTCAGCCCTCTCGCGTGGTGGCTCGAGCGGCATCTGGCGGAGCTAGCCGAGCGGGCCAGCGACGAAGCGGCCCTGGCAGGCGGAGCCGACCGGACGCGGTATGCGGAGACCCTTCTCAGCTTCTTTGCCGCCCTTGAATACTCTCGCTCGCGAGTCTGGTGGCAGGGAGTTTCTATGGCGAAATGCGGGCAAGCCGAAAAAAGACTCGATCGAATTCTCGCGTGGAGGAGTGCTATGCCGAACCAGTTGAGGAAATCCGTAATCGCGAGTGTCGCCTTCTTTGCGGTTCCCGTGATTGCTTTCACAGCATCCGTGCACCCGCTGTTTTTCGATTTTCCGCAGTCGCCGGCACCCCTCGCACCGAAACCTGCTTCCGCGCCGGCACCGAGCCCCAACCCTGTTGTCGTTCCCGGCCCGGCAGCAGGATCGCGCACGGTAGCACCAGCCGCGCCCGCTTCGGGCGTTGCGGCGATAGCTCCAGTTGCTCCGGTTGGCCTGTCAGAGGAGGCAATGCCACGAACGCCGGCGCTGCCGAGTACCGAGGAAATGAGCGAGGCGCGTGAAGCGTTGCTGCGCGCCAGGAAATCGGCGGAATCCGCTGCACGTCGAGTAGCTGCCGTGAAGGCGGAGCTTTCCGCTCCGGCCACGAAGGAACAACTCGAATCCATCAGCGCCGCTGTCGAGGAGTACAGCAGAGCGATGGAGGGCTACAACAGAGCGATCCAGCAGTTCCGATCGATGGGCGACGCGCAGGCAGCCGGCGGAGTGAGCGGGGGTGTCAGCGGCGGAGTCCCCGGAGGGATTACTGGAGAGCGGGACTGGGGACCGCGGTTCGTGATCGTCACAAAGGACTCCAATTCCGTCACTATGTCGGGCTCGTCGGAGGACGAGGAGCACGCTAAGGCGCTGCGCAGCGAGATTCCCGGCGATTTCATCTGGTTCGAACGCGACGAGAAGCCGTATATCATTCGCGATCAGGCGACCGTCGATCGCGCAAAAAAGCTCTGGGAACCGGAGGAAGAGCTTGGCAAAAAGCAAGAGGAGCTCGGGAAGCAGCAGGAGCTCCTTGGACAAACACAAGAGAACCTCGGCAAACGGATGGAAGAAGTTCGGGTGAAGATCCCTGATCTCTCGGCGCAAATGGAAAAGCTTGAGGCTGAGATGAAACAGCTCAGCGCGAACGGCGGCACCGTTGAGCAGATCGGCGATTTGCAGAGCGAAATCGGCGAGCTCCAGAGCCGGATTGGCGAGATCCAGTCGGACGCCGGACGCCATCAAGGCGAAATCGGACGCGAGCAAGGGGAGTTAGGACGTAAACAAGGAGAATTGGGACGGCAACAGGGAGAGCTTGGACGACAGCAGGGGGAACTGGCGCGCCAGGCTTCGCGCGAAATGAAAAAACTGCTCGACGACGCAGTCGCGCGTGGACTGGCACAGCCGGAATAGCCGAGGCGAGGAGCGTCAAATCTTTTTCGTTCGCTCCTGTAAGGTAGTGTTTGGCCCGGCGCTCTGCAGCTGCTTTCGGTTCGCGAGGGAATGATTATCGAGTGCTTCGCGAACTTTGCGCGCCAGATCGCGAGCCGTGTAGGGCTTCTGCAAAAACGGCAGACCCTGCTGCTGGATCTTGTGCAGCAGGCCAAAATCGGCGCTGTAGCCCGTCGCAAAGACGACCGGCAGATCGGGGCGCACGGAGCAAATGCGATCGTAGATTTCAGGCCCGTTCAGTTTGGGGAGAATCAGATCGAGCAAAGCGAGATGAATCTCATCCTGATGTCTGCCAAACTCGCTGAGGGCCTGCTCGCCATCGGCCGCCGCAATCACGTTGTAACCAAGCCGCGACAGAGTCTCGGACGCCAACTGCCGCAGCCCCTCGTGGTCTTCAACCAGGAGCAGGGTTTCGGTACCGCCTCGCACGGGGAGTGTATCGTCGCGTTTTTCGAGCGACGGAGCTTTCGCGTTGCTCGCGGGAATGTACACGCGGAACGTGCTGCCTGTCCCGACCTCGCTGTATACGTTCACGAAACCGCCGTGCTGGCGGACAATGCCGTAGATCATGGCCAGACCCAGACCGGTTCCCTTCCCCAATTCTTTCGTGGTGAAAAACGGCTCAAAGACGCGATCGAGGGTGGCGGAATCCATTCCGGTGCCCGAGTCGGTGACCGAAAGCATGACGTAGTCGCCGGGATGGGCCAGGGGCTGAAGCTTGCAGGCCTCCGCGTCGAAATGGACCGAGGACGTCTCGACGATCAACGAACCGCCTTCAGGCATTGCGTCGCGTGCGTTGATGCACAAGTTCATGAGCACCTGCTCGAGCTGCGTGGGGTCTGCGCGCACCAGTGGCAGTTCGGCTCCGAGCGACGTGCGGATGATGATGTTGCCGCCGATCACTTTCTCGAGAAGGCTCAGACCTTCCGTGACACTCTGATTGAACGCGATATCGCGCGGCTCGAGAATTTGCCTCCGCGCGAACGCGAGCAGCTGGCGGGTCAGTGAAGCGGCGCGCTTCCCCTGATGGTGCACCTTCTCGAAATAGCGCCGAAGCTTCGAACCGTCCTCCGTCTCCTCCAATCCCATGTCGGCCCATCCAAGAATGGCGCCGATCATATTGTTGAAATCGTGCGCGATCCCACCGGCTAGCTGCCCGATCGCCTCGAATTTCTGGGCCTGGAGAAGCTGCGTTTCCAGGGCGATGCGCTCCGTGACGTCCTCGACCATGACCTCGATCCATTCATCGTTCTCTCCGGAGGCTGTGGCACGACGCCCCTGGATGCGGACCGTGATGACCCGGCCGTCCCTGCGTTTCCATTCGGCGAAGCCGTCGATGCTCCGCCGGTTCGCATAGTCCTCGAAAAGGACTGCCCGTTTCGACGGGTCGCAGTAGAGCGCCTGCGTATTCCTGGTCGAAATCAGCTCTTCCGCTGTCTCGTAGCCGAGCATTTGAACGAGCGCGGGATTCGCGTAAATCAGGGTTCCGTCCGGCTTCTCCCAATAGACTCCGTAGGTCGCATTGTTGACGAGCCCCCGGTACCGCGCCTCGCTCTCACGCAGCGCGCGCTCCGCTTGTTTTCGTTCGGTGATGTCGATGACGCTCGCGCGGACGAGCCGCTGGCCTGTCGAAGGCAGGACAACCAGGTGAATCTCGCAAGGGATTTCTCTGCCGTCTGGACGCAGAATCGTATATTCGAAGGAAGGCGTTCCGCCAGCGAGCGCTTGCTCAATCGCGTCGTGGGCCACCTCGCTCGAAAGCCGCCCATCTGCCTGTCGCGCGGGCGCGAAGTCTGCAGGACCATGCAGAAGCAGGTTTTCTCGATGCACTCCGTACAGATGCACTGCTTTTTCGTTGCAGTCGATAAACTGGTGCTGGTCCACGTCGCACACCAGAATCGCTTCCGGAGCGCTCTCGACGAGAATGCGATAGTGCTCCTCGCTTTCGCGAAGGGCATCCACCGCGCGCTTCTCGGCCTTCCGGAGCATCGCTTCCAGCCTGGCACGGCGCAGCGCCAGCGGCAAACGGCCCAGTTGGTGCTTCAGCACGTAATCCGTCACGCCGTTCTTGATACATTCGACCGCGAGTTCGTCTCCGAGCGTACCGGTGACGAGAATCAGAGGCACGTCCGGGCACGTTTTCTTAACGATCTCGAGCGCATCCATCCCGGTCCATCCGCTCATGCGGTAGTCGGAAATAACGATATCAACAGCCTGCGTTTCCAGCTTGCGCGCAAAATCCTCGCGTGCGGAGACCACCTCGATCTGAACCGGGATACCGGACTGCTTGAGCGCGCGCACGCACAATTCGGCATCGTTGGCGTTATCGTCGGCCAAAAGCAGTCGCCAGGATTTTTCATTCATCGAATCTGACATGACGCGAGACCCCTTTTCCCGTCGCAGAGGATCGTTGTTATCGCCCCTCGCCCGAGGGCGCGCGACGAGCGATGTTGGTGGGGCTGCTGTTCAGCAACAGCCAGTACATGCCAAGTTGCCGGACTACCTCCTGAAATTCGCTGAAGTTCACGGGCTTCTGAATGTAGCTGTTCACGCCTAATTCGTAGGTCTGTACCAGATCTCGCTCCTCCTTCGACGTGCTAAGCACGACCACCGGGATGGAGCGAGTGCGCAGACCGGCCTTCAATTCCCGGAGAACCTGAATGCCGTCCACCTTGGGGAGCTTCAGGTCGAGCAGAACGAGCTGTGGAACCGCATCCAGTCCGCGGTCGGCGAAGCTTCCACGACCGAACAGAAAATCCAGAGCCTCTTCACCGTCGCGAGCCAGGTGAATGCGATTTGCGAGTTCGCATTTCTCCAGGGCATGTGTGGTCAGCAGCGCGTCGGATGAATTGTCTTCCACCAGCAGGATTTCGACAGGATTAGGAGATTCCAAGTTTCACCTCGTCGGAAGAATGGGATTGTTTGTTGCGATCGTCTCCAAGAGTGAAGAAGAACGCGGCGCCGCGACCGGGCTGGGACTCAGCCCAGATTCGGCCGCCGTGACGGTGAATGATTCGTTGCACGGTGGCCAAGCCAACGCCCGTGCCTTCGAATTCTTCCTGGCTGTGCAGACGCTGAAACACACCGAACAGTTTGTCGGCGTATTTCGGGTCGAAACCCACTCCGTTGTCGCGCACGAAAAACGCTTCTTCGCCATCTTTTGTTAAGGCACCGACATGGATCGCGGGATGCGTCTGGTTCTTCGTGAATTTCGCCGCGTTCGAAAGAAGATTTGAGAATACGAGGATCAACAATCCAGGGTCGCAGTCGCGTTCGGGCAGCGGGTCGATTTGCCAGGCTATCTGGCGCTCGCACCCTTCGGAGGACAGATCCGCAGCCAATTGTCCGACCAGCGCGCCCAGATCCACGTTCTTGCGAGAGAGCTCTTTACGCCCGACGCGCGCCAGGTTCAAGAGGTCGTCGATAAGGCGCCCCATGTGATTGGCGGCGCCGAGAATGCGCCCGAGGTACTGCTCCGCTTCCGGGGAAATATCCTTGGAGTACTCGTCCCTCAGGATGCGGGCGAACCCGTCGATGTGGCGAAGCGGCGCGCGAAGGTCGTGCGAAACAGAATAGCTGAAGGTTTCGAGTTCCTTGTTGATATCCGCAAGGTCCGCAACGCGTTTCTCCAACTCTTCGTTGAGGTCTCGAATCTGCTGGTCGAAACGCTGGCGTTCCGTTACGTCGCGAATGGCGCTGGAGATCAGCACGCCTTCTTCCGTTTCGATCGGACTCAAGCTGATCTCCACGGGGAATTCGCTTCCGTCCTTTCGGCGGCCACGTAGATCAAGTCCGGCTCCCATCGGCCTTCTTCTCGGAGCGTGCGCGTATTCCGCGCGATGCCCGGCGTGCCGTCCCTGAAACCGTTCTGGAATCAGCATCTCGACCGGCTCACCGATCAGCTCTTCTCGCGAAAAGCCGAACAGCCTTTCAGTCTGAGCGTTGACGAGCTGAATCTGGCCGGCGCCGTTCACGATTACCATCGCATCGGGCGCCGATTCGAGCAGATTCCGGAATTTGTTCTCCTGGATTGTGCGCTGAGTGACGTCGCGATTGATTTCGAGAATGCGACTGGGTCTGCCCACCGCGTCGTTCTGCAAAGCCCAACGACTGGAGACGATCACGCGAGAGCCATCCCGCCGGTGCTGGACCAGTTCCCCCTCCCAGGTCCCTTTCTCATAGACGTGGCCTTCGATCTCGGCCAAGGGAAGGTGAAACTCCGTTTGGAGAACCTCGTTGCTGATCTTTCCCCGCACTTCTTCTTCCTGCCAGCCATACAGTCTCTCCGATCCACGATTCCAATATAGGATTTCGCGGTTGACGCCGCGGACGAGAATAGCGTCATGGGTCAGGTCGAGAAGTTCGGCCTGTTGCCGGTAGCTGGCTTCCCTGATACGCAGATCAAGCTCGAGTTCGCGGCGCTCGCGCACCTCCGCCTGCAGCCGAGCGTTCGCCTGGATCCACTCTTTTGCGCTTGGCAAGTGCATCGCCTGTCGCATCAGCCGCGCGAGCAGGATTGCGGTCGGCACGGATGCCGCCGCCGTAATCGCCTTGATCACACCCGAAAGCCAGTAATCCGCGTGCCACAGGTTCCATACCTCTATCGCGTGCGTCGAGCCGCACGCCACGATGAAGACCCCGAACAGCACAAACATCCAGCTGAAGGGAAGGTCGCGACGCTTGCGCGCGAATCTGAGCAGGACGACAGGAATCGCGAAATAGGAGAGCGCGATCAGCGAGTCGGAAACGACGTGCAGCCACACGAGGCCGGGCTTCCATAGGTAACAATAGCCGTGCGGCATGAAATCGCCCGAGCTAAACAACTGCTTCCAGAAATCCATTGGCCCTCCGCCGGAGACAGGCGTTCCCGCCAACTCGTATCAAACGAGATTCCGTTCGCGGCAAGAAGGAGAGGGCTTCTTCCGTACTATGCGTGCTTCAACGGCTCACTGAAGCGCGCCCTCGCTCCGGAAGGCGCATGAAGGGGATTCCATATTTGAACCAAGACGAAGCGATGTCAACCCTGCGCATCGGATGGTGACGTTCGAGTAACCGACTGCGGCTCCGGCTAGCCGCGGCGGTCGAGAGGGATATAGCTGCGCAAATCGTGTCCCAGATACACTTGCCGCGGGCGCGAAATCTTCTGCTCGGGATCGAGCAACATTTCTTCCCACTGCGCCACCCAACCCGACGTGCGCGGAATCGCGAACAGCACCGGGAACATGGTCATGGGAAAGCCCATCGACTGGTAAATAAGTCCGGTATAGAAGTCCACATTGGGATAGAGCCGCCGGCTGATGAAGTAATCGTCCTCGAGAGCGATGCGTTCGCATTCGAGCGCTATGTCGATCAGCGGGTTGCGCCCCATGACGTCGAACACTTCGTACGCGATCCTTTTGACGATCTTGGCCCGGGGATCGTAATTCTTGTACACGCGGTGGCCGAACCCCATCAGCTTCTTCTCTCCCGCTTTCACCTTCTTGATGTAAGCCGGGACGTTGTTCACGGAGCCGATCTCAAGCAGCATGCGCAGCACAGCTTCGTTCGCTCCCCCGTGGAGGGGCCCGTACAGGGCCGCTGTGGCGGCGGCGGTAGCAGAATAGGGATCGACATGCGAACTTCCGACCCCGCGCATGGCCGAGGACGAGCAGTTCTGTTCGTGGTCCGCGTGCAGAATAAACAGAATGTCCAACGCGTGCTCCAGCGTGGGATTCGGACGGTACTTAAGCTCCGTCGTGCGGAACAGCATGTTCAGAAAATTCCCGCAGTAGCTCAAGTCGTTGTCTGGATAGGCGAACGGCATCCCGAGGCTATGACGATAGGCGAACGCCGCCAGCGTGGGCATCTTTCCGATCAGCCGGTACGTTTGCTTGCGGCGGGAATCGGCGTTGAAGATGTCCTTGGCATCCGGATAGAAGGTCGAAAGGGCTGCGACCGTCGAGATCAACATGCCCATGGGATGCGCGTCGTAATGGAAGCCGTCGAGAAATTTCTTGATGCTCTCGTGAATGAACGTGTGATGGCTGACGTTGTAGGTCCACTCGGTTAACTGTGCCTGCGAGGGAAGCTCGCCATGCAGGATCAGGTAGGCCGTCTCGAGATAGCTGCTCCTTTCCGAGAGTTCCTCGATGGAGTAGCCGCGGTAGCGCAGGATTCCCTTGTCACCGTCGATGAAGGTGATCCGGCTGGTACATGATGCCGTGTTGGTGAGAGCGGGATCGTAGCTCATCATCCCGAAATCGGGATCGTCCACCTTGACCTGGCGCAAATCGAGCGCCCGGATCGTGTCGTGCGTGATCGGCAATTCGTACTGGCGTCCCGTGCGGTTGTCGATGACGGTCAGAGTATCGCGTCGAGTCCCCGAAGGCGCCTCGTTGTTGACTACCGAACCGATTTTCGTCGGGTTCATCGACACTCCTCTCCCGAAGCCCGCATGCGCAGTCCCTTGATTACAATTAAGACTCTACACCAATTTCCGGCGTGAGCGGAAACGCGTTTCCGCAAAGCGCAACTTCGTTCGGAGACGCAGCGGTCATCGACAGTCGCGGGACGTCCAGCAGAGGGAATCGCGCAGAGGGCCGCGAATCTGAGTGTTCAGTCGGTTAGAGATCCGGATTGGGAGGGAACAGCAGATATCGGGAGCGCGTGCTTGGACAATTCGCAACGGTTTCTTCCGTTGCTTTTGGCACGGTACAGAGCTTCATCGGCCGAATGAAGCAGGATTTGAGGGCGGAGCGGTTCGGGCCCGCGGCTGGCCGCGATGCCGAAGCTTGCCGTCACGCGGATACTGCTTTCCCCGCACGCGATCACTCGCGATTCGACGGCTCTCCGGATTCGCTCCGCTACACGCAGCGCGGTTGGCGCGTCTGCCTCCGGCACAACGATCAGGAATTCCTCGCCGCCATAGCGCCCCACGGTGTCATAGGGCCGCACCGAGTCCTTCATCGCATTCGTAACCTCGCGCAACACATCGTCCCCGCAGAGATGGCCTTGCGTGTCGTTCACATCTTTGAAGTGGTCGATGTCGGCGAGGATGATCCCGAATGTCCCGCCTTCCCGTCGCTGGCGGGAGTGCTCGCGGTTCAAGGTCTCCAGAATCACGGAGCGATTCGCAAGACCGGTAAGCGCATCGTGCGTGGCACCGAAGCGCAGCGCCTCGCGGGCGGCGATCAGCTTGTCCTGCAAATCGAGAATGCGCTGGCCCGTGCGAAGCCGAGCGTCAAGTTCGGGTGGATCGAACGGCTTTCTGACGTAATCGTCGGCGCCGGATCGGAGCCCCTGAAGCAAGTCTTCCCTTTCCGTGCGGGCCGTCAGTAGCAGCAGGTAAATGTATGGACGGTCGGCCGACTGCGCGCGAAGCTTGCGACACACTTCGGTCCCTTCCATGCCGGGCATCATCCAGTCGAGAATCGCCAGGCGGGGCGCTGCGTCCTCCGAAAGGCATTGAAGCGCTTCTTCACCGTTGCTCGCGGTGACCACCTCGTAACCTCGCTTCACTGCGAACGCTTCCAGCAACCGGCGGGAGACGGCGTCGTCCTCCGCGATGAGAATCTTCGGTTTTGGGTTCTCGGTCATAATTCGATTTGCTGGAATCCGTCCCTCAAGACGGAACCTTCCCGAAAAGGGACTCAATCTCGTTCACGAGCTGTTCCGCCTCATTCTTGAGCGCGTCCCACTGGTTTCGAGCTTCCTCATAGCTTCCGGCTCGGGTCAGCCTTTCGAGCTGGAACGCGGATTCGGAGACCTTGCGGGCTCCGAGATGAGCCAAGGCTCCTTTCAAACCATGGGCCAGTCGTTCGGAGGCGCGCAGGTCGCGGTTCTCGAGAGAGGACTCCAGGGACGCTTTGGTTTTGGGCCACTCTTCCGCAAAAAGGCGCCCCACCTCTTCCAGCAGTCCGCGGTCGCCGTCCATGCGCTCAAGCGCCGCGGTCAAATCGAAACAATGACTCGCCGGCTGGTTAGCGGGTTCTCTGGAGGGAGCGCTATAAGCGATTTTTGCTTTCCGTTTGTAGACGCGCTCCAGCGCCGCAAGAAGATCGGGAGTGTGCGGAGGTTTCGTTATGTAGTCATCCGCACCCGCATCGAGACATTTTTCCCGATCTCCTTTCATCGCATGAGCGGTCAAAGCGATGATTGGCACACGATGTCCGCTCTCTTGTTCACTCGCCCGAATCGTTCGAATGGCGGTGAGCCCGTCCATTTCGGGCATCTGGATGTCCATGAGGATCACATCGATCCGGTTTTTCTCGCGTTCCAGAGCTGCGATCGCTTCGACTCCGTTCTCGGCTGTGAACACCGTATGTCCGTACTTTTCGAGGAGCCGTTTCGTCAACAGGGCATTGACCGCGTTGTCTTCGGCAAGAAGTACAGCTAGACCCTGCTGGGTGGGCGGCGGCTCGCTGCCTTTCCCAGGCGATTTCCCCACGGAGCGAGCATCTGCCGGCCGCGAGACGGCCGCAAGAATTGCGCCGCGAAGCTCGGAGGGTTGGACCGGCTTCAACAGGTGGGCTGCGACGCCTAACTCCCGCAAGCGTTCAACACCCGGTGTTGCGGTCGAACTCAGGATGAGCACGGGCAGTGCGCGGTATTCCGGGACCGTGCGGACTGCTGCGATCAGGGCGATACCGTCCTTGCCCGGCATCTGCATGTCCGTGATCATCAGAGAAATCCTGTCCCTTTCCGTTCGCGCTGTTCTCAGGATCACGAGAGCATCCTCGAACCCGGTTGCCGCTTCAGGCCGCAATCCCATATGCCCAAGCATCTCAACGAGAATCCTCCGATTCGTTTCGTTGTCGTCCACGATAAGAATGCGCTGCCCTCGCAGCGCCAGATCCTGCGGGTGCTGTTCCTCGCTCTTCTTCCGACCGGACACGCCGACGCGGACCGTAAAATGAAATGCGCTTCCGCGTCCCAACTCGCTCTCCACCCAAATTTTCCCTCCCATCATCTGAATCAAACGCGCGCTGATACCCAAACCAAGCCCCGTGCCTCCATACTTTCGCGTGGTTGAGCTGTCGCCTTGTGTGAATGGCTCGAAGATCAACCTTTGCTTGTCGGGCGATATCCCGATTCCTGTGTCCCACACGCGAAAATGGAGAACCGCGCCGCCTGGCGATTGGTCCTCTTGCTCGACCTGGACGCCAACCTCCCCTTTCTCCGTGAATTTCAGCGCGTTCCCCACCAGGTTGACCACGACCTGTCTGAGTCGCCCCACATCTCCCACTAAATCGTCCGGAATGTCTTTCGCCACGCGCCAGGTCAACTCCAATCCTTTCTGGTGGGCGCGGAAGCCAAGGGCCTTCAGCGTGTCGCCAACGCTTTGCCTCAGTGCGAAGTTCATGGGCTCGAGATCGAGCTTTCCCGCCTCGATCTTCGAGAAATCCAGAATGTCGTTCAGGACCACGAGCAGAGAATGTGCCGACGATTTCACCATGCTCAGGTATTCGCGTTGCTCCGGGGTCAGTTCGGTGTCGAGCGCCAGTTCCGTCATGCCGATGATTCCATTCATGGGCGTGCGAATTTCGTGGCTCATGTTGGCCAGAAATTCGCTTTTGGCGCGGCTCGCAGCCTCGGCTGCTTCCTTCGCCTGCACGAGAGCCTCCTGGGCCTGCCTGCGTTCGGTGATGTTTCCCATGACCGCGAGTCCGTACAGCAGCCGCCCTTCGGAATCGCGCACGGGACTGACACTCAAATCGATCCACAGAATTGCGCCGTTCTTCGCCAGGAATCGCGTTTCCAGCTTGTCCGGAGGAGCATTTCCCCGAAAATGCGATTCGGCGCGCTCGATCGTCGTTTGAATTTCCTGGGGATGCATGACACCCGGAAAGGTCAGGGCCGTCAACTCCTCCTCCGAAAATCCGAGCATCCGGCACAGCGCTCGATTCACCTTGATGAACCGGAACTCACGGTCGATCAGCGCTATCCCAATGGGACTTTCCTCGATTGCCAGGCGAAATCGCTCTTCGCTTGCCCGCAAGGCCTCTTCGGCGCGCGTACGGTCCCGAACCTCCCTTTGCAGTTCTTTCGTCCGTTCATCGACACGCAATTCAAGTTCGGTCCGCGCCTGCTGCAAAGCCTGTTCGCGTAGCTGGATCTGGCTCATCATTTCGTTGAAGCGGTCGAATAGGAATCCGATTTCGTCTCTGCTTCTTTTCGTCGCGCGAATCGAATAATCCTTGTGGAGGGAAACCGTGAACGCCGCGCGCGCGAGATCTAGGATGGGCTCAGAAATGCCGCGCTGGAGACTCGAAGAAAGCAGATAGGCCGTGGCCAAAGAAACGAAAATCACGACCACGAAGATTCCCGCAAAGCGCGCCACGCGTGAACGGAGCGCGCCCAGATCGGATTTCAAGTAGATCGTCCCGATCGGCTCGCCGTCGAGCTTGATTTCTCGGAAGAGAACGATATGACTGCTGCGGATCTCCTCGCGATCGGATTCCACTTTCGGAAATGCGTCGCGTTCCTGGTCGCCGCGAACGTAACGCGCCAGAATGGACCCATCCTTTTTGTAAACGCACGCTTCCACGATGTGTTTTTGGGCGCTCAGCGAAGCCAGAATTTCCTGCGCCGCGGCTGCATCCCCGAATGTCAGCGCGGCTGTCGTGTTCGAACCTGTGATTTCAGCCACGGTGACGAGTTCGTTCTTAAGTGAAGCCTGGGAGGAAACAATGTCGTCGACCGCGAAGATGAGGCACGCCAGCAGGATCGCCACGCCACATGTGATAAACACGATGAGCGTCAGTTTGTGGCGGATCGAAAGGTTGCTCGCTCCGAACATCTCAGCCTTTTCCACTGCTTTGGTCGTCTCGAACGATCTTGGCCAGGGCCAGAAGCTTTGAACTGACCTGCAGCCCTGCTCTCCGAATCGCGTCTGGATTGATCGCGAAGCGAACGTGGTTTGCTTCGAGGATGAACTGGATCGCTCCCCCACTGGCGGCGAACCCGTCCGTTTCGCCCACGAGCAGAGCGTTTGCGCCGCGCAGCGCGGAGAAGATGGCAGGCAGGTGCGATTTCTCCGAAGAACTCACGAATAAGATCTGGCACCGCCAGCCTGCCTCGACATTCTTGATTCGCCAGACCGCCACAGGCCGATTCGCAACGAATTTTCCGCGTAACCTCGTTAGTACATCCCCGAAGGGATCTCCGCCCAAGACGCAGATCGAGAACGGCGCCCCTTCGCCCATATAACTGCTTCCCGGCCATTCGACGAACTTTGCGAAGTTAAACAGAAAGGCAGCCTTCACTTGGTACTCGCTCGGTGGCTGTTGACTCCGGACGCAGTGCGCAAAAAACGACGCGGACAAAATGAGAATCGTCCCCGCGCGCACCAAAAGCCGCGGATATCGAACTCGCCAGCTTCGGCGAATTCCAAAGGTGGACCGTGCTTCGCGGGAAGGATTGGGATTCAATCGGGCCTCATCCACGTTAGAGGTTCCCTCTCCACCGCACGCACGCACTGTGCTTGATCGATCTGATTCCGGCACTTCCCGTGGTGTCGACAACTCTTCGCGACGGTCCTTCAATAGGTTCTGCCCTACGACGCTGAGCGAGAACTTCTTGTGCGCCTGGTCGTTCATCTGTTGGTCCTGGGTATTCTCAAAATATCCTGCTCTGGGGCCGAATGCGCAGATGCCCGTGATGCTAGGCCAGCGACCGCGCCAATTTCCGGTGCGATTCCACACTTCACCCCGCTCTTGCCGATGTCACAGATCTCGGGGAAGTCGCGAAGAGGATACAAAGCAACGGGGAGGCCAAGCTCGCCGCTTCTCACGTGGTGAAAGGCTTTTGTTATCAGCAGGTTGAATTAAAGGGCCGGATAGGGGATCGGGAGACAATTCCCGAAATGCTCCCAGACGGACCTGGCCGCCCCAATATGAAACGCCCGTTAATATTCCGTTACATCGCTCCCCGGGGACCTAACCGCCTTGCTTCTAGGGGGCTTTTTCCGTATGGTGTCATCGGCAAATTTCGAGAGAGGCGATGAAACGAGTTCTGCTGATTGAGGACGATAAAGACATCGTCGAATTGGTGAGATATAACCTGGACAAGGAAGGTTACCAGTTCTTCAGCGCAGGCGACGGAGCCACCGGCCTAGCCCAGGTTCGCAAGACGCCCCCTGACCTGCTGATCCTGGATCTCATGCTGCCGAAGATCACGGGCCTCGATATTTGCAAGGAGATCCGCAGGGATGTGAGCCTCAATCGTCTGCCGATTCTGATTCTCACGGCCAAGGGCGAAGAAGCGGACCGGGTCGTCGGCCTCGAATTGGGCGCGGACGACTACGTCACCAAGCCTTTCAGCCCGCGAGAGCTCGTCGCACGCATCAAAGCTTTGCTCAGACGATCCGAGCCGGGCGCCCCTTCGGAAAAACTCGTTGAGATTGGCGCATTGCGCATCGATCCCGCGGCCTATCGGGTTACCCGCGGGGGAAAACCCGTGCCCATGAGCACCCTGGAATTCCGCCTGCTTTATTTCCTTGCCTCACGGCCGAATCGCGTTTTCTCGCGTGACCAACTGCTGGATGCCGTTTGGGGAACCGAGCGATTCGTCACGCCGCGCAGCGTCGACGTTTACGTCCGCCGCCTACGCGAAAAAATCGAGATGGATCCGCAGCGCCCGGCCTACATGAAAACGATCCGCGGAGCCGGGTACCTCTTCGAAACTCGTGCGAGCTAAGCTCTTTTGGAAGCTCGGCCTGACCTACCTGGTCCTGCTTCTGGGCGTGCTGTTCGCCGTTGACCTCTACTCCGCGCGCGTTCTTCGCCGCGACTATATCCGCGAAGCCAACGATCAGCTCGCCGCGCTTATGAACCTGGCCATGGCCCAGCCATTGCGCACCGACACTCCGTCGGGCCTGGAGGCGTGGGCGCGGCGGATGGCAAGCGGCGGCGCGCGCGTTACCGTGCTGGCCGCGAATGGCGCCGTGCTTGCGGATTCCGTTTCGAGCGGGGACTCCTCGCCCGCGGGCGCGCCAACGCCTGAGGTTCAGAAGGCGCTCCTGACCGGCGAAGGAGACGCCGTGCGGTATGATCCCGGA
Source organism: Candidatus Acidiferrales bacterium (assembly GCA_035307985.1). Taxonomy (GTDB): domain Bacteria; phylum Acidobacteriota; class Terriglobia; order Acidiferrales; family UBA7541; genus Palsa-295. The sequence goes on from DATGHM010000164.1 coordinate 16,873, forward strand.
CTTCGCACCGATGTCGTCTTCCGCGCCGTCCGGTATCGGCCGCCGTCGGGCGGTCTCTTCGTGATCCGCATGGCGATTCGGCTTGTACAGGCCGACGTTCAGCGTGAGCAGATTCGTCGGAGCCTTCTTGCGGCTTCCATCGTGATTCTCATCGCAGGCATCGCCGTTTCCTTCGTTTTTTCTCGCATGCTCGCGGGCAGAATCGAACAACTGAAGGATTTCTCCAGGCGCGTCGCGAGTGGAAACTTCCGTCCGGTGCAATTCGCAGGCCCGCGCGATGAAATCGCCGACCTCGCTGACGCTCTGAACGAGACGGCCGCGCGGCTCGACGCCACGATTCAATCTCTGAGCGGCGAACGCAATCGTTCGAGCGCCATTCTGCGCAGCATGGTTGAGGGCGTAGGCGTGATTGATGCGCGCGAGCGGCTTATCTTCTTCAATCGTGCTTTCGCCGGCATTCTGAATTTGGACGTCGAAGAGAGCGAAGGCCGCCCGCTCATTGAAATCATCCGCAACTCCCAGCTACTGGCGCTGATACGGAAAGCCTTGCAGGGTGAGGAAGGGTTGCAGGGCGATATCGCCATGGGCTTCGTTCAGCAGCGCAGCTTCTCTGTCACCGCCGCTCCAGTGAATCCCCTCGATCCCGTTGCGGGGAAAGGCACGCCGGGAAGACCGGCGGAAGGGGGAAAACCTTCTGGCGCCGTGGTCGTGCTCCACGATGTGACGGAGCTTCGTCGCCTTGAGCGCGTCCGCCAGGACTTCGTCGCCAACGTTTCTCATGAATTCAAGACTCCGCTCACCGCCATCCAGGGCTTCGCTGAGACCCTTCTCAGCGGAGCGATCGACGATCCCAACAACAACCGGCGCTTCCTGGAAATAATTCGTGAGCACGCCTCCCGTTTGGCCCGCCTCACCGACGATCTCATGAAGCTCGCGCGCATCGAAGCGGGCAAACTCGAACTGCAGTTCTCTGCCGTTAATCTTGCTGATCTGGCGGATGCGTGTGAAGAAATCGCCCTTCTGAAGGCCAGCCGCAAGCAAATCGCCCTGGAGATGGACGTTCCCGCCACACTGCCTCCTGTGCGGGGCGATGCGAACCTGCTCCACGAAGTTCTGCAAAATCTTCTCGACAACGCCGTCCAGTACACGCATCCGGGCGGCAAGATTCACGTCAGCGCCACGGTACGCGAACGCGATGCGGTTGTCACCGTCTCGGATACCGGAATTGGAATCCCGCTCGCGGCCCAGGAGCGAATTTTCGAACGATTCTACCGCGTTGATGCCGCGCGGTCTCGCGAAGCCGGGGGAACGGGCCTTGGCCTCTCCATCGCGCGGCACATCGTCGAAGCGCACGGCGGCCGCATCTGGGTGGAAAGCGAAGTGGGGGTCGGCTCCAAGTTTTCTTTTTCTATTCCGCTTGCCTCCTGAAACGCTTTCCTCCGCACTCTCGCGACATTTACGCAATGTTCATCCGCTTGCAATCTCTTGAAGTCAACGTGGAATGGGGCGGAAGAGAAATGGGAGCGACGCCTCGGGGAGAACAAGCTCATGGGACCCGTAAGGACCGGTTCGGAAGCAGTCTTGCAGAGCGTTCTCGTGAATTACTTGGTTTTGCAGGCTCGAACCGTGGAGGCCTCGCTGAACCGCGCGCTGTGCGCGCTTCTCGAGCGCGACGAGAAGGTGGCCAGCGAGGTTTTCCTGACTGAGCCTCGCATCAATGAAATGGAGATCGTGATCGACGAGCACGCGATTCGCTTGCTCAAGGACAAGAACCTGCTGGACACCGACCTCCGGCTTATTGTCGCGGCCTTGAAGATCAATAACGATCTGGAACGGATGGGCGACCTTGGAGTGAACCTGAGCCAGAGCGCCATTTCCCTCGCCGGCATGAAGGATGTGACTCCTCCCGCTGAGCTCGAGCCCATGACCGTCGCCGTTCGCTCGATGGTTTCCAAATGCCTCGGCGCGCTGATTTATCAGAACGTGGATCTTGCCGCCCAGGTCCTCGAAAGCGATGACGTCGTCGATCAGTACCGCGATCGGGTGTTCGAAGGCCTTCTCGCCGGAATGACGCGCTGCCCTACCCAGGCCGCGCCGAATCTCCAGTTCATTCTGGCTTCGCGCCATCTCGAGCGCATGGCGGACCACGCAACCAACATTGCCGAAGACGTTCTGTTCTGGGTCCGCGGATTGGAAGTACGCCATGGCCGCGCGCGTCAGGCCGAATCCGGCAAGCCCGGCCGGAAGGTCGCCGAAGCAAGCGCGTAGTCTCGTGATTTTCAAGGGATTGTCATCTGCGGTTCAAAAAGCGGCTCTAGGCTGCGTTTATCCGCCGTTGGTTCGCTCATAGCGAGCCCGGATGGATTCAAAAACACCGGCGAAGTCTCTGACCTAGAGGCGCGGTCCCACCCTCACCCCGAAACCGCGCCTCAACCCTCCCCCATTTGGTGGTCATTTCTTCTGCGGATAGTCACGAAGTTTTCACAAATCACTCATATTGAGTTCAAGAGGCACACCTAGACTCCGCCCTCGTGATATTCGGCTCACTCCTTCGTCGGCCACCGCTGCACAGCCGAAAAATGCAAAATGAGTGACGCCACGCCTGATCGGCAAGACTCGAGTAAGTGTTTAAGTTCAGCGTTTTGCTGAACTGGTACGGTCAGTTGCCTTGCCCCACGGAGGCGCGACGTCCCCACACCCTTGGGCCACACTTCTCCCACTAGAAAGGGGCGCGGGCGGTTTCATGTTGAATTCTCGACGATGTAACGTGGTTGTAACAATTCCGCAACAAACTGAAGGAGGGAATTCTACGGCTATGAAAAAGAGTCTGCTTTTTGTGTCTCTTGCGTTGAGTCTTGCGATTGCAGCTAGCGTTCTGGCGTTGGCAGTTGTATCTTCCGCCGACGAATCCACTATAACCGGTGCCGGCAGCACCTGGGTTTATCCCTTGGTTGCCAAGTGGTCTGCCACCTACCAAACCCAAACCGGCATTAAAGTTAACTACCAGTCGATTGGCTCCGGCGGAGGAATAGCCCAGATCAAAGCAGGCACCGTGGCTTTCGGCGCCAGCGACATGCCGCTCAAGCCCGAAGATTTGAAGGCCGCTGGGCTGATTCAGTTCCCGACGGCGGTGGCGGGCGCTGCCATGTCATACAATCTCCCCGGGATTGAATCGGGGAAGCTCATTCTGAGCGGCCAGGTTATCGCTGACATCTATCTCGGGAAGGTGAAGAAGTGGGACGATCCGGCCATCACCAAGCTCAACCCTGGTCTGAAGCTGCCCGACATGGATATCACCGTCGTGCATCGGTCTGACGGGTCGGGGACAACCTTCACTTTCACTAATTATCTGACAAAGGTCAGCCCGGAGTGGAAGGAGAAAGTCGGCTCCAACACCTCGGTTGCGTGGCCGGTCGGGGTTGGCGGCAAGGGGAGCGAAGGTATAGCATCTTACGTGCAGCGCATCCCGGGTTCGATTGGCTACGTCGAATATGCCTATATTCTGGAGACGCATGGGTCCTACGCGCGCATGATCAACGGCGCTGGCAAGGTCGTCAGCCCGACGCTCCAGGGCTTCCAAGACGCCTCGGCGCATGTGGACTGGGCTAAGGCGCAGGATTTCTACGTGATCCTCACCGATCAGCCCGGCGCAGACACTTGGCCGATTTCGGGTTGCACATGGCAAATCTTGCGGAAGAATGCGCCCAAAGAAGCCAATATTGCAGTGATGAAGTTCTTCGATTGGGGCTTTGAGCACGGGCAGCAAATGGCCAAGTCGATCTCGTTCGGCCCGCTGCCGCCAAGTACCGTCAAGGCTATCCAGTCCTACTGGAAAACCGAGCTCGGCTACGGCATCTAAGGCGTCGGCACCGAATCGGGGTACGGCTTCAGGATAAGGGAGAAGCATGAACGGCTCGGACGTTGTGGTTGGGATCGACACAGGGCCGGCGTCCGAGGAACCGAGAGCCGCCGCGAAGCCGTTGCGGCTCTCGGGCGATTCCGTGTTCCACGGCGCGGCAATGTTCGCGGCGTTCGTGGCCGCGACGACGCTGTTCGGTACGGTTATCGCCATCGCCTACGATAGCCGATTGTCGATCCACGCGTTTGGTATTTGGGGTTTTCTCAAATCGAGCGAGTGGAATCCCGTAACCCAGACGTTCGGGGCGTTCCCGTTCATTATCGGCACGCTGGTAAGTTCGACTATCGCAATGGTCCTCGGCGTGCCGGTCAGCTTCGGAATTGCGGTGTTCATTGTCGAGATCGCTCCGGAATGGATCAAGAAGCCAGTGGCCGGAGCGATCGAGCTGCTGGCGGCGATTCCCAGCATCGTTTACGGCTTATGGGGGCTGGTGGTGTTCGCGCCGGTCTTCGCTCAAATCGAGCCTTGGATCAGCCACTCTTTCGGGGCAATCCCGGGGATAGGAGCGTTGTTTCAGGGGCCGCCAATGGGCATCGGCATGCTGACCGCCGGGATTGTCCTGGCGATCATGGTTCTGCCGTACATATCATCCATCATGCGCGACGTGTTTCTAGTGGTACCGGCGTCGTTGCGCGAATCTGCCTACGCTTTGGGAGCCACCACGTGGGAGGTGGCCTGGGACGTGGTCCTCCCCTACACGCGTTCGGCTGTGATTGGCGGGATTTTCCTGGGTTTGGGCCGTGCGCTGGGTGAGACGATGGCTGTGACTTTCGTCATTGGTAACAGCAATGTGCTTTCATCGAGCTTGTTAATGCCGGGGGCGACCATTCCTTCGGTGCTTGCCAACGAATTCACCGAGGCGACAACCAAGTTGTATGTTTCTTCGTTGATCTACCTGGGCTTGATCCTGATCGCCGTCACCTTGGCCGTGCGCTTTCTCGCTGTGCTGCTGATCCGTCACCTCGGCCGCCGGGAAGGAGCAGCAGCGTGAGGGGCGTCCTCGCAAGACGTCGTGCCGTCGACGTGGTCAGCAAAATCCTGATGGCTACGGCGACCGTCATCGGGGTCTTCTTTCTATGTTGGATCATCTGGGCAACACTGAAATACGGCATTCCCGGGATGCATTGGGACCTGTTCACCAAGGACACACCGCCGCCCGGCACCGACCAATTCGGTTTGCGTAATGCCTTTGTCGGAAGTCTGCTTCTGTTGGGGCTGTCGATGGCGATCGGGGTACCCATTGGGTTGATGGCAGGCACATGGCTGGCGGAATACGGCTTTCGCAGCCGGACGGCCGAGACCGTGCGGTTCCTCAATGACATCATGCTCAGCGCGCCGTCCATCGAAATCGGCTTGTTTGCCTATGCTGCCGTAGTGGCCCCGATGGGGCACTTTTCGGGGCTGGCGGGCAGCGTTGCTCTGGCGATCTTGATGATCCCGATTATCGTGCGGACGACCGACGAGATGTTAAGTTTGGTCGGCGGCGACGTGCGGGAAGCTGCGATTGCGCTGGGAGCGCCAGCTTGGGTGGTGATCACGAAAGTGACGTGGAAGGCGGCCCGCGCCGGCATCCTGACCGGAGTATTGATCGGCTTGGCACGCATCACGGGCGAGACAGCCCCCTTATTGTTCACCGCGTTGAATAACCAGTACTTCTCGGCTAATATGTTCCGCCCGATTGCGAATATTCCGGTGGTAATCTTCCAATTCGCGCTGAGCCCATATACCAACTGGCAGCAGATGGCTTGGGCCGCAGCTTTTATCACGGTGCTGTTCGTGCTTGTGCTCAGTCTCGTTGCGCGCTGGTTCCTGGGTAAGGTGCAGGTCGCCAAATGACTGCCGATCAATCGGAAGGGATCCGAATGGTGAGCGCCCCGCTTTCCGTCAAACCGCCGGATACAGCGCAGAGCAGCGGTGCAACCCCGGCGCCCGTGAAAATCGCGGCGCGGAACTTGAATTTCTACTATGGAAAGTTCCATGCCGTTAAGAATGTCAATGTCGAAATCCGCCAGAATGTGGTCACGGCCTTCATCGGTCCATCTGGTTGCGGCAAGTCGACGCTGTTGCGGATTTTCAACCGCATGTACGACCTTTATCCCCGCCAACGGGCGGAGGGTGAGGTCATCCTAGACGGCCAAAACATCTTGACTGTAAAAAGCATCCGCCAACTCAGGTCAAAGGTCGGCATGGTCTTTCAAAAACCGACGCCTTTCCCCATGTCGATCCACGAAAACATCGCGTTCGGCATCCGGCTATATGAAAAATTACCCCGCTCGGAAATGGACGATCGCGTACGGCACGCTTTGACTAAGGCCGGCCTGTGGGATGAAGTGAAGAATAAGCTCAACCAGTCCGGGCTTGGCCTTTCGGGCGGGCAGCAACAGCGATTGTGCATCGCGCGCGCCCTGGCAGTGAATCCCGAAGTGCTGCTGCTCGACGAGCCGTGCTCGGCGCTCGATCCGCTGTCTACGTCGAAAATCGAGGAGCTGTTGTTCGAACTGAAGGAAGCTTGTACCATCGTCATCGTCACCCACAACATGCAGCAAGCCGCTCGCGCCAGCGACAACACCGCGTTCATGCTGGAAGGCACGCTGATCGAGTATAGCGAGACCTCCAAGCTCTTTACGACACCCTCAGATCCACGCACCGAGGCTTACATCACAGGTCGGTTCGGGTGACGGCAAAGGTCTGAGGCCCAACAACGGACGAAAGGCCCATGGAACACATGGAACGCCACTTTGAACATGATCTCGAAGAACTGAAGCAGCGGCTGCTTTGGATGGGGAGTCTCGCCGAGCGAGCGGTCCATCAATCCGTCCATGCGCTCCTCGAGGCGGACGAGGCGGTAGCGGAATCGGTCCTGGCCGAGGAAGACGCCATCAACGAGATGCAGATCGAGATCGACGAGCGCGTACAGCGCTTGCTCGCACTGCAGGCGCCGATGGCCGTCGACCTGCGTTTCCTCCTCGCGGTTTCTCGCATCAACGGCGACCTCGAACGCATCGGCGACCAGGCGGTCAACATCGCGCAATCGGCTATGCGCATCATGCGCCACCCTCAAGTGAAACCCTACGTCGATCTGCCGCGCATGACGGAACTGGCGGAAGGAATGGTGCGGGACAGCCTGAACGCGCTGGTTCGAGGCGATCAGGAGCTCGCCCAGAGCGTGATGCAGCGCGACGATCAAGTCGACCGGCTGCGCGACCAGCTTTTCCGGGAACTGCTCACGTACATGATGGAGAATTCGGCCGTCGTTTTCGCGGCCTTCGAGCTGGTGCTGGTGGCCAAGAACCTGGAGCGCATCGGCGACCACGCGACGAATATTGCCGAGGACGTGATTTATTTCGTCGCGGGCCGCGACGTGCGCCATCCGGCGCTCGATCGCCGCTGATGCTCACCTTTTAATACGAGATTCCTTTTCTTCGGATCTGTTCGCTCGACGGGCCGTAGTTCTTCTTCTCGATCACGCTGTCGACTGCCGACAGAAACACCGCGTTCGTGCCGTGAAAATTGGGCCTCATCTCAAGAGGCCGTGGTATTCTTCCGCCGCCGCGAACCCGCGCCGGAGAACCGAGTGACCCTGAAGAGACTTGCACGGCCCGCCGTGGCAATTCCCGCTTTGTTCCTGACGCTCTTCGCGCCAGCGCGGCCCGATAATCCGATGAAGGCACAGGAGGGCGCGGCGGGCGCGGCCCACTACGGCGCGATCTTCACCAAAATGGATGTGATGATTCCGGTTCGAGACGGAGTGAAGCTGCACACTGAAATTTACGTCCCCAAACACGCCACTGAGCCCCTTCCCTTCTTTCTGACTCGCACGCCGTACGGCCTGAGCGACGACCGGGAAGGCTACTCGCACCTCCTCGATCTTTATCGCGAGATGATTCCCGACGGTTACATCTTCGTGTTTCAGGATATTCGGGGCCGCTACGGTTCCGAGGGCACGTTCGTGATGCAGCGCGACCCGCGCGATCAATCCGATCTGCACTCGACCGACGAAGGCACGGACACCTACGACACGATCGGCTGGCTGCTGAAGAATGTCCCGAACAACAACGGGCGCGCCGGCGAGGCCGGAATTTCCTACGGGGGCTGGCTGACCTCGATGTCGTTGATCGAGCCGCATCCGGCGCTCAAAGCCGTGTCGGAGCAGGCTTCCCCCGCCGACATGTTTCTCGGCGACGATTTCCACCACAACGGCGCGTTTCGCCTGAGCTACGGCTTCGAATACGCGGCGCTGATGGAAACGGACAAAACCAATTTTCAATTTCAGTTCGACCGGTACGATACGTACGATTGGTATCTGGCGCTGGGACCGCTCTCGAACGTGAACGCAATCTATCTGCACGGCAAGCTGCCGACCTGGAACAATTTCGTGGCGCATCCGAATTACGACGAGTTCTGGGACAAGCAGGCGTTCACGCGCTATTTCAAGAACCTGACGCTGAAGGTGCCCGACCTGAACGTGGCAGGGTGGTGGGACCAGGAGGATTTCTACGGTCCCGTGCGCATTTATCAATTGCTGAAAGCGCACGACACGAACCACGACGACTATCTGGCCGTTGGGCCGTGGAATCACGGCGGTTGGGCTCAAGGCCCCGGCCGTTCGCTCGGGAACGTCGAATTCGGCAGCGACACCGCGGAATATTTTCGCGCGAAGATTCAAGCGCCGTGGTTTGCGTACTGGCTGAAAGGCAAGGGCGAACTGCCTCTGCACGAGGCGGCCACGTTCGAAACGGGCTCGAACGAATGGAAGCAGTGGAACGCCTGGCCACCGCGCGAGAATATCGAACAGCGCCGCTTATATTTCCGGGCGAACGGTGCGCTGTCCTTCGATCCGCCTGGCGCGGAGGAGGGCGCCGCCAGCCGAGGCGCGGGCGCGAAGGAGACGTCCGATAGTTACATCTCCGATCCGGCGAATCCCGTTCCGTATCGCCACCGTCCCATCGAGGAGACGTATTCGGAAGGCAGCCGGTGGTATTGGTGGCTAACGGAGGACCAGCGGTTCGTGGAGCACCGCCCCGACACTCTGACGTGGGAAACCGAGCCGCTCGCGAAGGACGTCACGGTGGCCGGGGACATCGTCGCGCACCTGTTTGCATCAACGACAGGGAGCGACAGCGACTGGGTCGTCAAGCTGATCGACGTATACCCGGAAAAGTACGCGCCGAAACCGAAAATGGGCGGCTACGAACTGATGGTTGCGGACGAAGTCTTTCGAGGCCGTTTCCGGAACAGCTTCGAGCATCCCGAACCTCTCGTACCGAACCGGATCACGCCGTTCAACATCGATTTGCATACGAACGATCACACGTTCCTGAAGAGCCACCGGATCATGGTGCAGGTTCAGAGCACGTGGTTTCCGATCATCGATCGCAATCCACAGGAATACGTACCGAACATTTTCAAGGCCAAAGCTTCGGATTATCAAAAGGTAACTCAGCGGATCTTTCGTTCGAAACTGCATCCGTCCAATGTCGAGATCCCGGTCGTGACGAGATGAAGCCGGTGTGACGGCGGGGCTGGCCTTTGGGCAGGGATTTGCAGCCAGGCATTCGGAGGAAAAATGAACACCAGCCTCACGCGCGACATGGTTACCACGGCATTCGAATTGCCGGGGCATCGGATCACGCGAACCGTTGCGCTGGTTCGCGGCGTGACGGTTCGCTCGCGCAGCCTTTTTGGAACGCTGGGCGCGTCGCTCCAGACCGTGGTCGGCGGCAACATCACGCTGTTCGAAGAGATGTGCGAGAAGACGCGCGAGCAGGCTCTCGATTTGATGATCGCGCACGCCGCACAGCTCGGCGCGAATGCTGTAATTGGCGTTCGCTACGACGCGACGGAGGTGATGCAAGGCGTCACGGAAGTACTGGCGTACGGCACCGCGGTAATGGTTGAGCGCGCATCTTAGTAGAATTCGCCGATTTGCGGTCTGCTTCCCCGGGGACTACAATCTCGATCGTGAAGAAAATAATGCACCTGAAATGCTGGCGCTGGATCTTGATCGGGACGGCCGCGGTCTTTTCATTCGCCGCGCGCGTAGAAGGCGCCAAGACGCAGACGGTCCACTTCGAGGCCAACAAAACCACAATTGATGGGTTTCTGGCCGTGCCGGACAAGCCGGGACGCTATCCCGGTCTCATCGTGATCCACGACTGGTGGGGACTCACCGACTGGGTGAAGCAACAAACCGCCAACTTTGCCGATCAAGGGTTCGTCGCGCTAGCCGTGGACTTGTACGGTGGAAAAGTTGCGGCCACGGCGGACCAGGCCGCCGACCTCAGCAATGCGCTGTCGAACGACACTACGGTGCTGGACTTGATGGGAGGAATCGTTTACCTCACGACGCAGAACGACGTCGAACGCGACCACATCGGGGCGGTTGGGTGGGCCATGGGTGGTTACTACGCCTTACGGTTGGCCATGCACGTTCCACGCCTGGGCGCGTGTGTCGTTAATTACGGCGCGCTGCCCACCGATCCCAACGAAGCTGAGGGCATCGGCGCGCCCATTCTGGGCAATTTTGGCGCCGATGATCACGGAGTCACGTCCGCGGACGTCGACGCTTTCAAGAAAACGATGAAGACTCTCAACCGCGTGATCGACGTGAAAGTTTACGACGGCGCAGGACACTCATTCGAGAATCCGAACGACAAGAATTCCTATCGGCCTGAGGCCGCGCAGGACGCATGGAACCGCAGCGTCGCCTTCCTGAATAAGTGGCTCAAGTAGACCGCCCGAACCCGCTCGGTTGCGGTTCCATGCCGAGCGGAATGCCTCCCCCGCTGTGCTAAGATAGCGAAAGTTCAGGCCCGTAGCTCAGTTGGTTAGAGCGCCACCTTGACACGGTGGAGGTCTGCGGTTCGAGCCCGCACGGGCCTACCATTCCTTTCAATCGCTCTACGACACGCCCTACATCCCGACTGTTTTTGCGGCTGGTTCTTGTCATTGGTGCATCTCTGCATACCCGAGTGTGTTTCGCCTGGCTACGGCGACCGAAATGGCCGGGAGCGAGCAGCGTTCGTCTACCACGACGACCGGACTTTGCAGCGCATCGAGCGCCCTCCGCGATGCGTCCTCATACCAGACGTTCAGGCGGTACTTCCCTGCCGGAACTTTGCTGATCGATACACGGCCCGCGCGGTCGGAGGTGCCGAAGTAGGGCGATTCGACCGTCAAGACCACCGCGCGACTTCGTTTCGAGAATCTTTACGCGAACGGTGATTTCAGAGGACGAAGCGACCAAGGGAGCGCCAGCTCTGCCCGTCGCGTTCAGGGCGATCGCGCTGAGGAAAACCAATGATCCGCCGTAGAGCCTGACCTTACCCACAATCGCGGCCAAGTAATGCATATTCATGGGCTTACTCCTTTTTTGAAGCCTCTTGCGCCGGTTCGAACGGGTTCAGCACCGTCAGCTCCGATAGGGCCCAAGCTTCCAATCGCAGCCACCGTTAGCGCTTGATGCCGCCGAGTCTGCACACCAACGCGAGATTCGACAATGGACCGGAAATCCTTCCTTCGAGAAAAGCGAATCCCCTGGTAATCGTCAGGTTCGCTTAGACTTGCCCGAACTCCTACCCTTGCTTCTTTCTGATCTTTAGCCCGGCTACTCTGCCTATCTTCGGCTATCTTCGCCTTCAACCCAGTGGTACACTTCGGCCACGGCAGGTTTACATCCTATGCAAGGAGCCCAACATCCTCCTGGGCCCCTCCGTTTCGGAGTCTTCGAACTGGATCTTCGCGCGCGCGAACTGCGCAAGCACGGCATGCGAGTGCGACTGCAGGACCAGCCGTTTCAAATCCTAACAATGCTGGTTGCACGCCCCGGAGAGGTCATTAGCCGCGAAGAACTTCGGAACCGCCTGTGGCCGGAAGGCACCTTCGTTGATTTCGACCACGGCCTCAATAAAGCGGTTAATAAGATCCGAGATGCCCTCGGCGATTCTGCCGAGAGCCTGCGATTCGTAGAAACGGTCGCGCGGCGCGGCTACCGCTTCCTGGCGGAAGTCACGACTGCAAATGCCGCGTTGCCGCCCAGCGTCGAAGCCGGCCCCCACCGGAATCATGTGCCGCCCCTGGCGTGGCAGATCTCCACGGCTGTTCTGGTCTTGCTGCTGATCGTTCTTCTCGCGCGGAAACTTCGAACGAGGCCGCCTGCTTTACCGGCGATTCACTCGGTAGCCGTCCTGCCGCTGGAAAGCCTCTCCGCTGACGCTTCGCAAGACTATTTCGCCGACGGCATGACCGACGAACTGATTACCGACCTCGGACAGATCAGCGCATTACGCGTGATTTCCCGGACCTCGGTGATGTCGTACAAAA
>DATGHM010000165.1:0-21740 GCA_035307985.1 Candidatus Acidiferrales bacterium
TCCACTTGTTGCAGCACCTTCAACCGCTCCCGCTCTCTCGCGCTCAACTCCATCCGCTCCGTTTCCATCCCGCCTCCCACCCAGGATGAAACCGGACATTTCTACTTTGCACAAACCGGACATTCTCATTTTGCGGCGACATCCGGCGCTTTGCGAGACGCCGGGCGCGTCTGGTTCGCATGAATTTTGACAACTCTGATTTACCGACGCAGCACACATGAGCGTTGCTTGCGCCGCAGGAACGCAAAAGTCAGCTAGCATAGGTCATTCCTTTCGCAGGAGATTCTGATGAGGGTTTGGGCTGCTTTTGCACTCTCGTGTTTCCTGGGCGCGGGCGTTCAAGGAGCGCAGAATCGGGCGGCGCCGGCATCTGATTTGTCCGCGCTCTCCAGTAGTCGAGCAAACATAGACCCCGCCAAAGAGGCGGATATCCGTCACCTCCTCGATGTGGTCGGAACGACAGCTCTCGTTCAACAGATGATGACTACGATGGAGAAGAGCCTGAAACCGCTCGTGGCCAACGCCCTTCCGCCAGGCGAGTATCGCGATCGGTTAACGGATCTTTTCTTCGAGAAGTTCCGTTCAAAATTCGACACCAAACGCCTTCTGGATTTCGCCGTTGCCCGATACGACGAGAATTTCTCCGACGAAGAGATCAAGGGACTGCTGGAATTTTATCAAACGCCTCTGGGGCGCAAGGTGGTGGCCGTGCTCCCTCAAATGACCGCGGAATTGCAGGAGGACGGCCGAAAACTGGGCCAGGACATCGGGCGGGACTCGATGTTGGAGGTGCTCTCCGAGCATCCGGATATCGCGCAGGCGCTAAAGGAAGCGTCGCGCAGGGCGGCCACGCCGAACCAGTAGGACACGACGCGTAAACTGCATAGCTTCCTTCAAGTTGCTGCCTTCACACCGCGCTTCCCTGCGCGGAAACCGCCGCTCGTCAGCCGATCGAGAATTCGCTGAAAGAAGGGATTCGCGGAGCGGGACGAAGGAGGCGCGGCATCCATCCTGATCCATGTAAGGCGAAGACGATTTGCGATCGACTGGGCGCCGAGGCTAGCGCTCAATTCCCGCGGCGAACCAGGGATGGGTTCCGCCCGTAGTCTGGATGAGCAGTACGGGCGTCTCGCACGGGCTTGGGGGCAACGGCGACAGAACATCGTCAATCGTGAAATCTCCATCGGGCTCGAGGAGCAGACCGGCCGGGCTTGAACTGGACGAAGTGGCTCCGGATGCGGGCCCACAGAAAAGCGTGGCGAATACGCTCTGGCCGCCAGTTGTGCCGATGGCGTTGCCGCCGGCAAGAAGCAACCCGCGCCCATGAGCCCGGATTCGGCCGTCTGTGCTTACATTCGCGTCGAGATCTGCGATCCGCCAGATCTGGCCGGGCGGCGGAACACCACGGACCGTGTTGGGGGTGGCTGTTGTCGTCGTTCCGCTGACAACCACATTGGAAATCGGGTCGACGCCGATGCCACCCTCAAATCGAACCAGCGAATTGCCGGGCCTGTCGAACGCTGCGAGGGCTCCAACAGCAACCAGCACGAGCCCGAGACCTACCATTTTCTTCATTGCACATCTCCTTGCCGGGGCCCTTTGGCGACTTGGAACTCGTTTCGGAGGCTTGGGTCAGCAGTCCCCGGGGCAACGAAGATGGCACCGGTGGGAAAGCGGATTGTCATGCTGGTGTCACAAGTTCGTATTAATTTTCTTCTGGCGGTGGAATGGGCCCGGGGAAATGCAAATCGGGCCGACCGATCCGGGGCGACTCAACGTCCAGTCGAATGGGGAGCCTACGTTTTATGCGATCACCGCTGCTTGACGCCTTCGCCTTGATCGACGGCTTCCCAGTGAACGCCATCCTTGGAGGTTTCAATGGTCACGCTGACACGGTTGGGCGGGTCCCATTGATAGACGATGCGCTCGCCCGCCTTCTTGCCCGGAATCGCCTGCTCTCCGTATTCGATCCAGGTGTTGCCGTTAACGTCCATGCGCGAAACGAAGGGCTTTTCGCCCTTTTCTCCGCTCGCATACAGCTCGTAATGCCAGTAGCTGCGATCGGCCGTGTTGTAGGTGTCCACGACGAGGGACTCGACAGCCTTGCCCGACCAGACGTTGCTGAACGTGCATTCGAGATAGAGGTGGTTGGAAGACCAGCGGCAGTCCTCGTTCCAGGTGAAAGAGCCCGGCTTGCCCGACTTCGTCTTCAGCGTCTTGCCGTGAAACACCCAGCGGCCCACGGAAACGTCGAGTTTCTGAAGCTCAGGCGAAAGCGTCTGAGCGCTGGCCGGCATCGGCGCGAATTCGAATGCGACTCCGCAAATCAGCGATAAGAACAGACTGCGCTTCATGACTCCTCCTTCTCGATTTTGGTGCGGCCATTGAGGCTATTTTCCGAGCAGTTGCTGCTTCAGGTCGGCGAGTTCCTTGCGCACGCGCGAGAGCCGCTGCGCGATCGAAACCTCATACAGGAAAAAAATCGCCCAGACGCAAACCCACGCGGCGAACAGATAATCGAAGTTTTTCATGCAGCTTCCCTTCCTTTACAAATTCCTTACGATACCGGGCGAAATCAGGATGCGCCTGGAACGCCGCTGGGAGCGTTCTGCGCATCGATGCTGCGTGTTTCGGCTTCCTGGCGCAGCTCGTCGAGTTCGTGGCGCAACGATTCCAGCCGATAGCGGTCCACCAGAATGAACACCATCAGGCACATCACGGAGCCGATGCAGAAGCCCAGCACTTTCCCCATGGTCGGATCGAGCCCCGAGCCCTGCCCGCCGAACATGACCGGCGCAGGATGCTGCGTCCTCCACAGGCGGTTCGACACGTAGACGAGCGGGACATCCAGAAACGCGAAAACGCCGAAGACCGCCGCAAGCCTCGCACGCCGCCCGGGCTCTTCGATCAATCCGCGCAGCAGCAGATAGGAAATGTAGAGCAGCCAGAGAATGAACGTCGTGGTCAGCCGCGCGTCCCAGGTCCACCAGACGCCCCACACGGGCTTGGCCCAGAGCGGACCTGTGACCAGCCCGATGGTGCACGCGATCACGCCCACTTCCGCCGCCGAAACGGCGAGCCAGTCCCATTGATCGCGTTTCGACGAAAGATAGGCGACGCTCGCGACAAAAGAAATGAAGAATGCGGTGAACGACGCGCTCCAGCTCGGCACGTGAAAATAAAAAATGCGCTGGATTGCGTGCATGGTGACTTCGTCCGGGGCGATGAATAGCGCGGCGTATCCGGCGAACATCATCATGCCGGCCACCACGATTGTTGCGGGAATGCGCAGCTTCATCTGACCTACTCCTCCAGCAGAAAATCGCAGACCAGCCACGACGCGGTGATGAAGATCACGTCAAAGGCGGCCAAAAATACGACCCAAGCCTGATCGAGAGACGGCGGGTCGGCCAGCAGCGCGCGCGTAGCCTGCACGGCGGCCACCAGCAGCGGGGCGAGCACAGGCAACAGCAGCAGCGGAAGCATCAGCTCGCGCATGCGCGAGTGCGCGGAAATCGCAGCGAAGACGGTGCCCGCGATGATCAGGCCGAGCGTGCCCAGCGCGAGCACGAGGATCAGGCGCCCCAAAATCCCCGCAAGCGGCACATCGTAGAGTACGGAGAAAACCGGGACGAGAATCACTTCCGCGGCGGCCAGGAAAATGAAATTCGCCGCCATCTTCCCCAGTAGGATCGCGAAACTCGAAATCGGAGCGAGGCGCAGCGCGTCCATCGTTTCGCCGGCGTGCTCGCGCGCGAACGACGGATGCAGCATCAGCGATCCGGCGAAGAGGAACGCGATCCACAGGAGCCCCGGACCGTATCGCCGCGATTCTGCCGGGGTGGGATCGAACGCGTAGCTGAACATCACGATCACAATCAGCGCGAAGACGAGCGTCGCGCTCAGCAGTTCGCGCGTGCGCAGCTCGAGCCTCAGTTCCTTCGCCAGCACGATCGAAGCCGCGCGCGCGGTGCTCATTTCAATTTTCCGACCGTAGCCGCTCGAGCAAGGGCCGCGGATCGCCGCCCGGCCGCGTATCCTCGGCGACGCGTCCGCCGCCCAGCAGCACCGCGCGCGTCGCCAGCTCGAGCGACTCGCTGCGCGCGTGCGTGCTCATGATCATCGTGCAGCCTTCCGACCGCAGCCGCGCCAGCGTTTGGCTCAGCCAACTGACGGCCTGACGATCGAGGCCGGTTCCCGGCTCGTCCAACAGCAGCAGCGAGGGCCCATGCAGCAGTGCGCGAGCCAGCGCCAGCCGCTGTCGCATTCCGCGCGAGAACGTGCGCACGATTCCGTTCGCGCGTTCGGCCAGCCCGCACGATTCCAGACCTTTCGCCGCGCAGGCCGCGGGATCATCGAGTCCATAGAGTTGCGCGAATAGTTTCAGGTTTTCAGCGGCGGTCAAATCGTCGTAGAGAAGCGGATTGTGTCCCACCATGCCGATCAGCCGCTTCGCGGAGTCGCCGGGAATGCCGTCGCCGGATTCCTGCGCGCCCGGCGACCGCGATCCCGCGGTAAATCTCACACGGCCGCGCGTTGGCGTCGACAACAGGGCCGCGATGCGCAGCAGGGTCGTCTTCCCCGCCCCGTTGGGGCCCAGCAGTGCTACGAATTCCCCCGGCTGAATTTCCAGCGTGATTCCGCGCAGCGCAAATAGCGTCCCGAAGCGCTTTTCGATGCGGTCAAACGACAAGGCCAGCGACCGCGAAGCAGCCGTTGAAATCTCCGTCCTGGCAGAAGTGGTGGGTATCGGCGCGCTGCTCAAAGCCGGCATCCCGCGTCCGCTCAGCCGCGCACCAGATCGCGAAGCAGTTCCTCGATGCGCTGCCGCTCGCGGCTGTAGTCCGCGTCGGAGATGGTGCCCGCCTGCTTGCGCAGCTCCAGGCGGAACAGCTTATCTTTCAACTCGTCGAGGCTACCCGCGACGTGCCGGTTGGCCTCTTCGACCGCGATCGAGGCCGCAGCCGCCGGCAGAGGCGCTGGAGCATGTTCCCCAGGCATCGCGGCGGCCCGCGCATGAAGCGCCGGTTTTGCCTGAGCCTTGTTCACTGGCGCGCCATTCGCGGAGTCGGCCGCCGTGCCCGATGACGAACCAGCCGCCGCGCCAGCCGTCAGGAATTGCGGACGCTTCCACAGAAACGCGAAGCCGAGCGCGAAAATCGCCGCAAATCCTCCGGCGATGATCCATTTCACGCTGTCGAGCCGCGCGGGCAACGTGGTCACCGATGCGCTGGGCGCACCGCCATCGCCCTGATCGAGTCGCGAGTTCGCGTTCGCGTCGCCCGCCTGATCCGCGCCCGCGCCTGCTCCCGGGCCTGAAGCAGAGCCACTCGAGGACGAAATGGGCGCCGCGCCGGAGATCGAGACGTTCACAGGCGAGTTAGCGGCCACCGCGTCGCGCACGTAGGCCGTGAATCCCTGCTCCTGGCCAGCCTGAGAAAGGCCGTCGCCGGTCACCTGCACGCCGGGCGGCGCAAACACCGCGAACCTTCCCGTCGCGTACGGCGACACGAATTTCAATTTTGCATGATCTTGCGAGTAGGGCAGGTTGTAGGAAATCCGCACGCCGCTCTCGCCCGGCCGGAACGGATAATCGATGGCCTCGGTATTCTTTCCCTTGTCGATCGTACCCTGCTTTACAGGCATCCCCGACGCGTCGGAGGCGGAAACGTCGCTCACCTGCGCGCCTTCGGGCAGCGAGAACTCGAACGATCCGTTCTGCCGGAAGTAGGCTTTGGGAGGCTGCGTCTTGTTCTCGATATCATAGATTTCGCCGACGCTCAGACCCGACGAACTGGGCTGAAGAATGATCGCGCGGTCTGCCACCGAGAAGGCGTCAAGCGCGCCGGTGGGCTCGTACACCGTGATATCGACGCTGGTTTTTCCCGGCGTGACGGGCTGATGATAGTTCACCCCATGATAGACGGCGCGCAAGAGCATCGGCGCTTGCCCCAGACTCGCATCCTGCAGCGAATAGCGCCCTTGCGCGTCGGTCTTCGTCGTCGCCGCAACTTCCATTCCGCCCTGCAGCCGGAACAGGATGATGTCGACGCCCGGGGCGGGTTCGTTCGTTGTGCCATTGCGAACGGTGCCCGAAACGGTTCCCGCATAGGCCGGCAACACAAAGAGGCAAAGAAACACGGAGGCGGGAAGGAAACGGCCGGTTTTCATGCTCGCCGCGCCTTTTCGGCCGCGGCCTGCCGCGTTGCAGGAGTGGGGGTACCACCGGTCAAGCGGTCCATGTCGGCCAGGACGCGCGCCGCCTCAACCTCGAGCGATTGCTTGATCTCCTCGTAATCCTGCTCGGAGAATTTGCCCGCGCGAAATTCGAACCGCAGGTCGCGCAGGTTCTCGTAAATGGCGTCGCGACGCTCCAACAGCTGGTCGAGCTTCGTGCGATGTGGCGCGTAATCGGACGCGTCGAGGTTCACCCAAAAGATGAAAACGATGGCCGCCGCAGCAAGCAGCGCGCAAGCGATTCCAACATCCACGCTGCTCACGGTTCATCCCTCTCGATATCGTGCTGGACGCGCGCGATTATTTCCGGCGATATTCCCGACGCGTTGGCAGACGCCGCAGCCGCCGCGGGATGCTTCTGCCTCCACCGCCTGGCCACTTCCCAGACTCCAAAGAGGCCCACCAGGGGCACCAGCACCGGCACGATCCACGCCGTCAAATCGAATCCCGCCTTCGGCGGATCAACCAGCACCGTTGGCCCGTACTGCGCGACGAAATCCTTGAGGATCGCGTCATCCGACTCGCCCTTCGCCACGCGGTCGTCAATCAACTTGATCTCGCTGAGGGCCATGTCGCATGGGCCAGAAAACGCGCCTCCTGAGTGGAAACAGGCGCCGGCCGGATCGTTACATCCGCCGCACATGCATTTCACTTTGAGACCAAGCGATTTCGCGCGCGCCGCCTGCGCTTCGTTCAACTGCCGCGCCGGCGTAGACGCGCACGCGAACCCGAACGCTGCCAGAATCGCGCACACTCCGAGCGCGCCGCGCCTAATCATGGCTTGCTCCGCGAGTCACCGCGACCTGCGCGGGCGCCGCTTCCGCCACGACTGTCCCATCCCAGGCTCTTTCCCTGACGCTCGACCGGACGATCGCCGCACGGCGGTTCGGCAACAGTGCAAGCAGGGTCCCCAGGACAACCACCAGCCCGCCGAACCAGATCCACTTCACCAGCGGATTCAGATATGCGTGAATTACGGGGTGCCCGTCCTGCGGGCTGCGCCCGGCGTAGACCACGTACAAGTCGCGCAACGGCGAACTGCGCGTCGCGACGATCGTTTCCGTCTCTCCACTCGCCGGGAAAAACCGCCGCTGCGGAAACAGCATCATCTGCGACTTGCCGTCGCGGAAGACTTCGAGCGTGGCTCGCGACGACTGATAATTATTGTTCGCGATCTCGTCGAAATTCTGGCACAGCAGAGTGTAGGGGCCGATCTTCATCGTCTGACCGATGTTCAACTCCGCGCGGACATCCTTGTTGAACGCCTGGCCCGCAATCCCGATGAAGATCATCACCATGCCGAGATGCACCACATATCCACCGTAACGCCGGGTATTACGCATGGTCAGCGATCCGACGGCCGTCAGCAGGTTCGTGCTCTCACGAGCCGCAATCACGCGCGCGCCACGGAAGAATTCGAGAAAAATCGTCAGCACGACAAATACAGACAGGATCAGGCAAACCAGGGCATAGAATTGGCGGAAGCCCAGCGCGAACCCAACCACGCCCGCCACCAGCGAAAGTCCAGCCGGCCATGCGAAGTTCCGCTTCAGCGCATCGGTGGACGTCTTGCGCCACGCGAGCAGCGGCCCCACGCCCGTCAGGAACAGCAGGAACAAGGCGATTGGCACGTTCACCTGATTGAAGAACGGCGCGCCAACGCTCACTTTGCTTCCCACCACCCATTCCGACAAGACCGGGAAGAGCGTGCCCCATAGGACCGCGAAGCAGGCCGCGAGGAGAATCAAATTGTTGAAGAGGAAGCTCGACTCGCGGGAAACGAGTGAATCCAGTTGATTGTCACCACGCAGATAGTCGCGGTTCTTCCAGTACGCCAGGAAGCAAACCACCAAGATGATCGCCAGGAAACCGACGAACCAGCCTCCAATCGACGATTGCGCAAAGGCGTGCACGGAGTTGACGATCCCCGACCGCGTCAGAAGCGTGCCCAGAATGCACAACATGAACGTGGTGAACACCAGCCACACGTTCCAGATCTTCATCATGCCGCGTTTTTCCTGCATCATCACCGAGTGCAGGAATGCCGTGCCCGTAATCCACGGCAACAGCGACGCATTTTCCACCGGATCCCATTCCCAATAGCCGCCCCAGCCGAGCATCGAATAGGCCCAGTGCGCGCCAAGAATGATGCCGACGGTCTGGAAGCACCACGCAATCATCGTCCAGCGGCGCGTGATGTGAATCCATTTCTCTCCCGGATAGCGTCCGAGCAGAGCCGCCAGCGCAAAGGCGAATGGAATGGTAAATCCCGTGTAGCCGAGGTACAGCATCGGTGGATGGATGACCATTTCCGGATACTGCAGCAGCGGCGTCAGGCCGCGTCCATCCGAAAGAGCGACGACGCTCATGGCGCCGTTCGCGCCCGGCGCCGCGAGCACGTTGAACGCGTTCGCCACGAAATTGTTCAGCGTCAGAAAGAAAACCTGCACGCCGGCGATCACCACGCCGACGTAGGGCATCAGCTCCGGGTGCTTTTTACGATTGAGAAAAAGCACGAAGAAGGCATAGGCGGATAGCAGCCAGGACCACCACAGCAGCGACCCCTCCTGCCCCGCCCACAGAGCCGCAAACTTGTAGAACGCGGGAAGGGCGCGGTTGCTGTGCTCCGCGACGTAGGCAAGCGAATAGTTATCCGTGAAGAAGAAAAACTCGAGGACCCCGACGGCAACGGTAATCAGAAAAAACACCGCCATCCCGGCGTTGAGCGCACTTTTCTTCAGGAGGGAACGGCGAGTGAAAATCCCGGCAATTCCAGCGAAAAAAGCGTAGGCGGCAACGATCAGCGCGAGGAGTAACGCAAACGAGCCAAGAATATCCAATGCTTGTCCCTCAACTCCCCTTCGTATAGGAGGCGTTGCGCGATGCGCCTTCGGAGCCCTTTGTGGCGGGCGAGGTTTGTGCCGGCCCAGTCTCGGCGGAGTTGGGCGCGGCGGTTGGGCTGGCCTGGTACTTCGACGCACACTTGGCCTGCACCTGTTCGGCGCGGAAGCGCCCGTCAGACATCAGGTTTCCTTCCACCAGCGCTTGAGCGCCGTCCTTGAACGTGTCCGGCAATGGATCGCTGCCCACATAACTTACCGCCAGAGTCTTGCCCTCTTCCTGCAGAACGAAATCAAGATGGCCGGGAAGGTGTTGGATCGACCCGTTTTCCACGACGCCGGAAACGCGCATGCGCTGGTGCAGGGCCATTGGCGAGAGCGTGGGCAGTTCCTTAATCGTGTGGTAGTAGGTCTTGCTCTGCGTGTACCCGACGTAGGCGAGGCCGATTAGCGTAGCGATAATAATGAACGAGCCGATCGCGAATTTTCTCTGCGCCTTCATTTTTTCTCCGCCTCTCGGCTACGGGCCATTCCGACTGCGAGCACCGGATTTTCGCGTCCCGGCCGGGAACGGCGGAAACCCTCGGGAGCGCTTGAAACATCGGAATTTTAGCACATCGTGATGAACTCGCCTCTGTGATGTTGGTCACAACTGCGGGTGACGTGGGGCCTTGGTTTTGGATGCGTTTGCGCGCCGCTGGGCGTCCTTTCGGGAGGGCGGAAAATCATCGCTTTTGCCGGGAGCCGGACAGAGCTCGCCCAGGCCGGATCGCGCTCCCGGGCGGCTAACCCAACCGGGAAACCGCGGCAGCCAGCCGTTCACCCACCGAAGCCGGCTTGAACGGCGCGTCCTGATCCAGAATCAATCGGTCCGTCCAGCCGCCCCTTCTGAACGGTTCGATTAACGCGCTCGTCGGATCGGAAATCAGGACCACATACTTCGGTTTATACGACGTCTGCACGCGGCGCAAGACTGTGGGTGCGAGCCGGCGTATCGCGGTATTCAGATCCTCGGGATCGTCGATGGCGCACTCCACCGCCGAAGTCAGAAAGAATCCGCGGCGCTGAAATTCGGCAAGCAGCGGCTCGGCTTGCGCGAGCGAACCAAGCGTTCCTCCCGAGAGCTTCGCCAATTCGTTGAAATAAGGCTGCGCTGCCGCGGAGCGGGCATCGCCAGGCAGCGTGTAGAAAAAGTCCTCGTGGCGCGCGGGCGGCGCGGCATCAATCAGCAGGACACTGATGTGAATCGGCCGAAACCGCGTCGCCAACTCGAGCCGTTCGATTCGTCGACGAATATGCTCTTCGTCAACGCGCGCCCCGCACCCATCGCAAACCGGCACACATTCGCCCTCAACCGCAAGCAGTAACAATCCCATTTAACGCGCCGCGAAGTCAAAGCGTCCGGCGGCAGCTCGCCGATACAGAGATCACCCGAGGCACGAGAACCCTGCATCGCCGGTGCGTTTCTAGTGTATTCGTTCGAGCAGTTCGCCCGATCAGTACTGGGATCATCTTTTTCTTTTCCTCCGCAGTTGGGCGGATGGGGCTGGAAGCGCCGGGGAGCTATGCTGGCTGCATGAAACCAAAAAAGAACGGCGATCCGTTCGTGCACGTTCTTCTTTTCGAATGTGTGGATTGCAGTTGTCCCGTGCCTCTCGCGGTGACGAGCGATGCAAGAAACATAGAAGATGTGGACGTTCGCACGCTCAAACTGCAATGCGACAACTGTGGCTGGTCCGGGGCATCCGAGGGGCTTGGAGCAAGAAGACACTGGGTGGACGTATGGAAAGTCTGGGAGGAAAACGACGCTTCCAGGGAAGTATCGAAGAGAGGGGCCAGAGGAACGTTTAAGTAACACTAGGTAGAACACTGTATTGTCCGCGTTCGCCGCGCGGGATATTTTACCTCGGCGGCAAACGCTCCCTCCATATCGAATGAGATACAAAATCCTGCTGGTCGATGATCATCAACTCGTGCGCGAAGGGATTAAGCGTGTGCTCGAGCACGACTCGGGCTTGTCTGTTTGCGGAGAGGCCGAAAACGGGAAAGAGGCGGTCGCAAAGACCCTGGCACTCAACCCCGACCTGGTGCTGATGGATCTCAGCATGCCGATCATGGGCGGGATCGAAGCGACGGGTCTAATCCGCCAGATGTCTCCCGACACGAAGATCCTCATCGTGTCGCTGCACGATTCGGCGCAAGTTGCGGAGCAGGCGAAGAAAGCCGGCGCAAACGCTTTTTGGTGCAAGAGCCGCGGCTCTGACGATTTGATCGAAGCGATCAACACGATCCTGCAGGAAGGCGACGGACGTTCTCAGCCGGTTGGCCAGGAACCGGGCAAAAGCGTCGTAGACGCTCAAGCATGGAAAGGCAAATAGCCGCGGCGAACGCCGAACCCGTTTCCCACGACGAGTTTCGAGTGTTTCAACACTACAAGCTGTCTCAAAAATGCCAGGAGTGGTGGAAGAGACTTTCTTCAGGGACTAACAGGACGCTGAAAAAGTCGAACGGCAGCTTCAAGGGTTAAAACCCCGCCCTCCTGAAGACAAGGCGTTTTTCAGCAAGCTGCTAAAGCCCAACGTTTACCGCGGCTTGAATTTCGGAGCTAAAGCTCCGACCCCCTAAACTGCATTTATGCGATGGCTTCAACGAATCAACGCGCTTCCCGCAGGGCCCAGCGGTTCTTTCAAATGCAATCGAGTCGACCAAGCGCGCTCCGGGCACATCCGCTCGGCGGGGAGCGCCAAAAAACACAACGGGCGCCAGCTCTGCAGCCAGCGCCCGTGTTTTCGTTTAATCCGAGCTTACCTGCGTTGATGGTCCGGTTTTCCCTCGTGACGGGGGCCGCCGTTCGGTTTGCCTTGCGCCTTGGGACCGCCCTCGCGGCCGTGAGCATTGTTCATCCGTTCGCCTCGATTGCCGCCGCCGTTGCCGCGGTCATTCAGACGCGCTTCCCCTCCGTTGCCCCCATTCGCATGATTGCCGCGGTCATTCGGACGCGCCATGTCATTGCGCTCGCCGCGATTGGGAGGCTGGAACGAATGGCCGTTGCCGCCACGGAAGCCCTCGTCGTGACGCGCTTGCATGGGCGTCCGATCGAAGTGACGTTCGTGTTCGTAGCCGATCTCCTCGCGGCTGGGGCGCGCTTCGATTCCGCCGCGGCCACCGTTGTAGCTGACGCGATTCACGTGCACGTCCCGGACATACGTGCGGTCAACGTACGTTGTGTGAATCACGCGCGTGTTCACACGCCACACGGCGGTGTTATAACGGAAGTGGTCGTGGTCCCAGCGTCCCCCGGCGAAGCCCGTGCCGAAGTAACCGAAACCGTAGTTGATGCCGCCGTAGAAGCCGACGTGCGGACCCCAATACCCGGCGTGCCAGCGATAGAAGCCTTCATCAAAGCCCCAGTAACCCGGAGTCCACAGGAAACCGACGCGCGGCGGCCTGACCCAGTCGCCCGGGACCCAGTAATAGCCTGCCGGACCATAGGCCCAATAGCCGGGCGTCCAGAGGTAGTCCGGGCCGGGACAAATCGGCTGGTCGTACACGCGGAGCGGCGGCGGCCCGACTCGGACGGAAACGCCGACGACGAGCTGCGCGGACGATGCCGGCGGCATAATCAGCGCCACCGTGGCCAGCAAAGCGAATAACGCAACGAAATGAAGTTTGCGCATCTGAACCCCCTTCGGGAACTCCTTAAGCGTTTGCACAACGATAAAACCCTGCCTGCGAACGGAAGTTGCGGCTGCTACCTTCCCAGTTTGCCGCGGAGGCATGCAACCAACTCCGGCGCGACATCGGAAATGTTCATCCCCTCAGAAACAAGGAACTTACAGCTCAGGATCGGACGGGCCTGGTCGTCGTCCGCAAGCTGGCAGCTCACCCGGCAATACTGGCACTCCTGGTTCCAGCAGAAGCGCCCGTACGGAATCGTTTCAGGGCTAATGAATTGAAACGCGCGGAGCAGCGAATTGCGCTCCGGCACAAGAAAAGTCTTCCCCAGAATCGTAATCTCGACCAGCTTCTCGTACGGCCTAAAGACATCTGCTACCAGCGGTTCCCCGACCTCTGACATTAGGATTTCCCCCGTCTATTGAGGCTACGGTAGGGGCAGAAATCGAGCAATGAAAACGGACCGGCGCGTGCCCAATGACTAAAGCGCAGAGCGGGCGAAGGTACCTTTCGGCCAACAAGCCGCGGAAGGGCTTCGCCCGGATCCTGTCCTACGGTGAGTAATAAAACGGCTTAAAACGGATCAATTGGGCGGGTTCTGGGGCCATTTTGACGGCGCCAGTGCGTATCTGCTTTTGTAGTCAATGAGTGTTTCAAGGGAAACAATTCTGCGAAAGCGGGCGCCGGAGGACGCCGGGCGCGTGCTTACGGCCGGCCGCCGCTCCCGGCGCGAGCATCGGCGCAGCCGCGCGCTAGACTGCTATGGCCCGGCTCCCTGGAAAGACGAGCAGAGTGTAAACTCCGAGGACCAAGCCGAAAGGAACTTCCGGCAACGACACAAGCGCCGCAATCTTCACCAGTGGACCCGCCGAACGGCTCTCCACAAACAGAGCTCCCGCAGAGATGAAACTCAGGATGGCGCACACGATGCACCACGCGATGATGATCCAGTAGATCACTTCAAAAGCGGTCATCCATGGAAGCGGATAGGGCACGCGAACCAGGAGCGCGCCGAACATCAACCGGACCGTCGTGCTGAAGACGACGAGGAAGACGGCCATCACGATGCGCAGGATTCCGTACAGGAACCAAAGCGTGCCGAGGGTTTGTTGTCTGACGCCCGATGAAGGTGCAGCGGCCAAAGGAGCCTCGCGCAAGCAACCTAAGTTTGATTATCGCACGCTGCGCATGCAACGCCTCAGACCAATCTAAAATTCGAGGCGACGGACAGCCCACGCCGCGGACGTCGAAAGAACGTGCTACGCGCCAGGTTGCGAATGGGCCAGGCGGTCGTATTCCTGAGCGGCGGGGCTGGGAAGGAGGACCCACAGCGTGTAGATTCCAAGCGCGGTGCCGAAGGGAAAGCGCAGCAGAGCGAGGAAGCCGAGGATCAGCGCAAGGATCCGCGCCCAGGGACGGCGCTCAAAGAGTCCCCACGCGGTGACGAGCTCAAGCACCGCGAAAGCGGCCACCCAGAAGCCGGCAAACATCAGGCCGCCGGAAATCAAGCGGTCGAGCGGAAATCCGCCCGGAAAGGGCCCGCCGCGCCCCCAAGGGCCGTTGGAGACGATGCCGTCAACGATTGATGGCAGGAATGTGCGGCCGATGAAGAAGATCCAGAACGTCTCCATCAAACGCAAAAGCGCGTAGACGAGCCACAGCGAGGCTACGATTTTCAGGTGGCGTCCCACACGGCCGTCCGGCGCGGCGGCAGCGACGCCGGCGACTGGCGGGGGCGGCACCGGGCTGGGCGCCAATTGTTTGCCGCAGGAGGTACAGAACTGGGCGTCGTCACGCAGCTGGCGTCCGCAACGATCGCAGAACATATCGTGTCTCCTCACTTCCTGTATTGTTATACGACTGGCCCAAACGCAAAGTTCCATCCCTGTTTCGCGCGCTCACCGCTGCGGCGCGAGCAGCTGCGCATATTTCTCGCGCGCGGACGACGGCAGCAACTCGACCAGCGTGTAGATCGCGAGCCCCGTTCCAAGCGGGAGCTGGATCAGCGAAACGAACGCGGCAACGAGCGCGACAGGGCGTCCCGAACGTTCGCGGCGCAGCAGCATCCATCCGGCGAACAGCCCCAGAGCGCCCGTCACAAGGGCAAAGATTCCCGACCACACGAAAACCGCGTGCAGGGCTTCGGGCGAGGAGAGCGGCGAATTCGCGTCGGGGGCAACCATTTTCTGGAACAGCGGAAAGTAAACCTTGGACATGCCAACGGTCCAGAAAGCCATCAGAATTTCGAATCCGCCGTAAATCGTCCATAGAATGCCCATGATGCGCACGTGGACGGCGAGAATCTGAATGGCTGCGGCCGCCTTCGAGGGAGGAGCCGCATGAACCGGCCGCCCACAGGCAGGACAGAATTGCCCCGAGTCGTCCATCTCCTTCCCGCATCCCTGACAAAACAAACGTCACCTCGAAGAGCAACGAACTTTGAATGGAACACTAGGCGGCGTGGATGTGTCAACTGCTCTCGACGGGGGACATCGACAGGTATCCGGCGGGGCCTTGGCATATCTTGCCAGCCGGTCATTGCAGCGTCGTGCGCCCCAGGAAAAGGCGACGCAACGCGCAGCCGGGGCCTGCACCACACCGGCGCAGACGTTATCGGAATAGAAGCAAGAGAGAACAGCTTGCGCTTGAACGATGGGATTCGCCGTAGAATCGCGATAGCGGACCTAGAAGCAGAATCGCCCCCCCTTCCAGACAGCAGGACTATGCACATTCGAACGAAGCTTCTGTTGGCAATGGGAGCGATTTCATTGTCGGCGCCTGTTGCGGCCTATGTGGCTCTCGTTGGCAATCCTCGCATTTCCTTCGCACTCCGGATGAACGAATATCAAACCGAACAGGGGCTGAAGGCACAACAGCTCAAGACCGATTTGAATGGTATCGAATCGGCTTTGCAGGAATCCATGGCGGACACCTTTCGTGGCCAGGCCGAGCCAGGCCAGGGCGAGGGCGCGGAACATCAACGGAAGCTTGCCAATTCGGCGCTACGGTCCGGCATCACTGAATACGACACGGACCTGAATGCGGTTGCCGGATCCGAGGCGAAACAGGTTCAGGAGATTCGCGCAGCGGGCAGTCCAACCGGACCGGATGCGGCAGAACAAAACGAAATTCGGCTCCTGAAAAGCTTAGGAGAATCGTCTTCCAGTCTCGAATCCGGCGTTGAAAAATTCCTCCAGTTGTCGGACAGCGCCTCGAAGACGGAGAGCGATTTTCTGCAAAACACTCTGGAGCCGGAGATTCGAGGCGATCTGAGCAAGGACGTCCAGGAACTCGCAAGCGGCACGAGCAAGGCCGCCGAGGAGTACAGACAGAACATCGATGCGGCACTGACGGATTCCTACAAGGAGACGCTTTTCATCGTTCTTATCGGACTGGTCGTTGGCGTTGCGTTGACGGCGGCGATCTCCCGCTCCGTGGTCACGCCGATCCATAACCTTCGAAACGCGGCGCTGCAATTCGGCCGGGGCGAAATGGATACAAGAATCGCTCACTATTCGAACGATGAACTTGGCGAACTCGCAGGGTCCTTCAATGCAATGGCCGGCAATTTGACGACGCTCATGGGAGAGCGCCAGCACGCGCAGGAAAACTTGTCTTCCGCAAATCAGAGACTTAAGAACTCGATGGGAGAACTGGAAAGTCGCAACCGCGAGGCCGGGACACTCAGCGAAATGGCAGACTTGCTGCAATCATGTTTCACGATCAGAGAGGCTTCCCAAGTTATCCGTTCCTCAGCGGAGCGTTTGTTCCCTGAATTTTCAGGAGCGTTGCTGGTTTTCAGCGCGTCCCGGAACGTTCTGGAATCGGTGGCCACATGGGGCCGCAATCTCTCGACGGAAGGCGTTTTTGGCCCGAATGACTGCTGGGCTCTGCGGCGGGGCCGCTTGCATCATTCCGCGGCTGAGGAGGGCTCCGTGCGCTGCGCCCACTTTCGCGTGGAATCGCGCCTGCCCGGACTCTGCACGCCGCTGATGGCCCATGGCGAAACGCTCGGCGTTTTCTCTCTTGTAAGCCATTTGAACGAAGCCACGGGGATCCCCGAGCCCATTTCCGGATTCAAAGAGCAATTGGCTATCTCCGTCGCCGAGCAGGCCGGGCTTTCATTCGCAAATCTCAGGCTCCGCGAGAAGTTGAGCTATCAATCCGTCCGCGATCCGCTTACGGGACTGTTCAACCGGCGCTATCTGGATGAGTCCCTCGAACGCGAGTTGCCTCGCGCGATTCGGAACAACAGCGGTCTCGGAGTGGTGATGATGGATATCGACAAGTTCAAGACGTTCAACGACCTGTTCGGCCACGATGCCGGGGATGCGGTTTTGCGGGAGCTTGGCGATTATCTGGCAAAATTCATCCGTCGCGGAGACTTGGCGTGCCGGTACGGCGGAGAAGAGTTTACGCTGGTACTTCCTGAGGCTTCGCTCGAAGACACGCGCCGGCGTGCGGAAGAGCTGCGCGTCGCATTTCGGCAATTTTCGATAAAACATCGAGACATCGTTCTGGGAAAGGTGACGCTGTCTCTGGGGGTCTCGGCGTTTCCCGAACACGGAAGGACAGCGCAGGATCTGCTGGCGGCGGCCGACGCAGCGCTGTTTCAGGCCAAGGCAGAGGGGCGCGACCGCGTCCTGACCGCCGGGGTTGCCTCCGATCGAGCGGATCAGCCCGCGTAGAGGACCACAACGCCCGCGTCACGGGCAAGAAGGCACGCGGTTCCACCCAAGAGCCGCGTTCGCAAGCGGCTCAGACCATTCGGCGTACAGGCACTGGCACACTTCGACTGCGTCCCTCCGCGACACACAGCAGAGAGAGCGGCCTGTACGCCACACCGCTACCGCCAGTAACCCGCGATGTTGAGAGAAGTAAACAATCGGCCGCGGCGCGTCGCCAGGAAACCCGACAAGCTGTCTCAAAAATGCTATGAGTCGTGGAAGAGACTTTCTTCAGGGGCTAAAGTCCAACGTTTACGGCGGCTTGAATGTCGGAGCTAAAGCTCCGACCCCATAAACTGCATTCATGAGATGGCTATGGCTTCTCGTCATCGTGGCGACCACGGCGGCAACGTGCTTACATTTGCTTGTCGTAGACGGCCGTGCTGTGGATTTTCATCCCCTTCGAGTCAGTGGCGACGGCGGTGACGGTGCGGCTCTTGCCGTCGGGAGAGACGACAATGCGGCCGGACGTGATGATTTTGCCTTTCGACCTTTCGACGAACGTCAGAGTGCGTGCGTTCACCATCTTGTAGGTTCGCGTGCTGGGCGCCGAACCGCCGGTGACTTCGTACGGCTTGCCATCGAACTTGCCGGTCCATTCGGTCTTCGTCGCGGTGCCACTGCTGTCTGTGCCCTCGACGGTGACCTTCACCATGTCGCCTGCGGCTTCGTAGGTGACGGTGGTGTTCTTCGTTGCTCCCGGTCCGAACTTGGACTTGGCCTCGTCCAGTTTCCAGGTGCCCATCTGCGTGCTGTCAGCGGACCACACAGCGACGGCGATGGCGCATACAGTGAGGGCGAGCAGAATCGCTTTTGTCTTCATGTCGATGTTTTCTCCTGATTGAAAAAGCAGATCGGGGCCTACCCCGGGGTGGTTGGATTTTAGCGCGGACCGATCATTTCGGCAATTTGTTTGAGGCGCCGACACGGGGGTGCCGTCGACAGGCAGTCAGGGAGCGTCCAAAAAAGAAGCGCAAATGCGCTTCTTTCATCCAATAAGTGGCGATTGTCGGCGTTTCTCTTGCATTGTTACAATCGCCGCGGAGGCAAGGTTGGGCACAGATAAGCCTCGCGTGGTGATTGTTGGCGGCGGATTCGGAGGGCTCTTCGCCGCGCGCGCTCTGAAGGGCGCTCCAGTCAGCGTGACGCTGGTCGACAAACGGAATTATCACCTGTTTCGCCCCATGTTGTATCAGGTCGCCACAGGCCTGCTGTCGGCGGACCAGATTGCCGGGCCACTGCGCTCGATCCTGAGCCGACAGAGCAATGCCGAGGTGCTGCAGGACGAAGTCACCGGGATTGACCCTGCGAAGCGGCTGGTTCAACTGAAGCAGCATGTAGTCCCTTACGATTACCTGATCCTTGCCACCGGGATTCAGTACAACTACTTCGGCCATGACGAATGGAGGCAAGTTGCGCCGGGTCTGGAATCGCTGGACGACGCGGACCTGATTCGCGGCAAAGTGCTGACGGCATTCGAGCGCGCGGAGGAAATCGCCGCGCTGAATCATGCAGACACGGCTACAATCCGGCAACTGCTGACGTTCGTGCTGGTGGGCGCGGGAACGGTGGGCGTGGAGATGGCGAGCACGCTGGCCGAGATGTCGCGCATGGCATTGGCGCGCGACTTTCGCCACATCGACACGCGGTCGGCACAGATTCTGCTGTACGAGGCGGCGCCGCGCATCCTGCCGACGTTTCCCGAATCGCTTTCCGTCGACGCGCAGCGGCATCTCGAGAGCCTGGGCGTGAAGGTGTTCACGAATACGCGCGTCACGAGCGCCGACGAGAATGGAATCGTGGCCAACGGCGAGCGCGTGCCCTCGAGCACCGTGCTGTGGGGGGCGGGCGTGCTGGCGTCTCCGGCGGGGCGGTGGCTGGGCGCGGAGATGGACAAGTCGGGAAAGATTGTCGTCGGCGCGGACCTGTCGGTGCCGGGGCACCCGGAAATTTTTGCGATTGGCGATACAGCGCACGTAGTGGCGGAATCGCGGAATTTGTTAGGCATCAAGTCGAAGCAGCAGCCGATGGTGATGCCGGGCGTCGCGCAGCCCGCGATTCAGGAGGGGCAATATGTGGCGCGGCTGATTCGGCGGCGCGTGGAGGGAAAGGAGCCGCCGGCGCCGTTCTGGTATTGGGACAAGGGCGATCTGGCCATCGTGGGACGGACGTACGCGCTGGCCGATCTTCGGTTTTTGCGGTTCGCGGGATTCCCGGCGTGGGTGGTGTGGGCCGTGGTGCACATTTATTTTCTGATCGGATACGCGAACCGATTTTTCGTTATTTTGGAGTGGGGAATCGAATTTCTGACCAAACGGCGCCAGGTGCGCATTTTCCCGGGGCAGGAGAAAGCCGTAAAAGCGCGCGCTTCGACACCCCACTGAACGATCGGCTGCGGGCGGCGGGGACCTGTAACGTCAGGCGAAGAACTGGCCCATGCGGCGAAACTTTTCGTAGCGCTGGTTGAGGAGCTGTTGCGGGCTGAGGGCTGAGAGCTCGTCAAGCACCCGCGTGAGCACGGGATCGAGCAGGCGTCCGGCAGCCTCATAATCGAGGTGCGCGCCGCCCTCCGGCTCGGGGACGATTTCGTCGATGAGTTTGATCTCGAGAAGATCGGTGGCCGTGATCTTCAGAGCTTCGGCGGCGATCTCGGCTTTTCCCGCGTCTCGCCAGAGAATCGAAGCGCAGCCTTCCGGCGAAATCACCGAATAGATGGAATTCTCCAGCATGAGAATGCGGTCACCCACGGCGACGGCCAGCGCGCCGCCGGAACCGCCCTCGCCGGTAATGGTCACAATGATGGGCACCGGCAAGCGCGACATTTCGCGGAGATTGTGCGCGATGGCTTCGGCCTGGCCGCGCTCTTCGGCGTCGACGCCGGGATACGCGCCCGGCGTATCGATGAAAACGAGAATCGGCCGGCCGAATTTCGCGGCGAGGCTCATCGCGCGCATCGCTTTGCGATAACCTTCGGGCTTGGCCTGGCCAAAATTGCGCACGAGGCGTTGCTTAGTGTCGCGCCCTTTCTGGCTGCCGACAATCATCACCGGCTTGCCGTGGAACCAGGCCATGCCCGCAATCAGCGCGGGGTCGTCGGCAAAGGCGCGATCGCCATGGATTTCGGTGAAGTTTTCAAAGAGCATACGGATGTAATCATCGGTAAGGGGGCGCTGAACGTGGCGCGCGAGTTGAAGGCGTTGCCAGGCGCCGAGATGCGTGTAGAACTCGCGGCGGAGCTCTTCGATTTCGCGGCGGATTCGCTCGATGTCGCCGGCCGTGTGGTCGGCGGGATTCGTCAAGCGGCTGAGGTCAAAGGCATCGCGCTCCAGGGCGTCGATCTTGTGCTGGCGATCCACGCGATCGGGATCGAAAACCGGGTGGCGCGGCGGATCGGAAACGGTGTCAACGGAATTTTCGCGGCGAATGGCGGAGGCCTTCTGCCCGGCGATACCGGCCGCGTTGCGCTTTTTGTTTTCGTGGTTCGAACCGCTGGCGACTGATTCCGTCCCGCGGACCGCCTGTTTCGAGGATTCGGTCTCTCGACCCTCCTCGCGCTGCCGGGCTCGCTCGCGCATGCGGCGAAGGCGTTCGCGCGCGGCGCGACGGTGTTTGCCGCTCATCGCGTCATCCTCATTGAAGCTCCGCAACGGCTTCCGGGCCGCAAATTTCGCGCACGCGCTCGACAAGCTCCCCGTCGGCGCGGACGGCGCTCGAAAAATCGATGGTGGCCTCGCTGCCGTCGGCGTCAACCAGCTCAAAGGCGACGCGGCAACGTCCGGGCCGGCTCGAGAACAGCGCGTCGAGGCGATCGAGAACATCGGCGTCGATCGCGCCGCGATTCACGCGCACGCGAAGGACGCTCGGACCGTTCGAGGCGGCTTGCTCGGCGACGCGTTCGAGCGGGCGCGCATCGGAGACGATCAGCCGCGTCCCAACATCTTCCACCGCAACGCGCGCCTTCACCAGCAGCGGTGTGGCTGCCTTCAGGATGGGCTCGAGTTTCTGAAACGCTTCGGGAAAAATCAGAGCCTCGATCACGCCGGTGCGGTCCTGAAGCGTGAGGATCGCCCAGCGGCGGCCTTGCCGCGAGCGCATGGGCCGCGTTTGGACGATGATGCCGGCAACCGTGAGGTCTTCGCCATTGCGCCGGCCTTCAAGGGTAGACAACTCGACCGCCTTCCATTCCTGCAGGCGACCGGCGTACTTGTCGAGCGGATGCCCGGAAACGTAAAAGCCGAGAACGGAATATTCCGCGGCGAGA
>DATGHM010000166.1:0-21396 GCA_035307985.1 Candidatus Acidiferrales bacterium
GATGAGAGCTGTGGTTACGGGCGGAGCCGGATTTCTCGGCTCGCATCTTTGCGACTATCTCCTGGCCAGGGGCTGGGACGTTCTTGTCATCGACAATCTGGTGACGGGCGCGGAAGCGAACATCGAGCACCTGCGCTCGAATCCGCACTTTCGTTTCATCCTCGCCGACGTCTCGGAGTATATCGACGTCGATGGGCCCGTTGACGCCGTGCTGCACTTTGCTTCTCCCGCCAGCCCTCCCGATTATCTGAAGTTTCCGATCCAGACGCTGAAGGTTGGCTCGCTCGGCACCCACAACGCCCTCGGCCTCGCCCTCGCCAGGAAAGCGAAATTTCTGCTGGCGTCCACGTCCGAATGTTACGGCGATCCCGACGTGAGCCCCCAGCCGGAAAGCTACTGGGGCCACGTGAATCCCGTCGGCCCGCGCGGCGTTTACGACGAAGCCAAGCGTTTCGCCGAAGCCATGACCATGGCCTACCATCGCTATCACGGCGTCGATACGCGCATCGTGCGCATCTTCAATACCTACGGCCCCCGCATGCGCCTCAACGACGGCCGCGCGCTCCCGAATTTCCTCTACCAGGCGTTGAACGGCGAGCCCATCACCGTCTATGGCGACGGCAAGCAGACGCGCAGCTTTTGCTACGTCTCCGATTTGATCGACGGCATCTACCGTCTGCTCGAATCCGACGAGCACGATCCCACCAACATCGGCAATCCGCACGAAATCACCATCCTGGAATTTGCCGAACGCGTTCGCGATCTTGTCGCCGGCGGAGACAACGGAGATCGCGTGAATTCGCTCCCCGCTTCGAGCGGGAGCCCGAAGGAAACGCACAAAGCCGCGCTTCAAGCGGGCAAAGAAGTCGCGCTTCAGGCGCGCAGCGCAAAAGAAGTTCCCATCGTCTTCCATCCTCTCCCGCAGGACGATCCCAAGCAGCGCTGCCCCGACATCTCCAAGGCCCGCCGCATCCTCCACTGGGAGCCCAAAGTGGAACTCGCCGAAGGCCTACGCCTCACCCTCGACTATTTCCAGGCTCGCATCTCGAGCCTGTCCTGAGCGCAGTCGAAGGGCGAGCGCAAGAGCGGTGAGCCTGCTCGCTCTTGCCCCGGCTCGGGCGGCGGGGCACTCTCGAATTCGACCGGAAGTGGACGGAATTGATACTGTTCGAACGGGATGGTGGGCTATTGCTCGGGCTCCATGATGCCACTCCGGAAACGATGAGCCGATTGGTGGCACTCGGAACACAGAGCAATTAGATTATCCAGATCGTCGTCGCCCAGTGTACTCCGAAACCGTACCTTGACTCAGCTGGAACGGCTGCAGTGGATGCGCTTGGGCCAGCCGGTGTCACCGCCAATCGAGATTAACCTCACTTCGTCTTGACCGGCGGCATTCGCGGTTCCTCGCCGAACACCCCAAAACTGCAAAACGAACTCCTCTGGTGCTTAGCGCACCGGAACGCGATACAGATTGGGCTGAACACTCCCCGTGTGAACGCGTAGACTTGCGGCTGCGGACTCGGTGCTGTGGGTGGGTAGATGTCACGCAAAGGTTTGGCTCCCGGGACCCGCGCGGAATCTATGCCGTCGGGCGATTTCGCAACCAGTGCGACAACCGCGGCTGTGCTCATGACGAGGCAAAGACTTTACGGATCGGCTTCACCGGGAACATGTAGATCGACTTGCCGTCCCAAGATAATGCCTGTAGTCTCTTTGTTCGGCCAGGCCGCCTTTGAGAGGAAACGTCGAGCTGTCATGGAAAGTCAAGTATGTCGCTCGCAGTCTCCTCAGCCGAGCCGTCGCATGCACCTCACTCAAGTGGACCCTGTTGCTCAGCCGCCTGAACGTTCTAGTATTGGCATCACAGGTTTCGTCCGCCAGCGACAACGCGGGAATGCCCTGAGAGCGCACCCACAACACCCCACACAACATCGCTTTGACCGGGGAGAGAGAAGACGCTAGCTCTGAATTCAATTCGCATTTGAGGTATTCGCTCATGCTCGTTAGGTCCCAACTCGGAAGGCACGATTTGAATGTTTTCGAAGGTCCGACATCCGTCAGGAGCTTTTTGAACCCGGAGAACGCTCCGTACCTTCCCTTGGTGGAGCTGCCTGATCACCTAAACCGTTTCCGCGACGACGGCGTGCGGATCTTCGCCAAACTGGGTTATCTGTCCCCGCTGCTCAATATCAAGTGCCTCCCCGCCTTGAACATGCTTCTTGAGGCTGAGGATGCGGGGCGGCTCGAGGGGGTGCGGACGCTCGTCGAGAATTCGTCGGGCAACACGGCCTTCTGCCTTGCCGTGCTTGCCAGGCTCTTTGGAATAGAGCGGGTTACAGCCTTTGTGCCATTTGATATTGCCCCCGGCAAGCTCGACATGCTGCGCCTAGCCGGCGTCCAGCCGCACCTGAAGCGCGATGCACCAGATGAGCTCAGCGGCATTGAGGAAGCGCGGGAACAGGGCCGTAAAGCCGGATTCTTCAGTCCTTCTCAGTATGAAAACGAGGCGAATCCCGCTGCTTATGAGAAGTGGTTCGCACCGCAAATCTGGGAGCAGACGCGAGGGAAGATCACCGTATTCGCCACGGGACTGGGCACGACGGGAACCTTGCTGGGGTCGGCAAGATACTTCCAAAAATATTCGCGCAAGATCGTGATCGTAGGTGTCATGTGTGGGGCGAATGAAGCCGTGCCGGGCGTTCGCTCGGAGGCCAAACTGAAGGAAATCAAGTTTGACTACGGTAGGTCGGCTGATTTCGTAATGAACGTCAAAACAAAGGATTCATTCAAGCGCAGCCTGCAGCTGTGTCGCTCGGGAATTATCGCAGGCCCCAGTTCCGGGTTCGCTCTGGTCGGATTGGAGCAGTTTCTGGACTCGCGCAGAGCGCAGTCGACCCTCGAGGACCTTCGCAACGAAGACCGAGAGGTTGTCTCGGTGTTCGTCTGCGGGGATACGCCGCTGCCGTACCTCGACAAGTATTCTACGCATCTAGAGGCGGCGGAGTTTTGAGCAGGGCAGGCCTGTGAAAGCTTTCCAGTACCGCGTCGACGAGAATATCGAGATCGCGAAACTGCGTGCGATGATTGGTGATGTTGACGCGGATAGCAAGCCGCCCGTGCACCTGGGTCGTGGAGGGGGCAGCCACTCCGCTTTCCTGGACATCCGCAACGATTTCTCGGTTTAGGTGATCCAGCCTCTCTTCGTCGAGCCCAGCCGCTCGAACCCGAAAACAAACAATGTTGAGATAAGCAGGCGAGAGAAGCTCGAGTTCCGGTTCTGCGGCCACTCGTTGAGCCAGATACCGCGCCTGCTGACAGTTCCGTTCTATGAATTGCCCGAGTTTGCGCGCACCGTGCTGTTTGAGTGCAAACCAGATCTTCAGCGCACGGAAGCTTCGGGAAAGCTCAATGCCAAGTTCGCAGGGCCAGTTTTCGCCACCGCCAAGGCCCCTTGACAAACCCTGTAGATAGGGAGGGCGCATCGAATAGGCGGCGCGGTGAAGATCCGCTCTCCGTATTAATACACATCCAGCATCGTATTGGACGTGCGCCCACTTGTGAAAATCAAAGGCAAGCGAATCGGCTTGCTCGATCCCCCTCAAACGATCGCGGAGCTCCTCGCTCAGCATGCAGAGGGCACCGAAAGCGCCGTCGACGTGAAACCAAATCCCTTCTGCCCTGCAGATTCGAGCCAATTCCTGTAAATCGTCGATTGCGCCCGTATTCACAGTCCCTGCGCACCCGATCACGCAATACGGTCGTAATCCGCCGGCCCTGTCCTCGGCGATGGACGTCTGCAGAGCTTTCACGTCGATTCTGAAGTCTCGGTTCGTCGCGACTTTTCGGAGGGAACAGGATCCCAGGCCCAAGGTTTCCAAAGCCTTCACGATGGATTCGTGAGCCTCGGCCGAAGTATAGGCCACCAGCCTGTCCCTCGCCGGCTCCACGCCAGAGGTTCGCACAGGTCCGCTGGCATTGCGGGCGACACCCAGCGCAATGAGGTTGGCCATCGACGTGCCACTGACAATCAGCCCGCTTGCCTCGGGCGGAAAGGCAAACAGTTGTTTGCACCAGCTGAGGACCTCCTGTTCGACATAAATGGCGCCGTGGTCGCGGCCTCCGCAGTTTGAGTTCATGGCTGCCGCCAGGATTTCCGCAACAATATTTCCAGCCTGTCCGGCTCCATGCACCCAGCCGAAGAATCTTGGGTGTACATTTCCCGTGGCGTAGGGAAGGATTCTGGTCCTAAACTGTTCGTAAACCGTCTCCAGCGGGGTTTCGTCGACGGGCAGTGCTTCCGTCAACTGAACACGGATTTCCGGTGGTACCGGCTGCCACACGGGACGTTGGCGGACAGTTTCCACGAAATCAAGAGCATCATCGAGCGCTTGATGTGCGAACTGTCGAAAGGCGCTCCAATCCTTCGGGTCTAACGACATCTCGACGGCGTCATCCACGATAATACTCCCTGAGATAGTTGGGACCGCACGGAACGCTGGCCGGGTCGAAGGGCTTCAC
The DNA here is from genome assembly GCA_035307985.1 of Candidatus Acidiferrales bacterium. Taxonomy (GTDB): domain Bacteria; phylum Acidobacteriota; class Terriglobia; order Acidiferrales; family UBA7541; genus Palsa-295. The sequence goes on from DATGHM010000166.1 coordinate 4,522, forward strand.
TCCGCGGGCGTTCTGGAATTATGCCAGCCTCTGGATTTGGATTCCATGGTTCCCGGAATTCGTGGAGTTTCGGGGTATCTCAGAGAATTCTTGGGATTGCGCGAATGTCTTGACGAATTCTTGTCGAATTATTGGGAAAGCAGATACATACGGCAGGCAGAAATGCTATGCTCATCTGGCCTAGCCTATGACGACGCAGGCGGCCTTGTCTCCGTGACTGCGCAATTGCCACAGTAGTTTCGATCATCCACGTGGTTTAGATTTGGTCTTCGGGAAGCGACTATGAGCATTTTCAGATCGCTATTTCGATCGAAGCGATGGGAGCAAGTGCTAAGACGTTTGCCGCTGGGTGCGAGCATCAGGCTTGAATATTTCTTGCTTCATCACCGATTCGACCGGCTGAAACGACCCCGGACATTCAAAGAAAAAATCATGCACCGCAAGCTGTTTGACCGCGATCCGCGTCTGCCGTTGTTAACCGATAAGGTTGAGGTAAAGGACTATGTGACCAAGGTGCTTGGCGAAGGATGGGTGATTCCTAACATCTGGTTTGGAGAGAAGCTGGAGCCGAGGTCCAAGCGGAATTGGCCTATCCCCTATGTTCTGAAGGCGAGTCATGGAAGCGGTTGGGACATTTTTGTGTGGTCTCCGGAAGATCAGAATTGGGACCGGATTGAAGCAGTCGCGGAGCAATGGCTACGAAGAGATTACGGACGGGAGACGCGGGAGTGGGCATACACGCAGATTAGGCCCAGAAGACTGTTGGTAGAGCGCTTCATGGGCGCAGGACGCGTGGCACCGCCCGATTACAAATTGTTTGTATTCGATGGCCGCACGGCCCTCGTGCAAGTGGACATCGGTCGTCTGCAGACGCATCGCCAGTTCTTCTACAACACGAACTGGGAGCGTCAGAACTTCCGCTATGTTTGCCCATTCGAACCGGGGGAAATCGAACGGCCACCGTCCTTGTCCAAGATGATTTGGGCGGCAGAACGCTTGGCAGCGGATTTTCCGTTCGTGCGTGTCGACTGTTATGAAATTGGAGGAAAGCCTTACATCGGGGAACTGACCTTTTATCCGAATGGCGGCCAGATTGCCTTCGAGCCAGAAAGCGTCGAGCAAGAACTGGGAGATCTTTGGCCTCTTGATACTCGCTTCCGCCACACTCGTCAGGCTGGCCCTGTGCTGAACACCGGAACAGCGGTGCTGCCTTGCTGCCCCGGCGAAGAGCGGAATAGGCGTCGTGGCCTCCCGCTAAGATAGCCCGGGGCCATGATTTACTGGATCGCGATGCCAGTGGTTTGCAGTTGCGAAGGCGAAAGACAGTACGGCGCCGACCAGCAGGACAGCGAATAGCCGCTGAGTTGTCTTTCGCGCCATGCAGTTACACCTGGAGAACGTCGCCGTCACGGGCGACGAGCAAATAGAGCACAGGGTTGACGAAAAAGCCGAGGAGCAGGGGCGAAATCAAGCCGCCGACGATGACGATGGCGAACGGCTTCTGCGTATCGGAGCCGATGCCCGTAGAAAGCGCCGCGGGAAGCAGTCCAAGGCAGGCAACGAGCGCCGTCATCATGATTGGGCGCAGGCGGAGCAGGGCAGCATCGCGCGTGGCCGTGCGAATGTCCTTCCCTTCGGCGCGAAGTTTGTTGATGAACGAGACCAGAATGACCGCCATTTCCGTCGATACGCCCAGCAAAGCGAGCAGGCCAAGCACCGAAGAGACGCTGAAGGGCGTGTCGGTCAGCTTGAGCGCGATGAGCGCGCCGACTGGCTCCGTCATCACCACACCGACCGCAATCGCAATAGGAAACTTGAAGTTGCCGTACAGCGCGAACAGAATCAGGAAAATCAGCACAAGGGCGAGTGGGCCGATCACGTCTAACTGCTTCTTTGCCGCGAGGAATTCGGAATATTCGCCGCCCCAGGCGACCCGATACCCGGGAGGCAGCGAGCGCGTGATATCGGCGACGGCGCGCTGCCCGTCAGCGACGGTGCCTGCCAGGTCGCGGCCCTCGACGCTGTACTGCACGCCGATATAGCGCGAATTGTTTTCACGATAGATAAAAGAAGCTCCGCTGGCCTCGTGGATGTTCGCCAGTTCGCGCAGCGGAATCTGCTGGCCGGCGGGAGCGCCGACGAGAAGATTCCCGATCTCCTGCGCGTTCTCGCGGAATTTCGGCTCCATGCGCACGACGAGGTCGAAGAGTTTCTCGCCCTGGATGACCTGTGTGGCGGCCTGTCCACCGACGGCGGCCTGAACGACGGCCTCGACGTCCGCGACATTGATTCCGTAGCGGGCGATCTTGTCGCGATCGACGTCGATCAGCAGGCTCGGCTGTCCGAGTTCGCGCACCACGGTCAACTCGGTGAATCCGGGAACGCGCGACAAGCGCCTTTTGATTTCGATCGCCTTCGACTGCAGGACATTGAGGTCCGGGCCGTAAATTTTTACGGCGAGGGCGCTCTTCAAACCGGTCAGCGCTTCGTCGACAGCATCTTCGGCCGGTTGCGTATAATTGAAAATAATGCCTGGGAAAGCCTGCAATTGTCTCTGAACGTCGGCGATGAGTTCCGCCTTCGTGTGAAACGAGCTTTTCGCCCATGTCGCATCTTTGTAGGGCCTGAGGCCAACATAAAACTCGCAATTGAAGAAGCCGGTTGGATCGGTGCCGTCATCGGGGCGGCCGAGTTCGGAACCGACGTCGGTGACCTGCGGATATTTCATCAGGATGTCGCGAATCTGCGGCGCGATCTTGGCCGCTTCGTCGAAGGAAATCGTGTACGGCATGGTAGCGCGGACCCAAAGGGCGCCCTCGTCCAGATGCGGCATGAATTCGCCGCCGATGAAGGGGATCAGAAGGAGCGTCGCGCAAAAAATGGCGGTGGCCACCAGAAGCGTGATTTTCGGATGGTCGAGGCACCAGGTGAGCTCGCCGGCGTACGTCTTGCGAATCCATTCGAACGGCTTGTTCACGCGTTCGTGGACGCCCTTGCGGAACCAGTAGGAACACATGACCGGAATAAAGGTGAGCGTCAGAATCAGCGCGCCGACCAGCGCGATCGACATCGTATCGGCCATCGGATGAAACAATTTCCCGGAAGGGCCGCTCAGGGCGTAGATCGGAATGTAACCGGCGATGATCACCGCGACGGAATAGAAGATCGGGCGATCCACATCGCGGGCCGCGGCCAGAATCACTTCGTCCAGGCTGTAATCTTTCCCTTCGCGCAGTCCCAGCTCGCGGTAAATGTTTTCGACCATCACCAGCGTGCCGTCGATGATGATCCCAAAATCGATCGCGCCGATTGAAAGCAAGTTCGCGGGAATGCCCTGGGCGTGGAGAAAAATGAAAGAGAAGAGCAGCGCCAGTGGAATCGTCAGCGCGACGATCACGGCCGCCCGGAAACTCACCAGGAAGAAGATCAGAACGATCAGGACGAACGCCATGCCCCGCAGCAGGTTCCCTTCCACCGTGTCGGTGGTGAGCCGCACGAGATCGCTGCGATCGTAAAAAGGCTGGACTTTGACGTCCTTCGGCAGGATTTGTTCGTTCAGCTGCTTCGTTTTCGCCTCCACGCCTTTCAGGACGTTTTGCGTTTGCTCGCCGCGGCGCATCATGATCACGCCCTCGACGGCATCGTTCGTTTTGTTGAAGCCGAATTCGCCCAGGCGCGGCGCGTGGCCGATGGTGACGTCGCCAACGTCGCGGATGCGGACGGGAACGCCATTCTGGTTTCCGACGATGATGTCGCCGATGTCTTTACTGTCGCGGATGAGGCCGAGCCCGCGCACGTAGTAGAACTGGCCGCCCTGCGAATAGAAGCCGCCGCCGGTGTTGGCATTGTTGATGGAAAGCTGCTGCACGACTTGCGGGACGGTGATGTGGTAGCTGTACAGTTTCGCCGGATCGAGCAGAACCTGATACTGCATCACGGTGCCGCCGAATCCGGAATCGTCGGCGACGCCCCGCACCTGCTTGTATTCGCGCTGGATCACCCAGTCTTCCCATGTTTTCAGTTCCTGCGGCGAGCGGTCCGGACTCTGGATCACGTAGCGATAGACAAGGCCCGAGGGGCTGGCCAGCGGCGCGAGCGAAGGTGTAACGCCGGTGGGATATTGGACTTCACTGAGCCGCTGAAAGACGACTTCGCGGGCCCAGTAATCGTCGGTGTTTTCCTCGAAGGTGAGAATCACGTCGGACAAGCCGTAAAGCGAAATCGACCGCTGCACCTCCATCTTCGGCACGCCGTTCATCTCGATTTCGGTGGGCAGCGTGACGAGGCGCTCGACTTCCTCCGCCGCGTGGCCGGGCCACTGCGTGATGATCTCGACCATCGGCGGCGAGAGGTCGGGATAGGCGTCCACCGGCATGTTCTTGAATGCGACGGCGCCCCCAACGGCGATGGCGGCCGTCATGATGAGGATCAGAAAACGCTGGCGCAGGGCGGCCTGGACGATGCGATGAATCATGCCCGGCCGCCCCTAGTGCTGCAGCGCATTCGCGAATTGAAGGAACAAGCTTCCGTCTGCGACAACTTTTTCTCCCGTGGAAAGTCCGCTCAGCACCTGCGTCTGGCCCGTTTCGCTTTGCCCGATCTGAACTTGCCTGCGCCCAAACTGCCCTGGCGCGGATTCGATGTAAACGAACGGCTCATTTTCGTCATTGCGCAGAATCGCGGCGTCGGGCACCGCCAGCGCGTTTCGAATCGTTCCCGCCGTGACGGTTACGGTCACATACATGTCGCGCTTCAGCTTGTCGCCCGGATTGTCGACCACGATTCTGGCTTGCAGCGTCCGCGTATTGGGATCGAGCGCGGGCGAGATGTATGAAATTTTTCCGTGGAACGCGTTCGGATACGCATCGGTCTGGACCGAGACGGTGTCGCCCGTACGCACATTGGCCAGATCCGCCTGATACACGTTGGCGAGCACCCACACGGTGCGCGTATCCGAGATGGTGAACGCCTGCGTCGCGCCGGCCTGGATAACCTGCCCGGGAGAGACGAGGCGGTCGACGACCTCGCCGGCCATCGGAGCCAGCAGCGGGATTTGCGAGAAGGCGGAGGGCTGTTTCGCCAGGCCATCCGGATCCTTGATTCCCAGAACCTTCATGCCCTGCTCGGCGGCGTTCCGATCGGCTTGAGCCTGGATCTGACCGGATTCAGCTTGCAGCAAATCTCGTTGGGCAATGGCGTGATGGGCGTAGAGATCCTCCGCCCGCTTGTAATTTTCTGTTGCGACCCGCAGCGTGTCGCGCGCTTTCAGATAGCTCGCGAGCAATTGGGAATAGTCCGGGCTGGTCACTTCGAGCAGAGGCTGTCCTTGGCGCACGTGCTCTCCCGGAACCACCAGAATCCGGCTAACGGGACCGCCAACCTGCGTGATCACAGGAGTGGTTTTGAACGCGTTGAATGCCACGGAGCCCGTAAGCCGCAGGTTGCGCATCAGCTTGGACGGCTGGACCGTGACCACCTGGACGTGGGACATCTGATCGGCCGGAATCGAGAAGAGCGCGGGCGTGTCCGATGGATTGCCCTTGGCGGAGAAGGAGGTCATGCTCGTCGCGTTATTGCCCGAACCGCAGCCGGAGAGAGAGAGCAAAAGACCCAGGGTGAATACGACGGCGACCGCGAAGGCGGCCGATCTGCTTGTGCGAGCACCACTCATGGCAAGCTCCTGGTTCCAACAGCCTCGCGAAGCTGTTCGAAAGAAAGCAGGTAGGAAGCAAGCGACTGCCGGTAGGCGAGTTGCGTCGCGCGATAGCTGCGCTCCGCGTCGAGGTAATCGAGCAGGCTCGCTGCGCCGCGGCGATACGCGTACTCGCTGATATCGCGGTCTTCTTTCGCCTCGTTCAAGTACCCGGAGCGAAACAGCGTCAGAATCTTGTCGTTCGACTGCAGCCCCTCGTAGGCGTCCCGCACATCGGTCAGCGTCTGGTTCTGCGCCGCCTGTTGCTGCTCCTGCGCCTGCGCGATGGCGTAGTGCGCGCGAGCGATTTCGCCCTGGTTGCGGTCGAAAATGGGGATCTGGATGCTGCCAAAAAGGGAAGCGGTATTCAATGCGCTCAGGTGCGTGTAATTGATCTGCGCGGTGACGTCGCGCTTGCCGATTGCTTTCTGGAGCTGGTATTGGCTGTTCGCCGCCGTGACTCCCTGGCGCGCCGCGCGAAAATCGGGGCGCAACTGCAGAGCTTTCGCCTCCAAATCTTCGAGATTCACTTTCAGCGGCTGGTATTCAAAATCTCCTGTGACGTCGTAGTCCGCCGGGACCGATTCGTAGCCGAGCAACTGCCGCAAATCCGACAGGCCCTGCGCCTTGGCAAGCTGCGCCTGCGAGACGTCGGTCTGGAACTGCAATAGCTGAAGCTTGATCTTGAGGTAATCGTCTTCGCTGATGTCGCCTGCCTTGTAGCGCGTCTGGCTGATGTCCACGGTGTTCTGGAAACTCTTCAGATCGTCCTGCGCGAACTGGAGCGTCGACTCGGCGAGCTGCACGTTGACGAATTGCGACGCGGCCTGGAATGTCAGCGTGCGTTCGTTGTCCGCGACAACTGATCGCGTGACCGCAGTGACATCCTTGGCCGCTTGCAGGCGGTGCTGGCGCTTCTTGCCGCGCTCAAAGAGATAGCCGATGCCGAGGTCGAACTGCGCCGTGTTGTCGATGTAATCGGCGCTGAACTGGCTCGGCTGGAAGAAAGGAAGAAATTGCGCGTCGGTCACCAGTACGGGATTCGGCCGCAGATTCGCGGTGGTCTCCTCGGCTTCGCTTTGCTGAATCGTGGTACGCGCCGCCAGTAGATTGTGGTTATGTTGCAACGCCAGTTGAATGGCCTGATCGAGGCTGATTCTCGAGGGCCCTTGCGTCTGTGCGGCGAGAGGCGCAGGAAACCCCATCGCCCCAAGCCCGAGGGATGCGGCAATGAATGCAATACCAACACGTTGTACAGACATGTCTTTATGCACCTTCAATCGACGAGAAATGTGGGTGGGCGCCGCGACGACGCGGCACAGGATACAAACCGGGGGCCTTAAGCGAGAGGGGGGGCGCGAGCGGGCACCCGCGAGATCACGGGGCTCTGCGCCACGGCGACTTCCTGAGGCTCAGGTTGCTCGCCAAGAGGAGTGAAATGCGGGAGAGCGCAATCACAGGAAAGCGTGCTGTCGATCGGCTGGTGGTTCAAATGGCAGATCGCGCAGTTCGCCTCTGACGTGTGTTCGTGCGTGTGCCAGACGGCTCCCAGCGTGGTGGCGAACACCACCGCCAAAATCGCGACCGCGACCAAAACGAGCCGGATTGATTTTCGATGTGGCACAGACTTACTTGCCGCTTCAGGGGCGAACCCACTGAATGTACAGTAGATGCGGCGAAGTGCAAAGCGGTTACCCTGGATCACTTCCCAAAACTGCAACCTGGCCTCAATTCGAGCGTTCGAGAGCCTTCTCGACCATGCCAACGCACCTTTCGACCCGCTTGCGCAGCGGGCCCTCGATCTGCTTCTGCCGTTCGCGAAGAGTGAACATTTCGTCCGCGATGTTCAGCGCGGCCAGCACCGCGACCTTCAGCGAATCCGCGATCTGCGTCGCATCGGCCACGTCGTGCATTTTGCCGTCGACGTATGCCGCAAGCTCTCTCAGGTACTCGTCGCTTTGGCCCGAGTTGACGCTGTAAGACTGGTCGTAAATCTGGATTCTCATAGAGCGCTCCTCACTGGGCGGCGCCATTGTGGTCCATTCGGAAGGGGGGAAGCAAGCGCTCCTGGGACGAAAGGCCAGTTGCCCGCGACGGACGGAAAGGCGACCTGATCCGGACCGTCACGTCGGCCGAAGCAAGCTTCGGCGTGTTGCCATTGCCTTCGCTGGTTAGTCACCGTCAAAGCGGCAGCAAGCTGCCGCACTCCCAAAGCGGCTTTCGGCCGCAATCAGGATGCGCGCAGAGTAGCGCCGAGCTTTGCTTGTAGGGTGTCGACGATGCGCGAAGAAAATGACGAGAGCTGCGCTTCCGTCAAAGTCGCCTCCGCGCTCTGGAACGTGACGCGAATCATCAGTGAAAATTTGCCCGTGGGAATCTGCCCGCCGCGGAACAGGTCCGCCGGCTCAATCGTCTGCAGCTCCGGAATTTCCAGGGCGCGAACGGTGGCTTCGACCTCCGCGAAGGGCACGCCGTCATCGATCACGAGAGAGAAATCGCGTTCGACGGCGGGAAAACGCGGCAGCGGCGTGAAACGCAGCGCGGCGCGCGCGGCTTCGATGGCCACGAGCAGCGGCTCGAGTTGCAACTCCGCAACGAAAACGTCCTGGCGCAATTTGAACTCATCAGCGATGCTTCGCGAGAGCTGGCCCGCTACGCCGATTGCGCTGCGTTCGGCTTCCGCGTTGCCGTCCCAGCCGGCATGGACCAAATGCGCCACGCGCGCCCCGGAAAGCCAATTCGGTCCGCTTGCCTGCCAGGCGAAGCCCCCGGCCAGTTCGCCGAACTGGTCGAGGTTGCCCTTCAGGTCGGCAAAAGAAAACTCGCGCGCCTCTTCGTAAATTGTCTTTTCGCGCGCAAGCCCCGTGGCGCCAAGGGTGAGTACCGGCGTTTCCACCGGCTCGCCGTCCCGCACTGCATAGCTCTTGCCAATCTCGAAAAGGCGCAGATTGCGCTGCCCGTGGTTCAGGTTCCATTCGATTGCGCTCGTCATGCTGACGATCCCCGTCGAGCGCATCACGGAAGCATCTTCCGCCAGTGGATTGCCGATCACCGCGGGCGCCACGCTCTCGGGCCGAAACAACGCATCGCGCCTCGAATCGACGAGCGGGATTTCGACGATCTCCTGGTAGCCGAGCGCAACGAGGCGTTCGCGCAGCCGGTCGAGAGCCTCCGCATGAGGCAGGCGATGCGCCGGCTGCTTCCCGGGCGGCAACCGGGGCGGAAACTTGTCGTAGCCAAAATGCCGCGCTACTTCTTCGATCAAATCGATTCCGCGCGTGACGTCCTGGCGCCACGATGGCTGCGTGCAATCCCATCGCGCGGCCAGCGAGCCCGCGCTGCCTCGGTTGACGTCGGCGCGCACGGGCTTGAATCCGAGCGCGCTCAGGATTTCCTCGATGTCGCGGTCGGGAACGTCCGCCCCCATCACGCGCAGTAAGTCCTGCCGTGCAAACTCAATGTGTCGCGCCGCCTCACGCCGGGGATAAACGTCCACCACGCCCGCAAGGACTTCTCCGCCGGCAAGCTGCTGGATCAATTCCGCGGCCCGGCGGGACGCAAGTTCCACCATTTCCGGATCGGCGCCGCGTTCGAAACGGTAGGAAGCCTCGGTACGCAGGCCCAGAGCCTTCGAGGTCCGCCGGACCGAAATCGGGTCGAACCAAGCGCACTCGATCAGGATGTTGCGCGTGCTGAAACTGATTTCGCTTTCCGCGCCGCCCATCACGCCGCCGATGCCGAGCGCGCGGGCAGGATCGCAGACTACGGACATGTCTTTTGTGAGCGTCCGCTCCACGCCATCCAGCGTGCGCAGCTTCTCGCCGGGACGAGCGCGACGCACGATGATGCGATGTTCGTGCAATTTGTCGAAATCGAATGCGTGCAGTGCGTGGCCCAGCTCGAACATCACGTAATTGGTGACGTCCACCACGTTGTTGATGGAATTTTGGCCGATAGCCTCAAGCCGCTGGCGAAGCCAGCCGGGCGAGGGCTGCACCTTCACTCCGCGAATCACGCGAGCCGTGAACCGCCCGCACAAATCCGGCGCTTCGATGTCAACGCGCGCCGCGGCGGAAACCTTTTCCGGGGACTCTTTGAGTTTCGGGTGAGCCGGTTTCAGCGGCAGCCGATAAATCGCTGCCACTTCGCGCGCGATGCCGTAGTGGCCGAGGCAGTCGGGCCGATTCGAGGTAATCTCGGCGTCGAGCACCGGACCCGCCGCCGAATCCTCGACGGAGTCGATCGCAATTCCGGCGAGCGAGAGCCGCGAGCGCAGCTCCGCCGCCGGCGCCGTCACGTCCACAAATTCCTTCAGCCAGTTATAGAGAACCTTCATGCGCCTCGGCCCGCCGTTTCGATGCCTATTTCGTGACCGCCATAATCAAACTACGCTAGCGCATGGCGGGTCGCGGACGCAATCGAAACTCCGGGACGAAGGGTGCTGCCGTGCGGCGCAAGAATCGCTTCGCCGTTGCTAGCTTGATTTCTTTCTCGGGACCTTCGCGCCTTTTTTTCGCGCTTCGGACAATCCAATCGCGATCGCCTGTTTGCGGCTCTTCACGCGGCCTCCTTTGCCTCCTTTGCCTGACCGAAGCGTCCCATGCTTTCTCCGGCGCATGGCGCTCCGGACCCTTTTTTGAGCCGCTTTGCCATATCGTGCCATTTCAATTCCCTCCTTCATTCGGAAATGGCTGGGTGTTGGCCCTCAACAACAAACGTTCGCAGCCGGTTCGGTTTTCAGGCCTGGCGAATGATTGGGCCTATCCATTTGATGTCCACATCGGGCGAGGAGGTAACAACTGGGGGATTCCCGCGCGATTCCTACATGTATCTATGGAAATTGGCGCAGAAAGCGCACGTCGTTCTGGAACAGCACGGGCAGCTCACTGATGCCGTACTTCATCATGGCAAAGCGGTCCACGCCCATGCCGAAGGCAAATCCCGAAAGCCGTTCCGGATCGTAATTCACGAAGCCGTAGACGGCGGGGTTGACCATGCCCGCGCCGAACAACTCGATCCAGCCCGAATGTTTGCAGATGCGGCAGCCGCTTCCGCCACACACGTGGCACGAGGCGTCCACTTCTGCGGATGGCTCTGTGAACGGGAAGAAGCTCGGCCGCAGGCGCGTCTTCACCTTCGGCCCAAAAAACGCGCGCACGAAATATTCCACCGTGCCTTTGAAATCGCAGAACGTAATGTCCGTATCGACCGCGAGACCTTCGATCTGATGGAACATGTAGCCGTGCGTCGAGTCGGGATTGTCGCGCCGGTAGACTTTTCCGGGCACGATGATGCGCACGGGCGGCTGCTGCTTCTCCATGGTGCGGATCTGCATCGGCGAAGTGTGCGTGCGCAGCAGGTGCGGCGAGCGCGTTCCTTCGATGTAGAAGGTGTCCATGTTGTCCCGCGCGGGATGATGCTCGGGAATGTTGAGCGCTTCGAAGTTGTAATACGGCGTCTCGATTTCAGGGCCTTCGACCACGCTGAAGCCGATCGAGAGGAAAATTCGCTGTAGCTCTTCGAATGTCTGGCGAATCACGTGGCGCGTGCCCAGCGCGCGTTCGATTCCGGGCAAGGAAACATCTAGAGGTGGGCCGATATCGAGGACTTCGTTAAAGCTCTTGGCCCTCTCAATGTTCTGCTTTATCCGAAATTCGAGATCGACTAATAAGGGGCCGATCCACTTCTTATCTTCGACCGGGGCGAGCCGCAGCCAATTGTCTCTTATTCGGCGGTGAATTCCTTTACTGCCCAGCCATTCCACACGGTAAGCTTCGATGGCTTCGAGACTGTTGAGCTTCTTCGCCTCTTGCTCAGCTAACGCGACGAGCCCCTTTGCCAAGTCGGATCGTCTTTCAGAGGTCAGCTGCAGCTGGTCGAAGCGGTGGTGAGTTTCCTGAATGATATCGAACATTTTGAAAGCCTTCGGAGACATTCAGCCGATGCCGGCAAAACTGGTCAGTCGCGGCCGTTCGAGACCAACCGCCGGCGAGACGCCGGCGCTACAAAACCAACGCGAAGCCGCGGCAACCGCTAGGCTGCGGGCTGCGATGGCGTCGGCGTCTACAACGAAAATCCTCACCTCTGAAGAGGTGAGCTACATTGCGTTCGATCCTCGCTAGGCTGCGGGCTGTGATGGCGCTGCGGGCGCCTTCGCCAAATTCGCCTTGGCCGACGCAGCCAGTGCGGCAAAGCCTTCGGCGTCGCGCACGGCCATGTCCGCCAGAATCTTCCGGTCGATATCGACGCCGCCCAGCTTCAGCCCGTGGATCAACTGGTTGTACGTCGTGCCGTTGTTTCGCGCGGCCGCGCCGATGCGCTGAATCCACAACGTGCGGAAATCGCGCTTGCGGTTGCGGCGGTCGCGATAACTGTATCGCAGCGACCGGTTCACCGCCTCTTTCGCCGACCGGTACAGCTTGCTCTTGGTGAGAAAAAATCCCTTCGCGTGCTTCAGCAGTTTTTTCCGCCGCGCGCGGCGCTTCGTTCCTCGTTTTACGCGAGCCATGGCTCTGTGTCTCCTGTTCTAATCCAACTTGGGGTGTAGGTGCGCGGAGGGTTGCGCCCCGGCGACGCCGCTCCGGGAAAGCAAGCAGGCGCGACCGTGCTGCGCAATTCTCCGCGGCGTGTTCGTTGATCTCTCGCGCGAATCATGCGAGAGCAAAGCAAGCCGACATCAGCTTGCCAGCCCGTCGTCCCATGAATCGAGACTCAGGGCAACCCCTTCAACCGCTTTCAGCGGCTTCAGGGCAGGCCGGCAGGCCCGCCGCGGCGGGTTGCGCTCTGCCTGGCCAGGTGAAAACGGAATTCTATTCTGCTAAGCGCCGTAAGGCAACGCCAGGCGCACGTTCGGCACATCCGCCGGATTCACTTCGACGTCTCCCGAAAGCTTTCGCTGGCGGCGTGGCGACTTGGTTCCCAGCAGGTGGCGTTTGCCGGAGTGCCAGCGCATCACTTTGCCGGTAGCGGTGATCTTGAACCGCTTCGCGGCTCCTCGATGTGTCTTCAATTTCATTTTCTTATTCTTCGTCACGATTTCCTCTTCGAACTGTCTTGGCCGAACCCGCCGGCCTTACGCCTGCGCGCCGCCCACGGACTGTGTCCGCCCCGCCGAAACGGGAGCGCCCTTCTTCGGCGCCAGCAGAGCCAGCAGAATGTTGGCTTCCATGCGAGGCCCGAACTCCACCTGCGCATGGTCCATGATGTCTTTCAACAACCGCTCCATCTTGGAGCGGCCCACGTCCTGGTGCGCCATTTCGCGGCCGCGGTGAAAAATCATCGCTTTCACCTTGTAGCCTTCGCCCAGGAAGCGAATGATCTGATTTTTGCGCACCTGGTAATCGTGCTCGGCGGTCGAAGGACGGAACTTCACTTCCTTGATCGTGCCGCCTTTCTGATGCTTTTTCTGCTCGTGCGCCTTTTTGTTCTGCTCGTAGAGAAACTTGCCGTAATCCGTGAGCTTGCAAACGGGCGGCGTGGCATTCGGCGATATCTCGACCAGATCCAGTCCAGACTCCCGCGCTCGTTTCAACGCGTCGAAAAGGGAAACCACGCCGAGCTGTTCCCCCGCGTCATCGATCAACCGGACTTCCCGAGCGCGAATGCGCTCGTTTACTCGAAGACCAACCGGACCACCACGTTCAGCGATAAACCCACCTCCGCGCCCCAAGAGAAACTGCGCCGGTTTTCTGACGACTCTGTCGAAACAGACAGGGAACAGAAAAACCCGTCAATAGGGACGGGACCGAAAGTATAGCATGGCCTTCCCGGCGGCCCGCAATAGGACATTTCTGGAGCTCGCTCGGGAAAAGCGCCCGATTTTCGCTATGCCGCCGTCGCCGGGTTTTTGGGGACTCTACAATGATCCAAGGCGAGCGGCTCTCGCAGCACCGCCCGGCCGACAGCGCCACATGGGACGGCAAACCGTGTACGGTGGCGCAGACGTCGCGTTACGCGATCGTGCGGGAGCGAATTTCCTCTTGCAGGTCTTTGATGAATTGCTCGACAGGGCGCGGGCCCAGATCGCCTTTCGCGCGGTGGCGTACGGAAACCGTGCCCGCCTCGGCTTCTTTTCCGCCGAGGATCAGCATGTAGGGAATTTTCTGAAGCTGCGCGTCGCGGATTTTTGCTTGCAGCTTCTCGTTGCGTTCGTCGAGGTGAATGCGGAAGCCCGCGTCCTTCAGTTGCTGCGCGACTCTTTTCGCGTACTCCTCGAATTTCCCGCTCACCGGCAGCACGGACGCCTGCACGGGCGCGAGCCATGCCGGAAACGCCCCGGCGTAATGCTCGATCAGCACGCCAAAAAAGCGTTCCACCGAGCCCCACAGCGCGCGGTGCACCATCAGCGGCTGGTGGCGCGAGCCGTCTTCGCCGACATATTCCAGTTTGAATCGCCGGGGCAGATTGAAATCGAATTGCACGGTGGTGAGCTGCCACGGACGCCCGATCGCATCGACCAGCTTCACGTCAATCTTCGGCCCGTAGAAAACCGCTTCGCCCGGCATGTATTTGTACGGGACGTTCATGCGCTTCAGCGTGTTGGTCAGCGCCGCTTCCGCGCGTTCCCATTCTTCAAGGGTGCCTGCGTAGTCGCCCGGCTTCTCCGGATCGCGCGCGGAAAGCTCCACCTCGTAGCGGTCAAACCCAAAAACGCGCAGCACGTCCCAGGCAAATTCGACGCAGTCCTGAATTTCCTTCTCGATCTGGTCGGGCATGCAGAAGATGTGCGCGTCGTCCTGTGTGAACCCGCGCACGCGCAGCAGGCCGTGCAGCACGCCGGAACGCTCGTAGCGATAGACGGTGCCCAGCTCGGCCAGACGAATCGGCAACTCGCGATAGCTGCGCAGCCGCGATTTGTAGATCAGGATGTGCCCCGGGCAGTTCATCGGCTTCAGCTGGTAGTCGTCTTTCTCGACTTCCATCGGGCCAAACATGTTTTGTTTGTAGAACCCCGTGTGGCCGCTGATCTCCCACAGGTGCAGGCGCATCACATGCGGCGTGAAGACCAAATCGTAGCCGTGGCGCACCAGTTCGTCGCGCAGCCAGTCTTCCATCTGCCGCCGGATGATGCCGCCCTTCGGGTGCCAGAAAATCAGGCCGGGCCCGGCGTCTTCCTCGATGCTGAAAAGATCGAGCTCGGCGCCCAGCCGCCGGTGGTCGCGCCGCTTCGCCTCTTCGAGCTTGTGCAAATACTCATCGAGTTCCTTCTGCTCAACGAAGCACGCGCCGTAAATCCGCTGCATCTGCGGATTTCCTTCCTGCCCCTTCCAGTACGCGCCGGCCACGTTCATCAGCTTGAACGCCTTGATGCGCCCGGTCGAAGGAATATGCGGCCCGCGACAAAAGTCGATGAATTTCCCCGTGGTGTAGAAAGACACGAGTGGCTCGGTCGCTTTTTCTTCCACCAGCTCGCATTTGAATTCCTGGTTCGACTTGCGATATAGATCGAGCGCTTCGGGCTTCGGAATCAGCTTGCGCTCGTTCGGAATGTCCTTCGCGGCAAGTTCGTGCATCTTCGCTTCGATTTTCTCGAGGTCTTCGGGAGTGAACGGCTCCTCCCGTACGAATTCGTAGAAGAAGCCGTTTTCGATGGGCGGTCCAATGCCGAGTTTCACGTTGGGGTAAAGCTCGAGCACTGCTGCCGCCAGCAGGTGCGCCGCCGAGTGCCGGAAGACCTGCACCGCGTCAGGATCCTTGGCCGTCAGGATCGAAAGCGTGGTGCTGCGATCGAGCGGGCGCGAAAGGTCAATCAGCTCGCCGTTCGTCCGCGCGACGAGAGCTTCTTTCGCCAGGCGCGGCGAAATCTCCCGCGCGATCTGCGCAGCCGTGGTGCCATTCGGCACCTCGCGCTTCGCCCCATCCGGCAATGTAATTTGTATGGTTTCCATGCTGCAAAACTTCCTTCGTAGCGGAGTACCTAGCTTACTGGCGCCCGCAAACCCGGTCAAGGCGAGTTCGCCCGCCCAAATGCGATCTGCATCTTCGTTCGAACGCGGGAATCTGATGTTTGAGGCTTAAATGCAGCGCCTGCGGCAGGCAGGCCGGGGTCTTTAGCCCGGCAGCCTTCTGGGGAGCCGATCTTTTGAAGGAGCAATAAGCGATGCAAGAGAGCCAAAGAGCCTATCTTCCGGCGGCGGGCAAGGATTGGGCTTTGCCGTTCTACGATCCGATGGTCAAGCTGCTGGGCTAGCGCCGCCGAGATTTTCGGGGCGGAATGCGCGCATTCGTGCGGCCCCGGTTTAGACTTCCGCCCCTACCGCGTTGCGGTTTCAGCGGCCGAATGGTTGAACAGAAACCCGCCCATGATAATCAGGACCGATGCAGCGCCGATCATCTCGTTCCCTACAAAGAAGCCGACGAACGGCACCGTGAACACGGCCTGAATGAGCACGGCGAATCCGCAGATCAAAGCGAGGGGTTTGCGCAAACGGACTTCCCCGAACGTGACGACCAGGACGATGACTGCGATGACGATCCAAGTCCAGGCCATAGAAAGAAAGGCGATCTCGAAAACGGATTGCAGGACAAGCGGCAGATTCGATGCACGCACGGCCGGGCCGGAGAACGTTTGGTACGCGATATAATGCATCGCAGCGCTTGCCAGAAGGACAATGCTGCCGATGGTCGCAAAAACGCGCGCGGCCTTGGAACGATTATTCATCGAAAGGCTCCTCAACCGCCCGGCCACGACGACGGGAGGCCCGGCAACGCATTGTGCCCTGGCACGGCATTCCGCTGCAAGGCGGCCGTCCCGACGCCTTCGCTGCGACCGCTGATCTTTTGCAGAGCTAGAGTATCTGCCGGTGTCAGGTTACTTCGTGCGCCGACTCGCGCGCACCGCGTTCGCTTCACCTAGGCACGCTTCGTCTTGCGTCGCTTCGCGCGGGCATTCCGCTTGGCCGTACGATGCCGCCTTGGCTGTGGCCGGGAAGGTTTCGCGTTCGCGGCGCGCTTCATTTCGCGGCGACGTTTCGCGGCCCAGCCCGGCTTGTTGACCTGGCGGCCGCGAGCGACCGCGAGCGCATCTGGGGGAACGTTGTCCGTCAAGACCGAGCCCGCGGCCACATACGCGCCGTCGCCCACGCGTACCGGCGCCACCAACGCCGTATCGCTGCCAATGAAGACGCGGTTGCCGATCGCGGTGTGATTCTTCGCCACGCCGTCGTAATTGCACGTGATGGTGC
>DATGHM010000167.1:0-17239 GCA_035307985.1 Candidatus Acidiferrales bacterium
CGATGCAGGAGTACGCGCGCGCTGACGGGGATTTCATCGTGCTGGAGCGCGCGGCGGCACCAGGCCAGAATGTCGTGCCTGCGGGAGCGGAGTCGCGATCCGGCGACGTGATGGTCGCATCCGGCGCGAGACTCGGGTATGCGGAACTGGCGCTGGCGGCCCAGGCGGGACGCACCAAGTTGCGCGTGCATCGCCGGCCAACGGTGGCGATTCTTTCGACGGGTGATGAAGTGGTCGGCGTGAACGACCCGCCGGGCCCATTCCAGATACGGAACAGCAACAGCATTTCGCTGGCGGCGCAGGTGACGCTGGCGGGCGGCGAGCCGGTCGCACAGGGGAACGCGCGTGATGAAATTGGCGAGCTGCGCGCGCGAATCGAGCAAGGGCTCGCCTCGGACATGCTCGTTCTGAGCGGGGGAGTCTCGGTGGGGACGTACGATCTCGTCGAGCAGGTGCTGCGCGATTTGGGGGCGGAATTCTTCTTCGATAGCGTCGCGATTCGTCCGGGCAAACCTGCGGTCTTCGGCTGGTGCCGTGGAAAGCCGGTGTTTGGGTTGCCGGGAAATCCGGTGTCGACGATGGTCACGTTCGAGCTGTTTGTCGCGCCGGCGATCGAAATGCTCAGTGGTGCGAAAGCGCGGCGTCCCGCATTCTGCAAAGCGAAACTCGCGCACGCAGTCAGCGAGAAAACTCAACTGGCGCATTTCTTGCCGGCGCGCGTCAGCTGGGCGGGCGGTGACCCCGTCGTGGAAACAATTGCGTGGCAAGGATCGGGCGATATCGGTGCGGTAGCGCGCGGGAACTGCTTCCTGGTTGTGCGCGGCGAACGCCAGCGACTGGAAGCCGGCGAATGGGTTGACGTTCTGCCGCGACGAGAAATGCTCTAACGTGTCACGGGCCACACTGACTCTTGGGCGATTAAGATGAAGAAGCCGTCGCATTACGACGCGGAAGGGCGCGTGCGCATGGTGGACGTTACAGCGAAGGCACCGACCGTGCGGACCGCCGTGGCGCATGCGTTCGTGCGGATGCGCCCGGAGACGGTGCGAAGCGTGAAGCGCCTGGAATCGCCAAAGGGCAACCCGTTCGAAATCGCGCGAATCGCCGGAATCGCGGCCGCGAAGCGGACCTGGGAGCTGATTCCACTTTGTCACCCTTTGGCCCTGACGCACGTGGATGTGCGCCCAAAGCTGTGCAAGAATGGCGTGGAGATCACTTCGGAAGCGACGGCGACCGGCCCTACCGGAGTTGAGATGGAGGCGCTGGTGGCGGCGTCGGTAGCGGCGCTGACGATCTACGATATGTGCAAGGCGCTCGAACGCGGCATGGAAATTACCGAGGTCTACCTCGAACGAAAAACGGGTGGGCGCAGCGGCGAGTATGTTTCGCCGCGCCTGAAGAGCGGCTCCGCGCAGTCGAAGAGCGGCGGCGCGAAGGAGCGTGGCAGGTAATGGCGCCCATGAACGATGTTCGGGTGCTGGTGGTGGACGACAACGCCCTCGTGCTCGACCTCCTCATGAAGGGGCTCTCGCCCCATTGCGACGCGCGCGCGGCCGCCGATGGCGCCGACGCGTTGCTGAAAGCGGTGGACGATCCGCCGGATCTGATCGTTTGCGACTACCGCATGCCGGGCCTCGACGGGCGGCAACTCTACGAAAAACTTCGCGGTCGCGCACAGACCAGGCAAATTCCTTTTATTTTTCTGGCCAGCCGGGGAGACATCGAGGAAAAGCTGCGTCCGGTCGCCGAAGGAGCCGAGGAGTTCATTGCCAAGCCGTTTTTCCTGAAAGATCTCGTCCGGCGCACCAAAAAAGTGATCGATCGCCTGCGTCTCGAAAAGATGCAGAACCGCGCCGTCCGTCCCGGCGTGATTCAGGGACGGCTGGAAGAGATGAGCATGCTCGACCTGATGCAGTCCCTCGAAATGGGCCAGAAATCATGCCGGCTCACCGTGAGGCACGATAGCGAGACCTGCCTGATGGATTTCGGAATCGGGCAGTGCAAGGACGCGCGCCTCGGCAAGCTGGAAGGCGAGGAGGCCGTCTTTCAGGCTGTGCGCTGGCCGGACGGCGATTTCGAAATTGACTTCAACGTGCAACCCTCGCGCGAAACCATTTCGCGTACCACCACCGGATTGCTGATGGAGGCGCTGCGTCTGGTCGACGAAGACCAGCGCGACGGCGCGGGAGAAAGCGCCGCAGTGACCGAAGGTTAGTTGACGCTCCCGGAATCCTCCCGATCACCTATGCGCGTTTTCATTCTCACGGTCAGCGACTCAGTTTCCAGCGGCAAAACAGAAGACCGTTCCGGCCCCGCCGTCGCTGCCCGCTGCCGGGAGTTGGGATGGGAAATCCTGCCGGCCGAAGTGATTGCCGACGATTTCACCGCAATTCAGACTCTTCTAAGGCGGACTGCGGACGCCAGCAGCGCCGACCTCATCCTGACGACTGGAGGGACTGGTTTTGGCCCGCGCGATGTGACCCCTGAAGCGACCATCGCCGTCGCGGAACGCCTTGCTCCCGGCCTTGCCGAACAGATGCGAGCGGAGGGCCTGAAGAAAACGAAATTGGCGGTCCTCTCGCGCGGAGTGACCGCCATTCGGGGGACCTCTATCATCATTAATCTGCCGGGAAGCCCCAGGGGCGCGGTGGAATCGCTGGATGCCATCGCGGAGCTGCTGCCCCATGCGATTCGCGTGCTCCACGGCGCGCGGCACGACTGATCCGCGGTCGCCGGCCTATAATGTCGTTCCAAAACGAATTGTGACTCCGATCACTGGCCAGCTATTTATCGCTGTGCTAGGATGCCGCCTTAAATCGGGGTCTGGACAGGCTCAGGGCTGACTTGCCTGGCCGAGCGGACTCGATGGCCTTATTCGGCGATGCCGAGGGAATACATCCCGATCCTGGTCTACGCGATCCTCGCGGCGGCGTTTCCCGCGGCTACTCTCGTTATTTTCAAGTACATTCGGCCGGATTCGAAACCCGTTGGCGCAAAGCTTGATCCCTACGAATGCGGCATCCCTCCCGAAGGCACGTCGCGCGGCCGCTATTCCGTGCGGTTTTATATTGTCGCGATCCTGTTCGTCATCTTCGACGTGGAGACGATCTTTCTGTTTCCCTGGGCCGTGAAGTACAGCCAGCTGGGCGTGTACGGACTGGTCGCGATGGTCGTGTTCCTTGGAATTTTGTTGGTCGGATACGTGTGGCTCTACAGGAAGGGCGCTCTCGATTGGGTCTAGCGGTGGGTGTCGCGCAGCCGGATTGTTGTTGGATCGCTTGGCGAGAGCTTGCGTGAGTTTTGTAGAGACGGTGCGATGACAGACGACAGTCCCGAAAAAGAACCGGCTGGTAAACCGCAGGAATCGGCAACCGCGCCGCCCAAGCCGACGGCTCCCGTCAAACCTGCTGCGCCTCCGAAAGCGGCGATCCCGAAGCCCGTTCCTCTCGACAACGAACTTGTGCAGCGATTGAGAACTCGTTTCGGTGAAGCGATTCGGGACTCGACGCTCGATCGCAATCAAGCCATCGTATTGATCGAAGTGGCGCAATTATGCGAGATCTGCCGCTACTGCCGTGACGAAGAGAAGTTCGACATGCTGACGGATCTGACCGCCGTCGACTGGCCCAGGCGCGAGAAGCGCTTCGATCTGGTTCTGAACCTCTATTCGTTTCCCAGGAACGAGCGGCTTCGGCTGAAGGCGCACGTCGCGCAGGACGAGCGCGCGTCCAGTCTGTGCGAAGTGTGGGCCGGGGCGAATTGGCTCGAGCGCGAATGTTACGACATGTTCGGGATCGTCTTTCAAGGCCATCCCAATCTGAAGCGCATCCTTTTGCCTGACGAGTGGCAAGGCCACCCGCTGCGCAAGGATTACGATATTCTCAAACAGGACACGGCCTGGGTCCGCGAGAATCTTGGGATCGAATCGGGCCAGTGAAGATCAGAGAACGTTTGATAGTTGGTTCCTGTCGGCGCGTTGACGATAAGGCGCAGGTTTGGTGTCAGAGTGCGACTTCAGTCGTGCCGGAACCGGCGCCAATTTAAAGGGCCTTCAGCCCCCGGGAACGCGCATCAATACGCTGGAGTGCGGAGGTTGGAAGTCGCGACATGACCGGCGAGCGTGAAATCGGGATGACGAACGCCAGCGCCACCGTGCTGGGCGCGGACGAAATCATCCTCAACATGGGGCCGCAGCACCCCTCGACGCACGGTGTGCTGCGCGTCCAGCTGAAGCTCGATGGCGAACGTGTGGTTGGCTCGGAGTGCATCATCGGCTATCTGCATCGCGGCGTTGAGAAGATCGCGGAGCATCGCAGCTACCAGCAATTCGCGCCCTACGTCGACCGCATGGACTACGTGGCAGCCGTTTCGAACGGCCTCGGCTACTGCGAAGCCGTCGAAAAACTCCTGAACGCGGAAGCGCCGCCTCGAGCGAGAGTCGTCCGTACGATCTTGACCGAGCTGCAAAGGATCGCCAGTCACCTAGTGTGGCTTGGAACGCACGCGCTCGATATCGGCGCGCTCACTCCGGTCTTCTACTGCTTTCGCGAGCGCGAAGAAATCCTGAAAATTTTCGAGAAGTATTGCGGCGCGCGCCTGACCACGCATGCGTTCCGCATCGGCGGATTGCAGTATGAGACCTATGACGGCCTCGAGCAGGACGTGAAGCGCTTCTGCCAGGACTTTGGCGGAAAAATCGACGAATACGAGGAGTTGCTGACGCAGAACCGCATCTGGGTGGGCCGCACAAAGGGCGTCGGCGTACTTTCGGCCGAAGACGCGGTCGCCCTCGGCGTCACGGGCCCCGTGCTCCGGGCCAGCGGTGTGAAGTGGGACATTCGCAAGGCAATGCCCTACGCCGCTTACGACCAGTATCAATTCGAGATTCCCACTGGCTCGAACGGCGACACATACGACCGCTATTTAGTGCGCATGGAAGAAATGCGGCAGTCGCGACGCATTTGCCTGCAGGCGATCGAAAACATTCCCACGGGGCCGATCATGGCGCGCGTCGGAAAAGTACTGAAGCCCGCGCCGGGCGAGGTTTACCACGCGATTGAAGCGCCGAAGGGAGAGCTTGGCTATTACATCGTGAGCGACGGAACCACGCAGCCGTACCGCGTGCGCGTGCGTCCGCCATCATTCGTTAATTTGCAGGCGTTCGACAGAATGGCGCGCGGCGCTCTCGTCGCGGACGTGGTGGCCATCATCGGGACGATCGACATCGTTCTGGGGGAAGTGGACCGCTGATGGCCCATTTCCTCGCTTCCTCCACGTTCCGCCAGTTGGTGCTGCCCATTCTTTATGGCGTGGTGATCGTCGCCGTGCTCCCGCTCGCGGCCGGCTATATCGTCCTGCTGGAGCGCAAAGTGATGGCCGACATGCAAGCGCGGCTTGGTCCCATGCGCGTCGGTCCGCATGGCCTGCTGCAACCGATCGCCGACGCTCTGAAGCTGCTCCTTAAAGAAGACATCATTCCGCAAAACGCGGACCGCTTCCTTTTCTGGCTGGCGCCGGTAGCGAGCGTTGGCATGGCGCTGCTCGCTTACGCGGCGCTGCCGTTTGGCCCGGCGTTTCAAGTCGCCGACCTGAACGTGGGACTCCTCTTCATTCTGGCAGTCAGCTCGCTCGGAATTTACGGGATTGTGCTCGGGGGGTGGGCGTCGAACAGCCACTATTCGCTGCTTGGCGCGTTGCGCAGCGCCGCGCAACTCGTCAGTTACGAGACAGCGGCAGGCCTCGGACTCGTGTCCGCGCTGGTTTGGGCGGGCTCGCTTTCAATGAACAGCATCGTGCAGGCCCAATACGACCACGGCGTCTGGTTCATCTTTTACGCGCCGGTCGGCTTTTTCATTTACATGGTTGGTTCCATCGCGGAGACAAATCGCGCGCCGTTCGATTTGCCGGAAGCGGAATCGGAGCTCGTCGCGGGCTATATGACGGAGTACAGCGGTTTCCGTTGGGCGCTCTATTTTCTTGCGGAGTACGCGAACATGATCGTCGTGGCGGGAATTGCCACCACCTTGTTTCTCGGCGGGTGGCTGCGGCCGTTCGCGGGATTTCGCGACCATTTCCCCGGCACGTCGATCGAATTGCTGGACATTTTCCCCACGCTTCTGTTTCTGGCCGCTGCCGCGTTTTGCTTCCGGCTCGTTCCGCGACAGCCCGTAAAGGTTCAAAAGCACGTGATGGCGGGTATCGGCGGCCTGGGTGTGGTTACGGCGGCCGTGATGTTCGCAGCGTTGTTCGCGCCGCCGGCGGTAATGGCTGGAATTCACGGCGCCTTCTGGTTCCTGGTGAAAGTGGGGGCGTACATTTACGTGTTCTTGTGGTTCCGCTTCACGTTTCCGCGCTACCGGTTCGACCAGTTGATGCGCCTGGGCTGGAGATTTCTGATCCCGCTCGCGCTCGTCAACGTGATTGGCGCGGCCGTCGCGATTGCCTTGAGCGAGCAGTGGGGCTTGCCGCCCAGCGTCTCGGTGATCATCACGCTCGCGGCCACGATTGCTGTGGCCATGTGGCTGGCCGCCGACGGGGACAAGCCGGCGGCAGCCACGGCCCGGGCTGCGGATGGTGACTAAATGCTGAACGCGGTGCTGTTCTACTTTTTTGCCGTGCTGGCTGTCGCGTCCGCGATCCTGATGGTGACGCGCCGCAACATCATCCACGGCGCCGTGTTTCTGATCACCACCCTTCTCGCCACCGCCGGCATTTTCCTTCAGCTTCAGGCCGAATTTCTGTTCGTGGTGCAGATCATTTTGTACGTCGGCGGAATCATGGTGCTGTTCGTGTTTGTGATCATGCTGGTCGACCTGGACCTTTCGCTGCACCTCGTACAATTCAACCGGCAGCGATTCGTCGCAGGCGCCCTGGCGCTGGTTCTGGCGGCACAAGTGCTCGGCGCATTCTGGGTGAGCCGCAGTTCGATTGGGCCGGGACCGGCCGCCGTGGTTGCGCCGCAGAACACCGAAGCCGTGGGCCAGGCGCTATTCGGGCGCTACATGCTCCCATTCGAGATTGCGTCGATTTTGTTGTTGGTGGCGATGATTGGCGCGGTGGTGATGGGCAAGCGGAGGATCTGATGCTCCCGATCGGCAATTACCTGTTCCTGAGCTTCACGCTGTTCACCATCGGCGTCATCGGTGTGCTCACGCGACGCAACGTGATCGTGATGCTCATGTCGATCGAGCTGATCCTGAACGCCGTCAACATCAATCTGATCGCCTTCTCGCGCTATTGGGGCGGCGTCGACGGCCAGATTTTCGCGATCTTCGTGATCACGGACGCGGCCGCGGAGGCCGCCGTCGGCCTCGGCATCATCCTGGCGTTTTTCCGCAACCGCGACACGGTCCTGGCCGACGAAATGGACCTCCTGAAATGGTGACGAGCGCCCCATGAATTCGCTGCCTTATGTTCTGCGTCACCTCTGGCTGATCCCGTTTTTTCCGCTGGCTACCGCGGCGGTGATGCTGTTCGGGCGCCGCCTGAAGAACGGCGTGGTCAGCGCGCTGTGCGTTGGCAGCGTGGCCCTGTCATTTATTTTCTCAGTCGCCGCGTTCTTCCAGTTGCTGTCCCTGCCTGCGGCGAACCGCATCGTAACGAATCATCTTTTCGACTGGTTCCCTCCGGTTCCATATCACACGCTCGGCGGCGTGCTGGCCTACTTCCACGCCGATTGGGGCTTTCAACTCGATCCACTCTCCGCGGTGATGATTCTGATCGTTACCGGCGTAGGGCTGCTGATCCACGTTTATTCGAACGGCTACATGGGCCACGAAGGCGGCTACTACCGCTTCTTCGGTTACATGAACCTCTTCATGTTTTCCATGCTGATGCTTGTGCTGGCCAATAATCTGCTCGTGATGTTCGTCGGCTGGGAAGGCGTGGGGACATGCAGCTACCTGCTGATCGGTTTTTATTTTCATCGCAAATCGGCGGCGGACGCGGGGAAGAAAGCGTTCATCGTCAACCGCGTCGGCGACGCGGGCTTTCTGCTCGGAATTTTCCTGACCTCCGCGCTGCTCGGCACCATCCAGTTCGACCAGATTGGGCCCGCGCTCCTGGTCGGAGATTTTCACGCGGGCGCCCCCTACATCACGACCATCGCGCTCTTGCTATTCATCGGCGCTACGGGAAAATCCGCGCAGATTCCGCTGTACGTCTGGCTGCCGGATGCGATGGAGGGCCCCACGCCCGTCAGCGCGCTGATCCATGCGGCGACGATGGTCACGGCCGGCGTCTACATGGTCACGCGCATGAACGCGATCTACCAGCTCGCTCCAACAGCGATGCTCGTCGTGGCCATCATTGGCGCGGTCACCGCGATTTACGCTGCGTCGATGGGCATCGTGCAGAACGACATCAAGAAAGTCCTGGCCTACTCGACGATCTCGCAGCTCGGTTACATGTTTCTCGCGTGCGGCGTCGGCGCGTTCACCGCCGGGATTTTCCACCTGATGACGCACGCCTTCTTCAAAGGCCTCCTCTTTCTCGCGGCCGGCAGCGTGATCCACGCGCTCTCCGGCGAGCAGGACATGCGCAAGATGGGCGGACTCCGCAGGAAACTTCCCGTCACGTACTGGACCATGCTCGCCGCCTCGCTCGCCATCGCCGGCATTTTTCCGTTTGCCGGCTTCATGAGCAAGGACCTGATCCTCAGCAGCGCCTACAAAAAGGACTTTCTCCTTTGGGCCATCGGCTGCGCCACGGCTGGAATGACGGCCTTCTACATGTTCCGCCTGATGTTCATGATGTTTCACGGCGAATCGCGCGTCGATCATGAAGTCGAGCGCCATATCCACGAGTCGCCGAGAACGATGCTTGTTCCGCTCGTGATTCTCGCGGCGCTCTCGTTCGCCGGAGGATGGATCAGCTGGCCGGAAATTCTGGGCGGTAACAGCCGCTTCATTCATTTTCTCGAGCCGGTCATCGCGGTTCCTCATGCCATGCGTTCGGAAGCTGTGCAGGGCGTCGCGTCCCGGGCGGGCGAGATCGGCTTGATGCTGCTGTCCCAGGGCCTCGTGGTTCTCGGCATTCTGTTCGCCTGGTACGTTTACATCAAGCGCACGGAGCTCGCGGAAAGATACGCGAAGGCTTTTGGCGGATTCTACCGGCTCGTCTACCACAAGTATTACGTCGACGAGATTTATGACGCCGTGTTCGTCAATGGCGCGAAGGACTTGGGTTTAGCTCTCGGCGCGTTCGATACGTACGTGATCGACGGTCTCGGCGTGAATGGCGCCGCCTGGCTGACGCGCTTTGCGTCCCTCGTTTCGATCTGGTGGGACACGTGGATCGTCGACGGCTCGGTGCGGCTCGGTTCGCGGATTATCTGGCTACTCAGCTACCCCGTGCGGCTGATTCAGGACGGCCTGGTGCAAAGTTACATGCTGCTGATCGTGATCGGATTGATCGGGGTGCTTGCGTACTACTTTCATCTCGCGCACAGCGTCGTGCACTAGCGCGGGGTGGAAGCACTTGAGTGGAAGCGCGTGTTCTGGCGAGGGTTCTTTCCGGTAGGGGCACGGCACGCCGTGCCCGTTGGCGCGTGTCAAAAGCTCGAGTTTAGCGGTCGCGTCCACGGGCCGACGACATGGAGAAAGGTTCGTGTCAGGGTATGACTTCACTGAATCCGTCAACGGCAAAACGAATGCGGCTCTAGCCGCTGGGTGGAAGCGTGGGTCTTTAGGCCCGCGAAAAAGGGCCGTCTATGATGGGCTTCGGCCCTGGAAGGTTTGGCAGCCACGACGAATTGCGCTTCTCGATTCGTCCGGGGATTTTTAAAGGATTGCGAGGCGAATGATGCATTTCCTCTTTGCCGACAACCACATCCTGACCACGATTCTCTTCACGCCGCTCGTTGGCGCGATCATCCTGTTTTTCATTCCGCGCGAGCGTGGCGACCTGCACCGCTGGATCGGAAACATTTTCGGCATCCTCGGCCTGCTCGTCTCTCTTCCTCTGATCTGGCGCTTCAGCCTTCAGCCCGGAGCTCCGCGCTTCCAGTTCGTCCAGGACCTCGACTGGATCCACTCCATCGGCGCGCGCTACTCGCTCGGCATCGACGGCCTCAGCTTCCTGATGGTGATGCTCACCACCGTGCTCGGCGCAATCTCGATTCTGTCCTCGTGGTCGGCAATCCGAAAGCGCGAGAAGGAATACTACATCCTCTTCCTGATCCTGCAGACGGGCATGGTCGGCGTCTTCATGTCGCTCGATTTCGTGCTCTTCTACGTGTTCTGGGAAGTGATGCTCGTCCCGATGTACTTTCTGATCGGCGTGTGGGGCAGCGAGCGCCGCCTTTACGCGGCGATTAAATTCTTCCTGTACACGCTGGCTGGGTCGGTGCTGATGCTGCTGGCGATCCTGGCGATTTACTCGACGGCGCACACGTTCAGCATCGCGGCCATTCTCGACGCGCCGCATCCACTCTTTTCGCTGAAACTCGAGCGCTGGCTCTTCTGGGGCTTCTTCTTCGCCTTTGCCATCAAGGTCCCGATGTTCCCGTTCCACACCTGGCTGCCCGACGCGCATACCGAAGCGCCCACGGCAGGCTCCGTCGTTCTTGCCGGCGTGCTCTTGAAGATGGGCACGTACGGCTTCCTGCGCTTTTCGCTCCCCATGTTTCCCGACGCGACGAACCAGTTCCGCGGAATCATGATCGTTCTGTCGATTGTGGCGATCATCTATGGCGCGCTCGTCTGCATGATGCAGAAAGACATGAAAAAACTGATCGCCTATTCTTCCGTCAGCCACATGGGATTCGTCACTCTCGGCATTTTTGCGTTAACACCGCTGGGCCTTTCGGGCAGCATCATCCAGCAGGTCAACCATGGAATTTCCACCGGCGCGCTTTTCTTGATCGTCGGCGTGCTCTACGAACGCCGCCACACGCGCCTCATCTCCGAATTCGGCGGCCTTTCGACCCCCATGCCGACCTTCGCGGCCATCTATCTGATCGTGACGCTCAGTTCTCTGGGCATGCCCCTGCTCAACGGCTTCGTCGGCGAATTCACGATTTTGCGCGGCGCGTTCGACGTGCCCGTCTACGGCTGGCGCTGGGCCGCGTGGGGCGTGGTCGGCGTGATTCTGGGCGCGGCGTATTTGCTCTGGCTCTACCAGCGTGTGATGTTCGGCAGCGTGACCAATGAAAAGAACGAGCATCTGCCCGACTTGAACTGGCGCGAATTGGCCACGCTGACCCCGCTGATCGTCCTGGCGTTCTGGATCGGCATTTACCCGAAGCCGCTCTTCCGCGTGCTCGAAGGACCCGTCGAGCGCGTTGTGCAGGTGGTGAATCCGGCGGCCCTGGCGGCATCGGCCGCCCCGTCGAAAGCGCCCGATGCGCGGACAAACGTGGCGCAATCGTCGGCGAAAATTGCCGCTCCCGCGGCGGCGCGGGCGGAAGTGAAGTAGACGAGGAGATTGATGGACCCGCAATTGCTCTCGCGGATGGCAACCGATTCGCTCTTTATCTTGCCCGAGGCCATGCTGGCCCTGTTCGGCCTCGCCATCCTGCTCACCGACTTCTTCCTCGCATCCAACCAGAAATCCTGGAACTCGCTGACCGCCTTCCTGGGCGTCGCGTTCAGCGCGGGCTCGCTGCTCGAAGTCGCCGGCCAGAACCGCACCGCGTTCGGCAACTCAATCGTCATCGATCCCTTTTTTGTATTCTTCAGCGCGCTCTTCCTGGCATCGACCGCTCTCGTAATTCTGCTTTCCGTCCGTTACATGGAAATCGAAGGCGAGCAGCACGGCGAATATTACGCGCTGATGCTCTTCGGTACGATTGGCATGATGTTCCTGGCATGCGGCAACGACCTGGTCGTGCTGTTCGTCGGTCTGGAAACGATGGCGCTGGCGTTCTACGTGCTTTCCGGCTTTCTGCGGCGCGACCGTCGCTCCAACGAAGGCGCCCTGAAGTACGTCCTTATGGGCGCGTTCAGCTCCGGAATTCTCGCCTACGGCTTTTCGATTCTGTACGGTTTGAGCGGCTCCACCAACCTGAACGACATCGCCAACGCAATCGCGCGGCGCCCGGCGCACGATCCGTTGACGTTCATCGCGCTCGCCACCGTCGCCGCCGGCGTCTTCTTCAAGATCGCCGCCGTGCCCTTCCACCAGTGGGCGCCCGACGTCTACCAGGGCGCGCCCACCACGATCACCGCCTACGTCAGTGTGGCGTCCAAAACCGCCAGCTTCGCTTTGCTGCTGCGATTATTTCTCACCGTCTTCTGGCCCGTTCGCGTCGATTGGGTGATGCTGATGGGCGTCGTGGCGGCGCTGTCGATGACCGTAGGCGCGTTCGCCGCCATCACACAGACGAACGTCAAGCGCCTGCTCGCGTACTCCTCGATCACGCAAGTCGGTTACATTCTGTTTGGCCTCGTCGGCAGCGTGAATAAAGACGGTTCGCTGAACAAGCTCGGCCTCGAAGCGATGGCGTTCTACCTGCTCGTCTATCTCTTCTTCAACACGGGCGCCTTCGCCGTTGTGATCGTTCTGCGCCGCAAAGGCGTGATTGGCGACAACATCGATGACCTCAACGGCCTGATGCAGCGCAATCCGGGCGCGGCCGTTCTGATGCTGATTTTCCTGCTGTCGCTCGCCGGAATCCCGCCTACGGCCGGCTTCGTCGCGAAGCTGCTCGTCTTCTGGGCCCTGATCCAGACGCAGCATTACGTTCTCGCCGTTCTGGCCGTCGCCTACATTCTGCCTGCCGTATACTATTACTTCCGGCTGGTAGCGGCGATGTGGGTGCGCGAAGCGGTCGATCCGGTGCGCCCCGCGATCAGCGTGGCGCAGAAGTTCGCGCTGGGAGCGATGGCCATTGGCACACTCGCGGCAGGAATTTTCCCCGAGCAGTTCGTGCGGCTCGCTGTCTACTCGATCCTCACTCCGTTTGGCCGCTGAGCGAGCGCGTTGATGGCCTGTCCAAGCCCGTCGCCCGGCAACGGCCCCGGAAAATCCATGCAGCAGGTTTTGCTCGCGATGGAACTGCCCTTCGTGATGATCGGCAGCGTGCTGGCGGGCGGCGGCCTTGGTTACCTGATCGACCATTACGCGCACACCGCGCCTGCGTTCCTGTTGATCGGAGGGTTGCTCGGTATGGGCGGAGGAATCTGGGAGATCATCCGGTACCTATCGCCCGCTAAGAATAAGCAAGGAAAAGGGAATGGGGCGAATGACGGATAACTCGGCGTTCTACGCGGCTGCCGAGCGGCGCATCGAGTATCTGACGCTCGCGATTGGCGCGGCTGCCGCGGTCTGCGCGGCCATCTTCTGGAGCCCGTCGGCGAGTGCCGGCCTCGCCTTCGGAACGCTTCTTTCCTGGCTTAATTTTCGCTGGATGCGGCACGGCGTCGGCGTGCTGGCGCGGCTCTCCATCGCGCAGGAAGGCGTCGAAAACCCCCGAGTCCCCAGGCGCACCTACGTGAAAATGATCGGGCGCTACGCTTTGCTCATCATTGGAGCGTATGTTATCCTGCGTAGCTTTGGATCCATGGCGAACGGCTTTCTGTGCGGCCTGTTCGCCGCTGTGGCAGCGGTAATCGTCGAGCTTGTGGGCCAGTTGGTTCGTGGCGCGCCCGCGTTGGAAGGCCGCTGAAACAGAGCGCCCGGCGGACGCAGGGCTTAGACTCGGTGGAACTGCAGACTGAGCATTGAGAAGCGGGTCTGAGACCCGCCCGCTTTCGCGTTGGGAAAGGGAGATCCATGGAGCACCCGCTCTGGATCACGGTAATCCTCAACAAGCTCTTCGGAGGCGCGGCGCTGGCACTGCTGGCCGCGCTGCACATTCAGCCCGCGAGCCGCGAGTACCCCATCCCGAACCACGTCTCCATGGAGGTTCTGGTTTTCGCACTGTCCGTGGTGTTTTTCCTCTGGCTGAAGGGACGCATTTCCGCCGATCGACCCGGCGCAACGCAGCAGGTGATGGAAATGCTGCTGACGAATCCCATGGATGTCGGCATCCGCGACCTCGTCCGGCAGAACATTCATGACGGCGACCGATACGTGCCAATGATTGGCACGATCGGCATCTTCATTCTGATCTGCAATCTGATAAGCCTCATACCGACCCTTCAGTCGCCCACTGCGGACAAGAGCGTGCCCCTCGGATGCGCCACGATCGTATTCATCTATTACAATTACTGCGGGTTCGCCAAACACGGACCGTTTGGCTACGCGAAGCATTTCCTGGGGCCTGAGATGCCCATGCCGGGCATCGTGAAATGGGTTTTGGGCGTGGGCCTGATGTTGCCCATCGAGCTGTTCAGTCATTCCTTCCGCCTGCTCTCGCTGACCGTCCGGCTTTGGGTCAACATGATGGTGAGCGAGATTCTGTACGTGATTTTTCTCGGCTTGATGCTCGACGTTTTTTTGCTTCTGGGAAAACTGAGTTCCGTGGGGTACGTTTCGGCGATTCTTCCGCTGGGCGTGCCGCTCGCTTTCATCGGATTGCATATTTTTGTGGGGATATTGCAGGCGTTCGTATTCACGATTCTGCCGGTCGTTTACGTGGCCGGCGCAGTCGCGGAACAGCACTAATTTTGTTTGGCTTGATCGCCGTTTCAGTGTGAGACCGGCGGCCTCCCAAGGCGGCTGGGAACCACCCCCTGGCGGCAATTTCATAAAGAGGAGAACACCAGTGAAAAGATTGACGATGTTTGTGATGGCGGGGCTGGCGACGTGCCTGCTTGCGCCGGTGACTTTTGCAGCGCAGGCCGCGCCGGCGGCATCTTCCGGCGGCGGTGTGAACTGGGTCGTGTTGACGGCAGGCTTCTCTATGGCGATTGCGTCGTTTGGAGGCGCGCTCGGCCAAGGCAAAGCGACCGCGAGCGCGTGCGAAGCCCTGGCTCGCAACCCGGGCGCGGAGGCGGGAATCCGCTTCGCCCTGATTCTCGGTCTCGTGCTGATCGAGTCGATGGCGCTGTATACGTTCGCCATGATGTTCATCCGCGTCAAGTAGCCGGCGCGAATCCAACGCGGTTCAAGTTCCAACGGCCCGGAGGCTCGCCCCAATCGAGCTTCCGGGCTTTTTGTTTTTGTCTTATGAAGCGAAAGTAGGGCGAAAAGAACCCATGAAAAGTGTATCGAGAAATTTTGACGCTTTTGTTGATGGGCATAGACTTACGCGAAAAATATCTCGACACGCGTATCGAGATATTGCCGTGGCGAGCGACCCTTCGGCTCCGCACAGGGCCGGCGACTTGCGAGTGACGAGAAAAAGGTTGCGGTTGCCACCATACGCGCAAATCGCAGGGATGAAGCGCGGGGCCAAGAGAGCGGTGCCGGTCGGCAGTGGCGCTGTATGCTGAGATGTGAAGTCGATCGTCGCATAAAAACGAGCAACGCTAGCACGAAACCGGCGCAGAGGCGAGATAACGAAAATACCTAGGGCGGCAGGTACATTTGTCTCTAGACGAAAGTCACTATCGAATGCGACAGGCCTCGGAGGCAGATGCGGATTAGGGACCGACGGGCGGAAACCCCGCACCCTTGCAAAAACGGCAAGGGATGCGGCACCCGCGAATGCTGATCGAAGTGTTGGGCGAGGTGTTGTGAGGGAGCATTGTTTTGTCCTGGTGCCTGACTTGGAGCGAGTTGGAGCGCACGCCACCCGCCGCCCGAAGGAAACGAGATTATTGGTTGGGTGACGACCCTGAATTAAGGCGGGTCGTGGCAAATTTGACGAGCTGATCGGTGAAGTGCGGGCTTTGCCGTCCCACGAGCCTAGCGGAACTAAGTTGTCTTGTGCTCCCTCACTACTCATCGTAAATCCATGACGGAAAGGGCCCGAAACGCCTCGTCAGGATATCAATCCGCCTTTGCAAATCTCGTATCTTTGCGCGCTGATCGAGCCACGACAGTAATCCGAAGACAAGCAGAGCCGCTAAAATGAAGTCTGTCGCACCCACGCCAGTCTCTCCCTAGAACAATTTGCCGCCTATCTCTGCCGAGGCCATTCCTCTTCTCAGTCCTGGGGAACCTCAAGCGTTAGGCAGTTCGCTTGCGCATCGTGGCCTAGAATTACATGGTCGAGCGGGAAAAAGAGGAAACCGGATCCTGTCATTTCGACTTTCACGACAAGAGCTGTGCAGTCGATGACCGTGACGTAAGAGTTGCCCGCGATTCTGCCGACTAGGTTGCTAGGTACCGCCCAGAGTCGAACGAGTTTGACGGCCTTGTTCTGCCATTTCAGAATCTCGCGAACCTTGCGTTCTCGGCGATCAACTAACCTTTCGAATTGTTCTTTGCTGGCCTTTGCATTTGTCGGGCCGCTTCTGACATAAGCAGGGCCGGAGAAGTGTGGCCCTTGTGAGCTTCCGGGAACGACCACAGCGATGAATTTTCCTTCGTGGGCAGAGACAACGCGCGTCCTGTGCGGGATTGGTGGGTAAGCGTCTTCCAATTCGCGTTCGAGCGTCTTCTGCAGTGTATCGAGGTCGATTTGTGAGCGCTCAATGCCTCCATCGTTCTTCACGCCGATACACAAAAGTCCGGGCGCACCCTCAATAGGGCACGAATTCGCAAACGCGACGCACGTATTGACAGCGTCTTTCTTCCAGTCGCCAAACGATTTTCTCTCTACAAAACTGTCTTCGCCAGCCTTCAGTTTTTTTAGTATTTCTTCGTCGGAAATGAAAGGCGTCGCCATGGAAGAAGGCGTCAGTGGAGGAGGAGGGAAGCGGCGGCGGATTTGGCTAGGACCAGGATGCGGGCGGGAAAGAGGCCGAGGTAGAGGGTGCCGATGGCGGCGACGGCGAGCGCTACGGCGAGCGCGGGAGCGACGGCGGTGGGAGAATAGTCCTTTGAGGGCTCCCAGAAATACATGGCGATGATCACGCGCAGGTAGTAGTAGGCGCCGATCACACTGTTGATCGCGGCGATGACGACCAGCCAGATGACGCGCGAATCGAGGGCGGCCTGAAAAGCGAAAAACTTGCCGAGGAAGCCGGCGGTGGCGGGCAAGCCGAGCAGCGAAAGCAGGAAAAGCGAAAAGCACGCCGCGAGGACGGGCTGGCGCATGCCGAGTCCGGCGTAATCCTTGATGTCGAGGTGCTGCTCGCCCTGCTGTCCGAGATGCGTTACGACGAGGAATGCGCCCATCTTCATCAGCGCGTAAGCGGCCAGGTAAAAGAGAACGGCGGCGATGCCGAGGTCCGTCGAAGCGGTGAAGGCGACCATGATGTAGCCTGCATGGGCGATGGAGGAATACGCGAGCATGCGCTTAACGTTC
>DATGHM010000168.1:0-5645 GCA_035307985.1 Candidatus Acidiferrales bacterium
AGAACGTAGGCGCGCCGATTCACGAACAGCTGCCAATAGTCCTCCACATTTGTGGAAGTTGCCTGATAGCGCTTGGGCATAGCGGCTTCTCGTTTCGTCCTGCTCTTTCATAACCCGAATTCAAAACCCGCGCAAATGAACGGGCCAAGCTGTCGGTCAGCTCGCCTTTCGCTGGTCATACCTCCGTTCCAGCAGCCACGGGCGCTGCGCCAGCAGGGTCAGCCGGTGCGTCCGTTCCAGCACCTCGTATTCGGCCAGACTGTAGCCACCCCATTTCTGGTCGTTGAAGTCCACGAGGTAGAACACCCCGTTCTTGCGGTCGAATACATAGACTGCACCCGACTCCGGATCATCCGGGACCAGGGTAAAGAACAGGGCGCCGGCGGGAAACTGGACCCAACGAACGATTTGGGCTTCTGAACGCTCCGCCAGCCCTCGGCTGGCTTGGTCTAAGCCGACGCTTCGCTCCAAGCCAAGATCTTCCAGTGTTAGGATCGGATTCGCTGTGAGCGTCGGCGATATTCGTACTTGCATGTTGAACCTCCTGATATTCA
Organism: Candidatus Acidiferrales bacterium; assembly: GCA_035307985.1. Classification (GTDB taxonomy): domain Bacteria; phylum Acidobacteriota; class Terriglobia; order Acidiferrales; family UBA7541; genus Palsa-295. The sequence continues at coordinate 555 of DATGHM010000168.1, forward strand.
ATGGGTTACGTCCTGAGACACGCCGAGCGCAGTGAGTCTGTTCGAATCTCCATGCAGGTGGGTCTTAGGATGGGCGTTGCGGGTTGGCCAATCGTTGAAGGTTGGCAGGGATGAGAGCTAAGCTGGCGTCTGGCTATATATAAGGTTGCGTAGCCTGAAATCGCCCTGGTACAGATTGCCCCCGGGCACCCCGGGGGACAATAGACGCGTGGACGAGGAGCCAGAATTACGTCCGTTACCACCGCCGCCGCGGTGTCGAGGCATCCCCCTAGGCGACGGCAATTATACGGGCTGCGCGTATGGTTATGGTGACCTTGCTCCATTCACCGGGCCACGCGATTGCCCTGTTTGTAACGGGTCGGGGTTCGAAGGCCCCATCGAAACAACGCTGCCGCATTCAGACTCTGGCGATCCGGAGTGCTGCGGCTGCCTGAACGGCGTCATTCGCGGGGATGAGGCTGATATTGTCTGCAATGAATGCGGTGCCGTGCTCCGCACCGTTCCCGTCGCGAATGTTGAGCGGGCGCTGACAGAACTGGAACTCACGCTCGAGGTTGCCAGCGAAATGTGTCCGCATTGCGGATCGGTGAATCTGTTCCAGGCTTTTCCAAGATGCTCGCATTCACCTGTCGGCAGTGCGGAAAGGCCGTTCTGCGTCGGGAATAGTTAGGCTCGCCGGCCGTGCCGCCGCGGGACACGGCCCATAGGAGGCCAGCATGGCGATTATGCGTCCAAGTGAACCCCAACTTCCCAGAACCGAACTTGGCTACGTACCGGGCGGTTTCTGGATGACGCGTGAACCACTCATAATCGTGGAATGACGAAAGCCGATATCCAAGAAGCCCTTGTTGCCTTATACCTTCGGTTAAACGGGTACTTCACCACTGGCTTCGTCGTTCAGTCAAGCGCACCGGGGCGCGTCACTACAGAACTGGATGTGCTGGCTGTCAGACTACCTCACAATGCAGAGCCTGATCGCGTGATCGCTAGTGCGACGGAACTTGATCCTTGGAATCGCGGGGTGGATTTCATCGTCGGTGAGGTCAAGAGTCACGGTGAATCCCTGCAGTTCAACCCAGCTGTTCGCAATCTCCCCGCAGTGTCGACCATTCTTCAATGGTGGGGCCATTTGACAGCCGAGGAGGTGAGTCGCGTGTCCGCCGATGTACTCGCCATCCTGAATCCCCTCCCAGGCGCGCCAGCTGCGCCTACCGTTCTGTGCCCTCGAGACGCGCGAGTGCGTGCGATCCTGTTTTCACCTGAAACCAGAAATCATCGGAGGCCTGAGCAGGCTTGGTTTATCCCCGGTCCACCAATTTTCAAATATATCTTCGATTGCCTTCACCCGAGCGAACCGAGAGAGACCTGTGCGACCAACTACGGAGCTGGTCAGTGGGGAGTCGGACTGGCGCCACTCGTCGCCTATTTCAAAGATCCCGCACGGACGGTTCCGGGTGATTTTCGCGATCTCGTCGCCCACGTCGAAACGAAGGTTGGATAGGCGGCTAAGAGGCGCTTCCAACCAACGAAGCCGAGGGTAATTATCCATCGTCGGCTTCTAGAACGGCCAGGGTGCCAAGCATCGGAGGAGAGGGGCTGCGCGCTCAGTCAAAGTTCGCCCATTGGGGCCGGGAAGCGTCATCGAGCGCCGCGGCATGAAAGCGCCGTGCAGTTGCCGGATGCATCATCCCCATGCTGGGTTCGAGAGGCAGCGAGCCGGGCGCGTAACCGTTGAAGCCCGTCGACTGCTTCGAAGGCCCGTTCTTCCATTGATCCGCAGGCTGGCGAAGATCGCCGGGATGCGCGCGCCGCCACCGCCAGAGATCGAGCAAGTGCCTTGCGCCTGCATCTAACAGCAGGCTGGTGCTGTTCATGAGTCCCCGCAACGTCTGTGTTCCTTCCTCGTGCAGGACCATGTTCCATGGCGTGTCGACAAAGACCTCGATATCCGAGCGCCCAGGATCGCGGGGCAGATGCGAAACGCGGCGAGCGCGGGGTGCGGGATTGCCGTCCGGTCCCAGCAAGACAGGCGTGATCGGCAGATACTGCCCCAGTTCGATGCGGTGGCCGCGGTGGACTAGCATGTTCCGCAGATCAAGCGTCCAGTCGAGCCAGCCAAGCGGACCGGCGGCGGCAATTGCTGCCTCCAACTGCGCGGCGAAGTCCGCCTGCGCCTTAGCCCCGGCACTGGCCGTGCCGTCGACGCGGGCGAGCACGGCGCGGGCTTGTTTGAAATCCGCCTTGAGAATGTTTTGCGGCAGGGCGGCGACGCCGATGATGACGCCGGCGAGACAGTCGAGAGCGGAAGCGATTCCGCGGATCAAGCCGGCCTGATGCATTCGGACAAAATCGGGGGCGAGCTGTTCGGAAGGGCATCTCGGGCGCGGCGGGTCGATGAACGGGCCGCTGGGAAGCATTTTCACGGCACTGGCGAGACGGGCGCTGTCGCGGTCCGACGCGTCGAGATATTCGAGCCAGTGAAGGGACGCTTCGGTTATGTTGCCCGCGACACTCGCCAGGCAGCAGGAAAGGTGGTCCGCGATCAGGATTCGACGGCTCGTGCCGGGGCCCGGCGCCCACCAGCCGATTCCGTAGGGTTGCTGCTCGATGAAGTCGGCGAATATCTCACTTTCGAGGGAAGCCCAGTGCGGCTGTTTGACGCCGATGGCGGCCATTGCGTCCGCCTCCGTCGGCTCCATGGCTTCCGGATAGAGTTCATTCAGGCGAGCGAGGTCGGCGGCTCTCATGAGTCCAGTGTCGCCTCTGGAGCGGGCGGACGGGCAACAAACCTAGGAGCCCACAGTGGCGAGCGAGCCCTTGGGCATCGAGGTCTCCATGATCCCCGCGCAGGGCTCCCACGATTTATCGCTTGCGTCGTTGAGAAAGATCAGGCCCGGTCCAGGGCCAATGCAGGAGACCGCACGCATCGGCGGCGGCTGATTCTCGCCGAACACGAAACGGAAATACAACCCTTTCGAGAGCAGGCTGTAGACAACGCCCGGATTGTCCGTGACCCGACTTGGAACGAAGCAGGTATTCTGCGACAGGAAGTCAGTCGCCACCGTCGCGGTCACGGCGATGGTTTCGTCCGGAAAAGACGCTTCGCCGGCGAGATAGCTCCGCAGCAGCTCCAGGTGCGCCGGATCCAGGGTAACGGAAGTCGAGTCGCCATCGAACATCCGCCACGGCCGCACCGCGGCGCGCCACAGAACACTCAGCCCAAAATAGCCGATCTTCTCGCCAGACAAACCGACCGCCGGGCACACGAATGCCGTGTTGGTGCCGGTAGCGTAAAGCGGCAACGCCAGCTTGAGGCGGTCGAGGAGCGGGAAGCTGCGGCCGTTGTTCAAGAGCGGGACGACGTAGCTCTCGCCGTTCTCGCTGAAGCGGCGCTCGCAGGTGCTGCACAGAAGGGGCTGCTTCATCTGGTAGTCGCTCTGGATGGAGATCCTGCGCGACATTAGGACCGGACTGAGGTTTCCGTTATTCGAGCGACGGAGGAGGCGATAGATACTCCGGGGCAGGAAATGGCTGTCGTGCAATTTTCCAACGGTTCCGCAAAGCGCGCAGGCTCCGGTTTGCATTGACGAGACGTCTCAAAACGATGATCACACAACCTGGTTGGGGGCCAATGCTCGAGGCGAAACCGGAAGTTTGTCTTAGGCGCACCTGGACGGAAACGCCCGATCCGTAGATGTGCCCAGCGGATCTCGATAGAGGCAGGTTTGCGACGGTCACCCGCCCAAAACGCAGTGTTTAGCGTGGCAGCCTGGTAGGCGACCTGGGAACCTCCTTTCTTTCGGCCTCACCCCAATCAAGCCGGAGCAGCGTCTCGCTTTGCCGAACGCGCAGCCGTCACCGCCAGCGAGTCACATCGTTCGTGATTCGGTTGCCCAGAGTGTCCTCGGACGTGTATCCACGTCACCTCGTGGTAGCCGGCCAACTCCTCAAGCTCCTCCCACAAATCCCGATTCACCACTGGCTTTCCAGTGGAGGCTCGCCAGCCGTTGGCCTTCCACCTCGGAAGGAACTCGGTGATTCCCCGGCGTACATACTCGGAGTCGGTCAGCACGGTGACCTGGCTGGCACGCTTCAAAGCCCGCAGCCCCTCAATGGCGGCGATCAGTTCCATCCGATTGTTGGTCGTGTCCGCCACACCACCTTGCAGGACCCGCTCATGCTGACCGCACCGAAGGATGCACGCCCAGCCTCCGGGACCGGGGTTCCCGAGGCACGAACCGTCAGTTGTGATCTCAACTTCGCTCATATTCGACCTCCGTTCCGACGCATCTCAGTCGCGACGCGCGCCGATCCTTCCGGCTCGCATTTGGCAACGAACTCGAAATCGTGCTCACCGGCCCAGGCCAGGACTGCACCAAACGAATTGAATCGGGCGCCATCGTTTGCCAGAGCTAACGCTCCTTCATCGAGGTAGAACCCGAACCAACTCGCGCCCGCGTTGACGTAGTACAGCGTTCTCATCAAACCTCCTCTTCGAGACAGCACTCTCCGCTCGCAGTTCGAACACTCCATGCCTCGGCGTATCCGGCTCGAACCGGACACCGATCTCTACCTTCACCAGCGCAGCCGGCACGGAATCGAAGGCTGCGCTGAGAATCGAATCGCGCGGTGCGTTTTGGATGAACCGCGGCGTTATGCGCGGGCAACCCAGATCTGCGCAGTAACGTACGCAGGCTGTGCGGAGTTTCCCAAACCCGCCCGCGTTTCGGGATGCGGGTAAGGCGCACGCCTTCCGCGCGGCGGTATTATTCGTTAAGGGAATCGGATGAATCTGCGGACACTGGGGCTTCGAAAGTCGTCGCCGCTCCGAGCCGACCATCCTGGGGTCGGCCAACGGTGCGTTCTGTGTAAGCGCGCGATCCGCGCCGGCGATAGGACCGGGCTCGTTCCACCACTCGATTCCGAAGAACCAGCCCTGGCTGACGGCCTCATCTGTCACTGGACCTGCATCGAGAGTGGGCTATCTCGGCTACGACAAGGCGAGACCGCAGCGGGCACCACCCGTCAATTCCTCGAATCCTGGGCGGACGCTTTCAGTCGCCAAGCCGTGGCCGGCGAGCGCTCCGATGC
>DATGHM010000169.1:0-23927 GCA_035307985.1 Candidatus Acidiferrales bacterium
AATGGGAGCCGTCAACGGAAGCGCGGTCGTCATTGACCATTCGGCACGCCTCGCCGGAGCGCATGGAATCGTCGCCGTCGGCACGCTATCATACGCGGGCGACACCTAAGGTTGAAACTATCACAGGCGCTCGAGAGGCGCTTGTACGCGGAGGGATCGCCGGCAAGTGCCCGGCGCGCGCGCAAATCGAACAATGACGCGGGCCGCCAGTTCCGCTAAGATGAACTTCGACGATTCAATTGGCCGCCCCCAGGAGAGGAACTCATGAAACTCTTTCTCGTGATGATTACCGCCACCGTATTTGCCGCCGGTCCGGCATTGGCGCAGGCGCCCGCGCAAGCACGCCCGCCGGCGCACTATCAGCCCGGCGTTGCGACGCCAGACCAGCAAGCCCAGTCCTCTCCAAAACCGGCAACGCCGGAGGAACCCGCCCCGCAGAAGGTGGATCCCGCGAAGGAGAAAGCGATCCGTCATCTGATGGACATCACCGGAACGGCGAAGCTCGGTAACAACATGACAGAAGTCGTCGCGCTTCAGGTAAAGAACGCGATGAGCCGCAGGCTTACCGCCGACAAGTTGGACAAGTTCATGACCGATTTCAACCAGAAGCTGAGCACGCGCGCACCGGCCAATGAAGTGGCCGACGCCCAAGTGCCCATCTACGCGCAACATTTCTCCATAGAACAATTGCAGGGCATGATCCAGTTCTATGAATCGCCTGTCGGCCAGGAGATGGTGAAGGCCCTTCCCGACGTGCTGCAGGAATCGCAGAAAACGGGCGCCGAAATCGAGCGAAAGGCCGCGCTGGACACGCTGAAAGACATGAGCAACGATTACCCTGAGCTAAAGGCCATGCTGCCGCCCGACGAGCAGAAGCCGTCCTTGGGTCCCGGCGCGCAACCACAGCCGCAATCGCCGAAGCCGCAGACTCCCCAGCAACCGCCGAAACCGCAACAGTGAACGGGCGAACCTTCCTCCTGCTCCGCAACTGAAACGCGAGCCAGGGGAGCCCGATCCGGCTACAATCTGGTGGCCATGGATTGGTCTCCCATTTGGATTTCGCTGGCGACCAGCGTCACCGCCACGCTGATCACGGCTGTCTTGGGTCTGGCCGCCGCGGCTTGGCGCGAGAGGCGCGGCGGCGCGGTGATCGCGCTCGTTGATGGCGTATTCCTTCTCCCCCTGGTTCTTCCGCCTACCGTCGTCGGATTCCTTCTGCTCCTTCTCTTCGGTCGCAACGGCCCTCTCGGGAAACTTCTGATGCGCTTTGGCGCGACCATCGTGTTTTCCTGGCCCGCTACTGTGATCGCAGCCACCGTCGTTTCGTTTCCCCTGATGTACCTCACGGCGCGCGCGGCGCTCGAACAAGTGGACTCGCACGTTCTGCAGGCGGCGAGAACGCTGGGAGCGTCGGAATGGCGAATCTTCCGCGAAGTCTCGCTTCCGCTCGCCTGGCCGGGCATTCTTGCGGGGACCATCCTTTCCTTCGCTCGTGCGCTGGGCGAATTTGGCGCCACGCTGATGATCGCCGGCGACATCCCGGGAAGGACCGCCACGATCCCGATCGCCATTTATTTCGCTGTCGAAGCGGACGAGATCAAGAGCGCGCTGGCATGGTGCTCCGTGGACGTCGTCATCTCGCTGGCCTTGCTCGCCATGCTCTATCAATGGACCAATGCGCGCGGCTTCGCGCGACGGACCAATGCGCGCGGTTCCGCGCGACGGGCGAACGCAAACGCGCCAGCGCGATGGGCGCGGCGCTGACGTGCCCTTGGAACTCCAGATCGCGAAGCAGTTGCCCGACTTCTCCCTCGACGTCGCGCTCCGCGCCGACGACGACGCGCCGCTCGGTGTTCTCGGACCCTCCGGCGCGGGAAAATCGATGCTTCTTCGCTGCATCGCGGGACTCGAAAATCCCGACCGTGGGAGAATCCATCTTCAGGACCGCGTCCTCTTCGATTCCGAACGGAAAATCCATCTTCCCGCGCGGGCGCGGCGCATAGGATTGCTGTTCCAGCATTTCGCGCTCTTTCCGCACCGGACGGTCGCGGAGAATCTCGCATTCGGAATTCGTCATCTGCGGGTTGAGGAAAGGCAAAAGCGAATCGCTCAACTGGCGCGGCGAACGCATACCGCAGGACTCGAGCAGCGCTATCCCCGCGAGCTTTCCGGCGGAGAACAACAGCGCGTAGCACTCGCCCGCGCTCTGGCCGTCGAACCGGAGGCGCTGATGCTCGATGAGCCGCTGTCCGCGCTCGATACGCACCTGCGGAGCCAGATCGAGGCGCAACTCCAGGAAACCTTTCGGGAATACAAGCGGCCGGCACTGGTTGTCACGCACAGCATGGAAGAGGCCTACCGGCTTTGCCCGCGGCTGCTGGTGCTCTCGCGCGGGCGCGTCGCGGCATTCGGAAGCACGGAGGAAATATTTCGCCGCCCCCCGACTGCGGAAGTGGCGCGACTGACCGGCTGCAAGAACATTTCGCGCGCCAGAGCGGTCTCTGGCGCCGTGGTTGAGGCGACTGATTGGGGTTGCCAGCTTCGCGTCGCGGAGACGATTGCCGGCCCTCCCGCTTACGTTGCGATACGCGCTCACCATCTTGATTTCGTCGAGTCGTCGATGCCCGGCGCTTCCATCGAGAACGTTTTCCCTTGCTGGCTGGTGCGCTCGTCGGAAACGCCCTTCCGCATCACGCTTTTCCTGACCCTTCGCGAACCGGGAAAGCAGGATGGCGCAGCGGAATTCGACCTTCAGGCGGAAGTATTCAAGGAGAAGTGGGAGCGTTTTCGCGACCAGCCCCAGCCCTGGCATGTCCGCCTGTCGCCAGCCTCCGTTTTCCTTATGCGCGAGTAAAGCTGACACCTGCCCCAGGCGGGCCTTCTGTCCGGCACCGGAGCCGCGGCGCCATATTCAAACCTCTAACGGGCCGGAGAAGCTGGTGCTTACTTGAAGTGCTTGACCCAGCGGATGTCGAAGCCGTAGGTGCCGTTGATATCGCGGAGGAATTCGACGGACACCGTGCGGCTGACGTCGTATTGCACTTGGATGAGCTGGTACTGGTTGGTGGTGGCGGCGTTGGTGGAATAGGTGATGGTGAGATCGCGAGCCACCTGCTCCTGGATGGTGACGCGGGCGGCGGCGTTCGATTCGGTCGCCGTTCCGGCGACGAACGGGTCCACGCGAAACTGGCTGATCCCGAAGAGGTGCTCGATACGCCCGCCGATTCCGGTGGATATGGCTTCCGAAAGCAGAGCGGTTGCGCCATAGCTCTGCGAACTGGAGGACTGCGTTCGCAAGCCCGCGCTCTCTCCGGGAGTGCCCAATGCGAGCAGGCCGATGATGTCGCTATCGGGAAGCGGAGGATCGGAGCGATAGGTCATCGAAAGGCGGCTGGCCGGGCCGGAGAAATTGATGGTCACCTGATACTGGCTGATCGTGGCGGTCGCCTCGACATTGAGCACGGGATCGAGCCGGAAGGGATTGGCGAAATTGATGTCGCCGCGCGTGAGCTGGAAATTGTTTCCGCGAAACGCCATCTGCCCGCCGAGCAGGTGGATGTTGCCGAGCAGGATGGGGCGGTCCCAGGTGCCGCGCAGGCGCACGTTGCCGTCCACGCCGATCTGCGCGCCGGCCCACTGAATCTGGGCGCCCGGCGCAGCCTGGCCCTCGACGTCGAAGGAAAGGTTGCGCAGGAAGGGCGAGCTGGAAGGCGGACCCGCGGTGGTCTCCGAGGCGGCCTCGAAAAATGAGGACACATCCACGCCTTGCGAGAACAGAAGGCGCTGAACCTGTATGCGCCCACTCAGAACGGAAGCCGTCGTCGACCCCGACAACTGGAGCGTTCCGCCCGCGAGCCAACTGAGGCCGGTCGGGTAGCGGATGCGAATGGCGGAGGTGGACGCGTTCACCTCGTAGCGCAGCGGACCTTCGCCGTAAACGACGTTGCCGCTCAGCGTCAACTGGCCGCCGCCGGACTGGGCGGTGATGCGATCGAAGAGAAAGCGGCTCTGGTCGAAGACGAAGTCGCCATTCACCTTGCTCAAGCTGACCGGAAAGTCGGAATAGCTGGCCGAGGCGTTGTGGATGGTTGCGCGTCCCGTAATGCGCGGGCGCGAGATCGTGCCCGCGATCGAGACGTTCGCGTCGGAGGTGCCCTGAAATTCGAAGCCCGAAAGGAATCCGTTAAGCAAGCGAAGATCGAGGCGTCCGAGGACGGCTAGGCGCAACGGCTGGTCGCGGTCGAAGCGCGCGGAACCGGTCACGTTCAGGTCGGTATCAGGTCCATGAAGACGCGCCTGATCGACGCGGACTTCGTTGCGCCGATAGGTGAGGCGAATGTCCTGATCGTTGGTCAGGTGAACGAGTTCGTAATCGAACGAGATGTGCGAAACGTCCGCCGTGACCTGGATCGAGTCGGGCCGGCGCATGGCGCCCGAAATGGTGAAGACGCCGTCAGCGATGCTGTGGCTGGTGAGATGGCTGAGATGAAGGCCGGCAACGATGAAAGGATCCAGGTCAAAGTGGACGATGGAAAGCTGTCCGGAAATCGGCTGATCATCGTCGAACCCGATGGCAAGTTGGCCATCGAGCGTGGGTTGAGGAGCTTCGGAGCGGATCGTGAGGCGAGCGACGTGCCCGTCGGAAGAGATCTGGCCGCGAAAATCACCTTCGTTTTCGGTACCGAGGCCCAAATTCACGATGCGTAATTCTCCCTGGGCCGTCGGCGCCAGAAGAAAACCTCCGCCGTGCAGATTGAAACTGAGTTGTCCTGCGATTGGGATCGATGGGCTCTGTATCTCGCGCACCTCTTGCAAGGCAATGCCAGTGCCCGTGAGATCGAATTCGGTGGTCAGATCGGGGCGGTGGAGCGCGATGCTTCCATCCACGCGTGCGGCTCCGCGGCGGAGCTCCGCGTTCGAGAGGCGTATTTCGTCGTGCGCGAGGTGCAATTGACCCCGGAGGCGGTCGAAGTGAACGCTTTTCGCATCGATGTTCTCGAGCACGAACGAGCCGTCAAGCGCGGGCTCCTCGCGCGTGCCGCTTCCGTGGAAGTCGCCGGTGAGCAAACCGGTGATGGGGTGGTTCATCTGCAGGATTTCCTGTAAATCCTGCGTGGGCGAATGATCGAGTCGCGCGTCGAGAGACCACGTATCCGACGGCAGAAAGCTCCATTTGCCGTTGAGTTTCAGGGCGAGCGTGATTTGCGCTGATGTGCGGCCCCGGCGCACGACCGCATTTCGCAGATGGAAATCGTCGGGCGAATAGTCCATGTCGCCGGTGATTGCGTCCCAGTCGAGCTCGTCGTAGCGCGCGTTTTGCGCCTGCACGTGTCCGGCAAACGTCGGACCTTCCAGGCGGCCGAGAATGCGGCCTTGCCAGTCTGCCTTTCCCGCCACGCGCACGGGATGCTTTTCCCTGTTCAACAAGACATTGATGAAAGGATCCCAATCGCGAAGATCGCCGGAATGGAAGTTCACGTCGAGCGCCGAATTCGCTTTGCCCAGCGGCCCGTCGAAGGTCCAGTGAGCGTTCGGCGTGGAGATTTCGGAGCCAGGCGCGAGCAGGACCCGATGGAGGTTGTCGGAATATTCGTAATCAATTTTCGCCGATATCGGAATGAGTCCGGGCGTGAGAGCGGGCGGCGGCGACCAGCGCGTTTCCCCGCGCGTGCTGAAGTGCTTGAAATTCCGCTGCCATGTGTTCACGCAATCGGCGTCGATCAGGCCTTCCCAGTGGAGCGCGTCGACGGGAAAGCTGGGATTGTCGAGAGCGGCAAGCACGTGAGCGAGATTCGCGCCGCGAAGCTTCGTCTCGGTGTGGAACGCGAGGCCCTGAAATGCCATTTCGAGGCGCCCCTCTATTGAGCCGTCCAGAGCGGTCACGCGCAGGTTCGGGACGACGAGCTTTCGATCCGCGACGTCAAAGTTCCCCCAGGTGCGCATCCCTCCGGCGTGGAACCATTGGAAGTGAGTGCCGATATCGTGAGCGTTGTAGTAGCCGCCCGCTGTCCACCGGCCGGAGGCGTACTGCGCGTGACCAGAAAAATCGGCGACGCCGTCGGGAGTATGCGGCGAATGCAGAATTGTGCGAACGTCCAGGAGAGAGAGGCGCCCGCGATAGTGCAGATTCAAATCGGGACGTGAAAAACTTGCCAGATCGCCGTGCAGATTCAATTCGGAGTGCGGGAGATGGAGAACGAACTGATTCAGCTCGAAGGAATCGGGATGAAGAGCGAATTTCCCGTTCATGTCAAACGTGAACGGAATGTCTTTCCTGGCGGCGAGCAGCACATGTCGAAAATCGAAGCTCCCGAGATAAGCCCCTGCAGTCGGAGACTCGGCGATGTAGTGAAGCGCGAAGTCGAAAGCGCGGCCGTTGACCGCCAGCGGGATACGGAGGTTTCCGATGTCGGCGCGGCCGTCGCGCAGCTCGAGTTTGCTGATTTGCAGGTCGAAAAGAGTCTCTTGCCAGGGCTTGCCTTTGGACCGCGGTTTGCGCGGCGGTACGTTGCTGTGACCGTAGCGATTGATGGAGACGGCGAGCTCTGGGCGGTCCAGGGTGAGCTCATCGAGCGAAAACTTACGATGGAGGAAAGAAAGGATGCGTACCTCGACGGCGATGTGATCCGCGTGGAAGAGTGGCTCGGCGGCCGGCCCTTCCAGTCCGTGCAGAGTCAGCCCGTCTATTTCCACACGCAGCTTCCATGGATAAAAGCGGAACCGCTTCATTTCCACGCGAGTCCCGGTGCGGTCTTCAATCGCGCGGATTGCGGCGCGGCGAAGAAACCGCTGCGCAAATCCGTTGGTGAAGACGATGTACAGAGCGAGCCCGACGCTCACGGCCAGAAAGAGCAGGAAACCGACGCCATGTTTCCAATGGACCTTCACGAGGCGTCTCCCGGGGGAATGATCTCGATCTTCAGGCGCTCACGCGTCTCGTCCAGCCATTTTGCGGAGTGGTCGTCGATGGCCCTTTGAATGAGGACCTCGCGAATCGTGTCCTCCACGTCGTCGAGAGGTGGAATGTTCTCGCCGCGCTTCTTCAGTTGCGGAACGAGTTCGTTATCGTAGTAGGCTTGGATCTCTTTTTCGTCCACCTGGGCGGCGGGCCGAAAGCGATAATCCAGGAAGCGGGAGAGGTAAAGCTGCGCGCGAAGCAAGCGGCGCACGGCGGCCTCGCTCAGCCCTACGGCGTCCAGCCGGTTCTGGAACTCGGCCGGAGACGCGAACTGCTTGATGAGCTGCTTGTAGGCGGCGTCAACGGCCTCGTCGGAGGGCTGCTTGTAGTTCGTCGCAGCAGCCTCCTGACGAACGACCCACTGGTCGGCGAGCTCCCGGATGATTTCGTCGCGCGATTTCGAGTGACCGTCGACGAGCTGCTGGAAGGCGCCGAGTTCGCGCACTTCGCTTTCCGTGATGATGCTGTCCTCGATGCGCGCGGCAATTCCGTCGATGTTGCGGGAAATCCCGGGGACCACCACGCTCGAGGGATTCGACGACACGGCGGAGCTCGTTTGCGTTTGCGCGAGGGCTCGCGGCGCAACGCCGCAGCCGAGCGCCGCCAGCAAGCCGAGGATGAGGAAGGGACGCGTCATATCAGAAGACTGGTCCAATGTTGAAAGAAAACTCGAAATGCGGCAGTCGAAGATTCTGCAATTGTTGCGTGCTCGGATTGTAGAACTGGTATTGCGCCGGGTTCAGCTGGTATCCGAAATCCACGCGGACGGGACCGACCGGGGTGGGGTAGCGAAGACCGAAACCCACCGTGTGTGAAAAATAATTGATCTCGGTGACCGACGGCGGCTTCCATTTCAAGTTGATGTGGTTGAAATCAGTGTAGACGTTTCCGCCGTCGTAAAAAAGCGTGCCGCCGAGCCGGTTGCCGATAAACGGCAGCCGCATCGGAAAACGGAACTCCTGGTTGAAAGCAAGGATGGCCAGCCCGCCGACCGGGAAACCGGAACACGGATCGCGCGGTCCGGCCTGATTCAGGCCGAAGCCCCGGAGCGAAGTACCGCCACCGGCGAAAAAACGCTCTGGCAGTGGAATGACTTCTTGAACGGGGGTCGACTGCGTCGAGGTGCATTGAGCGATGCCGGTGAACGGCGAGTTGCCTTCAATCGTGTTGGCGAGCGGCTCTTCAATCCCAAAACGCGTGGAGCGGGCGAAGACGAAGTCCCGTCCGAACGAGTAGTAGGACGAATTCTGGAAGAAGCCGCGGAAAAAGCTGGCGCTCGATCCGAGCTTTGTGGATGCGATGCTTGCGTCCGCGGTGTTGAACGTGCCGCGCTTGGGATCGGCGGGGTTGTCGCGGCGGTCGCGCGCGTACGTGATGCCCACGCCGGAAACGAGTGTCGGCTGGCTGAGGAGAGGGATCTCGTTGGGATTGATGGTTTGGTTGAGGTTGGACGCTTCGACGCGGCGGTAGAAATAACGGTAGAGCAGCGAACTGGAGGGCGTGACCGTTTGTACCAGCTGCAACGCGCCCTCGTAACGGGTAGACGTAAACGTCGAGATGTCCTGCGTCTTCTCCGCGAAACCCGTGAGCTGCAGGCTGAGGGTGTTGTTGGCGAGAAAGTTGTTCGCGGTGTAGCCCAGAGCGGCGCGGTATTCGAGCGTGCTGGCGCGGACCCTGAGAGACAGCGTCTGTGCGCGGCCAAACATGTTGGCGCGAGAAATTTCAAAAATGCCGCGCGGGCTGGCCGCGAGTTCCGTCGCGCTTGGATTGCATGTCGTGATGACGTTGTTGTTGCTGGTCGTGGTCGTCGAGCCGCAAGTCGCTCCGATCTGCTGCACCTCGAAGCCGAAGCCGTAACCGATCGTGTAGCGCTGTCCTTCGCGCGCGTCGACCACCATCACTTTGTTCGGATCGCTGCCGTCAGGGTTCTGCGGCGCGATTTGAACCCGGGTGAAGACTCCCAGGTTGTACAGGCGCCGTTGGGTTTCCGCCACGTCGCGTTCGCGCAGCGGACCTCCCGGATGGATCTGGACCTCCCGGGCGATGATGCCTGGACGCGTGTATTGATAACCGGTGAGAAGAATCTTGGAGACTTCGATTTGCTGGCCCTCGCTGATGTGGTACACCAGGCGCACGCGGTCGGTCGCGCGGGGACCGGTTTCGGCGGCGCTCACGTCGCCCGGCGAAGAACTAGCCGAAGAACGATCGGAGGCGCCCGAAGGAACGGGTTGCGCATTCGAGGCCGGAGGCGCCGGCAGGACTTCCTCCTGAAATCGAGCTTCCGGAAAGCCCTCGTTGAAATAAAGCGCGAGAATGTTGTTGCGGTCACTGGCGACGTCTTCCGCCGAGTAGGGCTGGCCCTTGGTTGAGCCGATCACAGACATCAGTTCCTCAGTCGGTAGCGCGTGGTTCCCTTCGATCTCGAGCGACGCGACGCGGGTCTGCACTCCCTCCGTGATCTGGAACGTCACGAACAGGTTCCCTTTCTTATTGTGATACTGGTCGTCGATCTGCGGATCAACTTTGGCGTCGCGAAAGCCGTTCGAGACGTACAAGTCTCGAATCGAATCGGCGTCGGAGCGAACCAGCCGCTGGCTGAAGCGACCGCTCGACGCAAAGGCAGCGGTCTGAATCTGCAATCTTCCGCTGAGCAAATCTGTGCTGAAGTACTTATTCCCCCTGAAGGCCACGCCCGCCAGGCGGAAACGGTCTCCGCGCGAAATGTTGTAGACGATCACTTCGGTATTCTTCGCGGCTTTCTCCGTGCGGTAGTTCACCTCGGCATTGAAATAACCCTGGCGCTGAAAATAGTCGCGGATATTCCGCCGGCCCTCCTGCAGGAGGTCCTCGTCGACCCCGCCCTCCGCGTAGATCGGGAGAAGACTGCGGAGCTGTCTGCGGTGGAGGTGCGCTCCCGTTATGGCGATGGCCACGCGAGGGCCCGTGACGACGGAGCAAGCGAGCGGAACGCTATTCGTTCGGGAATCGTACGCGCCGGGAGTGATCACCACGGAAGTTCCGAGGTATCCCTTCCCGACCAGGTAGTTCTTCAGCCTCTGTGCGGCGCGGGAACTGCGCGATGAAGTGAAATCCTGTCTGGATTTGAGCTTCGCGTGGCTCAGGAGCTGGCGGCTGGTATAGGGCGTTTGATCGTTGATGGCGATGTCGCCGATCCGAGCCCGCGGTCCCGGATCGACCGTCACCACGACATCCATCTGCCGCGTGTCGCTGTGCGCCCCGAGAGACCGGGTGACATTCGCCAGATAGAAGCCGTCTGCGCGCAGGGCCTCGCGCAGCCGTTGCACGGCATCACGAAGCGAATTCTCGCGATAGGGTTCGCCAAGGCCCAGGCGCATGGCCGCGAGGGCAGCCGACTCGGTGGGAGGCGGCCTGAGCCCTTCGATGCGAACCACATTGAAGTAATAGTTTTGCTGAACCACGAACGAGATGTGAAGGCCGTCCGCTTCCGGAGTGGCCGTTACGCGGATGTCGGAATAGTCGCCCGAGCGATAGAGCTGACGAAGGCTTTCCCTTTCCGGCGCGAAATCGAACGGCTGGCCCACCCGCAGCGCGAGCGACGGGATGGGGCGGTCAACCGCTTGCCCCGTTTCGTCGACGACGCGAATTTCGGCTACGCGGAGGCCTTCGATTGAACCGACTTCCTGTTTGGCAAAAGAAGATCGAGGCGTCTCAGATTTGGCGCCCGGGAATGCGCCTCCCGCGAGACCCAGAATCGCGCACACCCCAGCGAGAAGGCGCAGCGAGTGTCGCCTGAGGCAAAGAACTCGCAGTTGCGGCCCCTGCGTGGAAGACGTGGTGCGACCCTTTCCAGACATCAATTCCCGTGGGATTCCCATCCGCCCTAGAAAGTGAGAGGAGAAGGTTAGCACGTGGCGTTGCCTGCCGCGCGCGAAAAGGCGCTATCATGACCTTTGAATCCGGGGACTCGAATGAATCGGGACCAGCGGGATAAATATTCACGTCAGATCCTTTTCGACGGCATCGGCGAGGCGGGCCAGGAGAAGCTGCTCGCCTCGAGCGCGGTCCTGGTGGGCTGCGGCGCGTTGGGCACGGTCGTGGCGGGCTTGCTGGCGCGCGCCGGAGTCGGCCGGCTGCGCGTCATCGATCGCGATTTCGTGGAACGTTCCAACCTCCAGCGGCAAACCCTCTTTACGGAGGCCGACGCTCGCGAATCGCTGCCGAAGGCTGTAGCCGCGGAGCGGAATCTGCGCGCGATCAATTCCGAAGTTCAAGTCGAGCCCATCGTCGGTGACCTGACTTCCCGGAATGCGCGAGAGTTGCTTTCGGGATTTCCGCTGATTCTGGATGGAACGGACAATTTCGAAACGCGTCTCCTCCTGAACGACGCAGCGGTCTGTTTCAGCATTCCCTGGATTTACGCCGCCGCCGTGGGCAGTTACGGCGTGACGCTGACGATTCAGCCCGCGCAAACCGCTTGCCTGGCTTGCTTGCTCGAGAGCGAAGAAGGACACGTGGCGGCCGGCGCGGAAGAGACCTGCGATACGGCGGGAGTGCTTGGCTCGGTTGTCGGCGTAATTGCCTCCATCGAAGCGGGCGAGGCCATCAAGCTGCTCAGCGGCAATGCCGAAGCGCTCCATCACAGGCTGATCTCCTGCGACATCTGGAGGGGGCGGTTCCAATCCATCCGCGTGCCGCGTAATCCGGATTGCCGGGCTTGCGGGCGGCGAGAATTCAGTTATCTCGAAGGCGAGGCTCAGCCGCACATAACGATGTGCGGGCGCGATTCGGTGCAGATCCACGAGCGCAGGCGGAAACTCGATCTCGTCGAACTCGGGCGGAGGCTGACGGCCGCCTCTGACAGCGGACTTCGAAGCAATGAATTCCTGCTCCGCTTTCGTGTGCCGCCGTACGAGATGACCGTATTTGCCGATGGCCGCGCAATCGTGAAGGGAACGCAGGACCCGGCTGTGGCGCGTTCACTCTACGCCCGGTACATCGGTGACTGAACCTTGTGTCGCTCGACTGAGGCGGTGATCTCCTTTGGACTTCCTGCGGACCGGAAGAGAATCAACACTCTACGCACGACCACAATTTTCCGGCAACCCCATCCCATAAAATGGAAGTCAAGAGAAATTCATCCTAACCTTGTACGTGCAAAAGAGCACAGACACCCGCGGTAGTCGCGCCTATTGTTATCCCTGGAGACAGAGGAAAAGAGACGACGACTGGGATCATTACTGACGCCGGATTGAGGCCCGTTCACTTCTCGACGTCGCACAGGGCTACCCTTCAAGGTAGATATTCATATTCAATTCAGGAGGACATCATGAGAAAGCAACTGACAGGAATTGTGCTTGGAACCGCATTGGCTGTGCTGGTATCGCTTCCAGTTGGTCAAGTTGCGTTTGGCGCGGCTGAGCATAACTCCGATTGTCACAAACGACTGGAAAAGGACAAGGCAAAAATCGATCATGACTCAGCCAAATATGGCGAGCATAGTCGCCGGGTGAACAAAGACGTCGACCGCCTGGATTCAGATCGTCAGTGGTGCCGCGAACATCATCAGGATTGGGATCACTCGCTGTTTGACGTGGGAATTTACATCAAACACTAAGCCGTGCCGGGGCGGGCTGGCAACAAGATGGTGTAATGCCGGGCCGCTCCAATTCGGCTAAACATTCGCCATTCTGCGCCACACGTTACTGCCCCTGGGAACTCTTCGGTGAGGGGGGTGTGCCTGCGGGGCACCCACGGTCTGCCGCGTTCCAATTGCGGGCTGGCGTCGCCTCCTGTCCGCCTGAAGGCATTAGTCCGGAGCTTTTTGGGAATCGCCCGGCGAAGGGGCGTGAACGACCGCGTGCTTCCGCAACAGCTTCTTCTTCTTCGCGCAAGCGAACGATTCTGCTTTCACAACTGGCCCGGCCCTTGCAGTCCTCTTGCGCGAGCCGAGCGCTTCAGAGCCGCGATGCCAGCGCCGCGGCCAGATCCGTCAGTCGTTTTTCGTTCGCCGGATCGACGCTGAGACTGTAGTGGACTTTGCCCTTCAACACGTGGATCACGGGCCCGTCGTCCGTTCTCTGCCAGTAGGCGGAGTCGCTGATTGAGGGCTTCGCCTTCGACGGGTCTGCAAAGAACACGGCGGTCTTGTCGAACGTCCGCTTGGCTTCCGCAGCGGATGCTTCTACGTAAACCAGGAAGTCAATACGGACGCCTCCCTGACTCGCCGGTTTCTTTGAAAAGTATTGGCAACGGCATTTCTCTTCACCTCGCCTATTCGCTCCGCTCTCACCTCAGAACTGTCACCGGAATAACCCGAATCGGAGGGGCGGTCAAAGGAACCGCAAGTGAAATGAATCTGAACCACTAACTATCGAGTAATCAATTCAGTACGGAGAGGACGTGAATTCTGCGGAAGCCCGAAATCGCCGAGGGGAGCTGCCGGGTTGCGCCACGCTTTGGTCAACACTCTGCCGTTAGCGAGGACCTACGCCTTTGGCCGGGACGGTGGTCTCGCCCGCAAAGGTGAATATCGAGTCGTTGGATAGCTTCGAAGTTGGACCACTACCCGTGTGGTGCAGGTCAGCCGTTGAGTCCTACCGCTGGAGTCCGTCCCACGACCAGTGTGGGATGCTGAGGCCCTTCGGCACATCATCTGCGGAATGGTGGTAGCGGGACATCGTAGTGGTCGTGGCCCAAGCGAAGTAGTTGTGCAGCACTTGCCGCAGCGCACCGTCGTCGGCTAGTCCGACATCGGCCAGAGCATAGTCGAAGCAGGCAATCGCGCGGCGATCCATTTCGTCGTGCTCTCCGTTGCCGCTGTGCATCTTGACCACGGTGGTCTCGTCCCCATAGGAGTCGGAATACGTGCTGGGGCCACCGAGTGCCTCGGCCCAGTAAGCGGCGAGTCGCTCGACATGCTGGGGGTGGAAGCCGTGGCTGAAGGCGTGGCCGACCACGTCGTCGGCCATCACTCGACGATGCCAGGCGTCAGCAAGGCGGCGCAGGCCGTCGTTGCCGCCCACCGCTTCGAAGACAGTTTGCATGCCTTCATGATGACAATCGTTTCGTCTTTATGCAAGATGATGGCCCGCGCGGCAAGTTCAGCAAGGGGGAACGCAATCCGCGCCTTCCGACGGGGCCCAGACTGAGTATGGCTCCCGGCTTGGCGCTGCGATCCTCGAGAGATCTGTAAAGGCTTCAGCCGGCGAAGCGACGTACGGCGGATTGGCGCATAGCGGCGCGGTCGATATTCTCCCGGCAAGTCATCAGGGTGAGCAGCGTGCTGAGGATGCGCGCCTTGATTTCGTCAGACATCGAGCACCCGCTGGTCGCCACGCTGACAAGCGTGGCGCCGCGCCCCTCGATTTTGCTCATAAATTCCTGCCGCCGCTCGTGAGAGACTTTGCCCAAATTCGATTCGCGGCGCATTTCTGCGCATTCCTGCTCGACAAAGAGCGTGAAATGCAGGATACACATGCGCTCGCCGGCGAGTCCCGCCGGGACCACAGCCTTGCAACCCTTTGAGGAGCAGCCTTCTGCCACGGACGCGCACCTTGAAAGACGGAAGTCCGTTTGTTTGTAGCATTAACGAGGGCCGATTTCCAGTTGGCGGCGAGTTTGATGCGTCGAATTGGATAGCTGGCCGTTTGGCGGGGCGATTGGAAAGTCCGCGGTGCCACTCCCAAGCAAGGCTTTTCACGCCTGTCCATCCCGCTATAAGTTCCGATTGAGGCCCAGGCAAGGTAAAATGCGTGGATGCTGGTACGGGTGCTTTTTTTTGGGCAGTTGAAGGAAATCGTCGGCGCATCGCAGGAAGAGGCCGAGCTTTCTGAAGGCGCGCGCCTGGAAGACCTTTTCGAGCGCTACGGACGGCGATTCCCGAAGCTGGCTGAATTTCGGGAGTCCATTGCCGCCTCGCTGAACCGGGAGTATGCGGACTGGCGCGCTCCGCTTGCGAGCGGAGACGAGGTGGCCTTTCTTCCGCCCGTCAGCGGAGGTTGAGCACGGATGCCGCAACAAATGAGTGTCGCGGAAGAGATCTTCCAGTTTGTGCGAGAACCAATCGACGCGCGCGCCATCGTTGAGAATTTGAAGGCGCCGGAGGACGGAGCAGTTGTCGTCTTCGACGGCTTCGTGCGCAACAATTTCAAAGGCCAGCGCACGCTCTATCTCGAGTACGAAGCGTACGAGGCCATGGCGTTCGCGAAGATGCGCGAGATCGGCGCGTACATGCGCGAGCATTTCTCCATTCACCGCGTAGCGATGGTTCACCGGTTGGGCCGGCTCGAGATCGGCGAGACGAGCGTCCTAATTGCCGTCAGCTCCGCGCACCGCGCCGCTGCGTTCGACGCGTGCCGCTACGCGATCGACGCTCTGAAACGCGGCGTGCCGATCTGGAAGAAAGAATACTTTGCGGACGGCGCAGTGTGGGTCGAAGGCGAAAAACCAAGCCAGCAAGCCATTTCCGCGCCATCCTCATCTACTCTCTAGTGCTCTTCGAGCCTCTGGCAAATGCGCATATTCTTTGAAGAAGCGCCTCTGAAACGAGATACGTCCTCTTTTCGGAGATCGTCGATTAAGTGCGACGCTTCGCAAAGCGACGGCTACGGAAAATGGACGCGGGCAAACCGCTGCTAGATGAAAAGCCTCCTCGTCCTGCTGCTTGGCCTTCTCGGGTTCTCTCTGTGGGCGAGCCCGATGGTTATGAGCCGCGCAAACGGGCAGCGCCAGCGCGGGGCAATTCAGGTCGAGACGAACCTGGTGGAGATCCTCGCCAGCGTCATTGACGCGCACGGGGAACCAGTCGCCGGCCTTACGCAGGAACAGTTCCAGGTTTCCGAGGAAGGTGTGCCGCAGAAAATCGTGCGGTTCGAAGCGCAGACGAACCGTCCGCTGGACCTCGCGTTGATGGTGGACTCAAGCTCCAGCGAATTTGCCGACCTCAGATTCGAGGGCGAAGCTGCGGCGCATTTCATCCGGCAGGTCATGCGCCCGAGCGATCGCCTGGCTGTCTTCGAATTCGACGAGGACGTTACGGAGCTTGCCGATTTCTCTAGCGACGTGCCCCGGCTCCAGGCGGCGGTGCGGCGGGTCGTTCCTGGCTCCGGAACGTCCATGTACGACGCGCTGGTGCTTGCGTCGAACGAACTAAAGCGACGTCCCAGCGGCCGGCGACGCGCGATCGTTCTGGTAACGGACGCCGGCGAAACAACCAGCGGCGATTCGTTCGACCAAGCGCGACGCGCCGCGATTTCATCCGAGGCGTTGCTCTACCCGATCATCGTTCGCGTGGTGAAAAGCGAGAATGGACGCAACACGGCCGGCGAACACGCTTTGATCACGATTCAAAACGACACCGGCGGCGCGATGTTCTTTCTCGACGATCTCACCCAGCTGAATTCCGTATTCGACCACATTGATCGCGAGCTGCGCACGCAGTACTTGCTGGGATACTATCCCAGCCCGGAGCCGCCGCCGGGAAGCTATCGGCACGTGGAAGTGAAGGTGAAGAGCGGCGATCTGGTGCATTTCCGCAGAGGATATTTTTCGGCGGGAAAGCCAGCCGAAACACCCTAGCAGGGCATACGCCCGACTCAAGGATTCGGGCGGGTCTGAGACCCGCCCCTACGGAAAAAGTGAATGTCGCCTGGTGCAGCATGAATGAATTTCTCGATCTTGCGGTCGAAGCGGCGAACGAGGCAGGCGCGGTGTTGCGCGCGGACTTCGGGCGTCCGAAGAAAATCTCTTATAAGGGCGAAGTGGACCTGGTCACCGAGTCCGATAAGCGCTCGGAATCGATCATCGTCTCGAAGCTGCGCGCGCGTTTTCCCGAGCACGCGATCGTCGCGGAAGAGGGCTCGCGAGGCGCCGCCGCCGCAAAATATTGCTGGTACATCGACCCGCTCGACGGCACGACGAACTTCGCTCATTCGTATCCCTGCTTTGCCGTGTCCATCGGCCTCTTTGCAGACGGCAAGCCGCTCGTAGGCGTGGTCCTGAACCCGATCGCGAACGAATTGTTCACGGCCGTTCGCGAAGAAGGTGCATACCTCGGCGGCAAACCAATCCAGGTTTCGCCGATTGAAAAGCTGGCCACGAGCCTCGTCGCGACGGGCTTTCCCACGCATCAGCGCGCAAACAACCGTAACATCTACTACTACTGGGATTTTACGCTGCGCTCCCATGGCGTGCGGCGCGACGGCTCGGCGGCGCTCGACTTGTGCTCGGTCGCCTGCGGGCGATTCGAAGGATTTTGGGAGTTTGGCCTGAATTCGTGGGACACCGCGGCGGGGATGCTCATCGTACAGGAAGCCGGTGGCCGGGTGACCGATCTCGAAGGTGGCGCGTATCAGCCCGGCGGCCGCAGCGTTCTCGCGACGAACGGGCGCGTTCATGACGAGATGCGGCGATTGGCCGACTCCATCTCAGAACGCACGGCAAATTCCGCACTCTAAGCGGGCGAGCCTCCTCCTTTCGTTTCTCTCCCGGTGGATTTATAATCGCCGCAACGGGTGACCTCAGCAGTTTGAGATGGAGGAAACGATGCGCGCAGATCGCGTGGAAGTCTCCTGGGACGACGACAAATCGAAGTGGCTGGTGCGCATTGCGAGCGGCGAAGAAATTATCCGCCGCCACTGCGACCTTCCGCGGAACGCCGACGACCAGACGTTGCGCACGGCAGCGCAAAAGACGGCCACGGACGAAGGCTACGAAATCGGCACGGTCGACATCCGGCGCTAGCCACAGCTCTTGCGTCCGCCTCCGGTCCCGTCCCGCAGTGCTGCTGGGGCTGCTGGCGTTCCTGTGGCCTCTTCCTTAGGCTCGTTATCCTGAGCCTTGCGTGACGCGGATCGTTCTGAGGGCCGCTTTTCGGGCCGAAGAATCTCTCGTCAATGCGGGGATGGGCGGTTCAAATCTTCGGCAGCACGATTCCCTGCTGCGACTGGTATTTCCCTTTCTTGTCTTTATACGAGATGGCGCACGTCTCATCGGATTCAAAGAAGACAACCTGGCACAGACCTTCGTTCGCGTAGATCTTCGCGGGCAGCGGAGTGGTATTGCTGATTTCGAGCGTAACAAAGCCCTCCCATTCCGGCTCGAACGGCGTCACGTTGACGATGATCCCGCAGCGCGCGTAGGTCGATTTGCCCACGCAGATCGTCAGCACGCTTCGGGGGATGCGGAAATATTCCACCGAGCGCGCCAAGGCAAACGAATTCGGCGGCACGATGCAAACCGACCCCTTGAATTCGACGAACGATTTCGAATCGAAATGCTTCGGATCAACGATCGTGGAGTTGACGTTCGTGAAGATGCGGAATTCGTCGGCCACGCGCATGTCGTAACCGTACGAGGAAACGCCGTAACTGATCACGCCGTCGCGCACCTGGCTGTCCTCGAACGGCTCGATCATTTTGTGCTCCAGCGACATCCTGCGAATCCATTTGTCGGACTTCACGGACATTTCTATATCTCCTATCCTCGTTCGCCAGTCGACAATTGCCGATTGCCCTGGAAACCCCGCTTCGGGCGTGCGAAGCTCGCCGCGCATCGCGAAGAATCGTGCAGTGTAGTACAGGGCGAGCAGCTTGACAAATCCGCAAGGTGCTGACTAGCATAGGTTTCCAGGTTAATGGAGGCGGTTGTGATCAAGCTCGATCTGGTAAACGCGATCGTACAAAAGACGAACATCACTCGAACCAAAGCCGAACAGGCCGTGGAAACCGTCTTCGAGGCTATGAAGAACGCCCTTGGACGCGGCGAACGCATTGAGCTGAGGCGCTTTGGCGTCTTCAACGTGAAGCCGCGCAAGACCGGCATCGGGCGCAATCCCCGCACCGGACAACAGGTGAATATCCCGCCGGGAAGAGCCGTCCGCTTCAAGCCCGGCAAGGAACTTCAGGCTCTCCCAGTCTCGAAGTCCTGAAAACGGCATTCCTGAAATCGGTCGCAACCCTGAAGAGAACGACTCAAAATCGGCTACGCTCGATTTCCGTACCTTTCCGCCCGGCAGGGGCATCCAAGAATTGAACATGGGAAGCGTCGGCCCATCAAACGGAAACGGAAATGGACACGGGCCAGTCCCCGTCGAAATCCTCGAATCGCGATTCCCGCAGATTGAGCATTTACAACCTGCTCGTCTGAAGCCCCGGCCCATGTGGCCCGCTACGGTGCTTTTCCTGCTCACCGTACTTTCGACGTTGATCGTCGGGTCGGAATTCGCGTTGTCGTACGCGCAAAACCGCGAACCGTTTTCCACCACCGAAGGCATGCTCCAGATGATCGTCCAGCCGTTCGAACATCCGCAGCTGCTCGCGATGGGCGTGCCCTTCTCGTTCACGCTGCTCTCGATTCTGATGGCGCACGAACTTGGGCATTACTTCGCGTGCCGCATTTACGGCATCGACGCGAGCTACCCCTATTTCATTCCCGCGCCCACATTGTTCGGTACGTTCGGCGCGTTCATCCGCATTCGCTCGCCGATCACCACGCGCAAAGCGCTCTTCGATGTGGGACTCTCCGGCCCCGTAGTCGGATTTATTCTCGCGGTTCCGGCAATGGCTTACGGTGTGGCGCAAGCCAAGATCGTGCCGAACGTGCAGGATACGGCCGCGATCGTCTTTGGCACGCCGCCGCTCATGCGCCTGCTCATCGAGCGGTTCCACCCCAACGTGGACCCATCGTGGATTTTGCTGCATCCCGTGGCGCGCGCGGCTTGGGTGGGATTGTTTGCGACAGCGTTGAACCTGCTGCCCGTCTGGCAGCTCGATGGCGGGCACATCGTTTACAGTCTTTCCAGCAAGCTGCATCAGAGAATTTCGTTGACGGTCGGCCTGGCACTCGTGGCCTTCGGAATTTATTACTGGCGCGGCTGGATTTTCTGGGGGCTGGTGCTGACTGTCCTCGCGTTGCGATTCCGGCATCCGCCGCTCTACGATCCCTGGGAACGCCTCGGCCGCGCACGCTGGATCTGGGCCGTCGTCGCCCTCGCCGTCTTCATCCTCTGCTTCACACCCTGGCCCGCCTCGAATCCATAGTCATAACCCTCGCCCTGGTTTCCTGGCACGCGACCAAAGATGAAGAGGGCTTGAGCCGCTGGGTCAGGCAGCGGCTTCAGCATCATTCTAACGGACCTCTCTTTGTCGTGCGCTGATTCAACTACCGCTTCAAGTTATTCCCGAGGACCGCCCTGGCGACCGTGTTCGTAGCCGGCCTCGTAAGCCTTCTGGTCGTCATCCTTCTTGAAGTGCCTCTTCTTGGAGTGGTCCCGGTTATGCGCCCGGTCATTCCGGCCGTCGTTCACACCTTGCTGGTAGTTCTTGTTCTTCGAGTAATCCTGATCGTGGGCTTGATCTTGCGATTTTCGGGCCTGATCCTGATCCCGATCCTGTGGTAACGGAGATGCCGTGGTCCGTACCGCCCCTCCGGTGATACCACTACCCAACACCAGCGCCACAATCCAGACACATTGCCTTAAATTCATTCTCGCTCGCATAGGATCTCGCCTCCGCTTTTCGTGCTAATTTTTCGAATGGCAGTTTTACAGCCGTCAGTCGTTGTCCCACGGCCACTCCCAAGCTACAACACAGTAGGAAGTAAAACTGCGCACAAAGAGACAGTTCTGAAAAAGAATTGGCGCGGCGGACCACTTCCGAAGGGTTTGATGCTGCGTGTCGCCCCGACACGGGGTTTCAGGTGAGCGCCAACCTCCTCAGCAGCAGCACTGTTACGCGTTCTTTCGGCGCGGATAACCCTTCACGCTGTTCGGGCGTCAGTGTGCGGATGCTGAGCCGGCCTGGCAAAGAGTGTGCAATATTGAACAGACCACGGGCTCGGGACCCATGCTATTTTAAGGCATGTTGACACCTGCAACTCGACGTGTATCCGTTGGCATCCGTCGTTCCTCCCGAAAAGCGGATTCAAAAAGATCCGGGTTCGATGTGAAGCTGTTCTTAGACTCGGCTGGCCTGGGGAGAAAGGTCAAAACATTTCGAAGAAAAGAAACCGTCTTCGCCCAGGGCAATCGCGCGAAGAATGTAATGTACATTCAGGAAGGCGGTGTGCGGCTTACTGTGGTGAATGAGAGCGGCAAAGAAGCCGTCGTGGCGATCCTTGGACCGGGAGATTTTTTTGGAGAAGGATGCCTTGCGGGCCAGTCCATTTGCATAGCGACTGCGACCACGATTGCACCCACCACCGTACTGGTGATTGAGAAAAACGAGATGATTCGGGCGCTCCACGCCGAACACGAATTCTCTGACCGCTTCATCGCCTACATGCTGGCACGCAACATACGAGTGGAGGAGGACCTGATCGACCAGCTTTTCAACTCCAGCGAGAAACGGCTGGCGCGCACTCTTCTGCTGCTCGCCCGCTATGGCGCACCGGGCGATCTTCACCAGGTGCTTCCCAAAGTATCGCAAGAGATGCTGGCGAAGATCATTGGCACAACGCGCTCTCGGGTCAATTTCTTCATGAACAAATTTAGGAAACTGGGCTTCATCAAATACAACGGCGAGATCCACGTCAACAATTCCCTCCTGAGTGTGGTCCTGCACGATTGAGCTAACTTTTGCGCCACACGAAGAGAAACCAGCCATCCGGACGGGTAGCGCCTAACTTAAGAGGGAAAATGTTCAAAATTGAACGGTTTCGCGGCCAGCCGTTGCCGTATAGTCTCGGCGCGCATGAAAAAGAGAGACCTCACGCCCGAGCAATTATCCTCCGTGCCCTGTCCTACATGTGGCGCCGCTGCCGGTGAGCGATGTGTCCTGCATTCAGGGGCTCCGCGGTCAGAGCCACACGTGGACCGGAAGCTTGCGGCTGCGGAGGCCATTGAAGGGGAATGACTTCACCCCGGTCATAGATCCGCGTATCTCCAGTATTCGACCCCGGCAGCGGTGGGCTGCCCCTCGTGAGTGAGCTAACACCTGTTTTCGTGTCAGGGTACGACCTCGGTCGTACCGTCAGCAGCGCCACTACGATCGGCTTTAGCCGCTGCGTTAGGCTGTGGCTTTTAGCCACAGCCCTCCCAAGGGTTTCACGACGACAACCTCGTTCTCAATCTGGGGTCGACGGTTCAGAAAGCGAAGCAAGAATCGTGCACCGAGGGCAAACAGCCGACGGAACTAATGGTCTGTTCGCGGGCTATCGGGGTCACCGTCCGCGCCCACACCGCAGTGATCACATAGCCTCACGATAAACTCGCCGGATCCACGTCCACAATCACTGCCGTCTCGGGAATTTCCTTCTCCGTGCAAAAATCGAGCGCGCCGCTGAGGACGCGCGACAGCGCCGCGCGTTGCTTCGATTTCAGGATGAACTGAAAGCGATAATCCTGGCGCAGGCGCGCGAGCGGAGCGGCCGCCGGCCCCAGAATCTTCACGCCGCCGTTCTCGAATTGTGCGAAATGTGACGCGAGCGCGCGCGACCAGCGAATCGCATTCTCGATTTTGCGGTCGCGAATCAGCACGCTGGCGAGCGCCGCAAACGGCGGATAGTGCAGCATCTGCCGGAATTGCGCCTCCTTCTCGTAAAAAGAAGCGTAATCCTGCTGCCGCGCATACTGGATCGCGTAGTGCTCGGGATAATAGGTCTCCACCAGCACTTCGCCCGAAAGCTCGCCCCGGCCGGCGCGGCCCGCCACCTGCGTGAGCAACTGAAAGGTGCGCTCCGCTGCGCGAAAATCCGGCCGGCCCAGCGCGAGATCCGCGGCCACCACTCCCACCAGCGTGACGCGCTGAAAATCGTGGCCCTTGGCGACCATCTGTGTTCCCACCAGCACGTCGATCTCGCCTTTTGCGAACGCTCCGAGCACCTGCTGGTATTCGCGCTTCGTTCGCACCGTATCGCGATCGAGCCGCGCGGTGCGCGCTTGCGGAAATTGCTCGTGCAGGTATTCCTCGACGCGCTCCGCTCCGTCGCCGACGAAATACATGTACTCCGAATGACATTTCGGGCACTCCTTGGGAGGATGAACCGAGAAGTTGCAGTAGTGGCAGACAAGGCGCTGCCGTTTCTTGTGATACGTAAGCGCGATGCTGCAGTTCTGGCATTGCACGAACGCGCCACAGCTCCGGCAGAGCAGTGACCACGAATAGCCGCGGCGGTTGATCAGGATCATCGCTTGCGTTTTTTCTTCCAGGCGCAGAGCAATGGCTGTGCGCAAAGGCTCGGAAACAGGCGTGGCCTTGCTGCGCTGCCGGAATTCCTCGCGCAAATCGATGATGCGGACCTCGGCGAGCGGCCGGTTCGCCACGCGCTGCGTCAGCTCGATCAGCTGATATTTTCCGGCGCGGGCGTTGTGGTAGGTTTCGAGCGAAGGTGTCGCCGACCCAAGCAGGACGACCGCACCTTCGACGCGCGCGCGGTAGACGGCAACATCTCGCCCGTTGTAACGCGGCGTTTCCTCCTGCTTGTAGGCGGACTCCTGCTCCTCGTCGACGACGATTAGCCCCAGATTTTCGAGCGGCGCAAAGACCGCCGACCGCGTGCCCACCACGACGCGCGCCTCTGCATTGCGAACGCGCCACCACTCGCGCGCGCGTTCCACGTCGGGTAAGCCGCTATGCAGAATGGCCACGCTGGCGCCGAACCGCGCGCGCACCAGCCGGCCGGCCCAGAGTGTCAGCGCGATTTCCGGAACCAGCACGATCGCCGTTTTGCCGCGCGCGAGCGCCGCTTCGATGGCGCCGAGATAAACTTCCGTTTTTCCGCTGCCCGTGACGCCGTGCAGCAGGGCGGCCGCGAATTTGCCCGCGACGATCCATCGCCAGATTTCCGCAAGCGCCCGCTTCTGCTCGAGATTCAGAACGTTTGTGGGCGGACTGAAATTCGCTTCCCAGGGATCTTCGTCAGGAGTGACCGGCTCCTCCCACGTGAGCAGGCGGCCATTTTTCTTCAGCCTCTCGATTGCCGCGCGCGAAACATTGGCCTTCTCGATCAGCACTGGCAGCGGCACCGGGCCGGCGGACGCCAGAAATTCGCG
>DATGHM010000170.1:0-20740 GCA_035307985.1 Candidatus Acidiferrales bacterium
CTCCGCTTCGCCCTAGACGCTCCGCCCTTCGGGCTCCGCAGGGCTGCGCTCCAGGCCAAGCCAACGACAAGAAACTACGAAACCGAAAGGGGACACTTCTGACGAGGTAAGCAAGGGGACATTTCTAACGAGGTTTGACACGCAGCGTCACTGGAGTTGACGCCCGAGGGCGAGATCGGCGACGCTATTGCGGAAACCGGCCCTGGGAGCGATCCGCGTTGTCCCGAGGGAGCGCGAGTCCCGGCGGCGCAGGAGTCAAAACGAGCGAAATCCTGAGCCGCGCGTCACGCAGAATCGTCCTTTCCTATCGTCCGCGAGGAGGCTACATGCACACGAACGAACATTCCTCAAAAAAAGAACCGGTCAGCCGGCGGGAATTTCTGGAAGTAGCGACAATAACTGCGTTGATGGCCGGCTTTCCCACGCCGCACGCCGTCGAATCGAGGAACGGCGTTCCATATCGCCCGCTGGGGCGGACGGGCGAGAAGGTATCGATGGTTGGTCTGGGCGGCTACCACATCGGCATGCAGCACGACGAGCAGGAAAGCATTCGCATCGTGCGCGCGGCTCTCGACGGCGGCATCAATTTTCTAGACAACTGCTGGGACTACAACAACGGCCAGAGCGAAGTTCGCATGGGGAAGGCGCTGCGCGACGGCTACCGGCAGAAGGCATTTCTGATGACCAAGATCGACGGGCGGGACAAAAAGACGGCGGCGAGCCAGCTCGATGAATCGCTCCAGCGGCTCCAGACGGGCCATCTGGACCTGCTGCAGTTCCACGAAGTGATCCGCATGAACGATCCCGACCGCATTTTCGCGCCGGGCGGAGGGATGGAAGCGGCCGTCGAAGCGCGAAAGAAGGGGAAGATTCGCTTCATCGGGTTTACGGGGCACAAGAGCCCCGACATTCACCTGAAAATGCTCGAGACCGCCCAACAGCATCACTTTCACTTCGACACGGTGCAAATGCCGCTCAACGTGATGGACGCACACTTCGACAGCTTTCAGCAGAAGGTGCTGCCCGTGCTGGTGCGCGAGCAAATCGGAGTGCTCGGGATGAAACCAATCGCCGACGGCCTGATTTTGAAGAGCAAGACGGTGAGCCCAGTCGACTGCCTGCGATATGCGATGAACCTGCCGACGAGCGTCGTTATTACCGGTTGCGATTCGATGCCAATTCTGAGGCAGGCCATCGAGACGGCGAAGTCGTTCAAGGTGCTCAGCCACCCTGAAGTGGCAACGCTGCTTGACAAGACGACGCAAGCCGCGCGGAACGGGCAGTTCGAGGAATACAAAACCACGCACAACTTCGACGGCACCTATCAGAATCCGCAGTGGCTCGGCTAGGGTTGTCGAGTTGGTTTTGGTGTGTTCGGTTGTGTGCGGACCGATTCGAATTGGGAAGCGTTAAACTCTTTTTTTTCTTGCAGCCTCCCGCAGCGCTTCGAATTGCGCTTTGCGAACTGGCCGGGAAGGGCTGCCTCTGTGTCCTCTCCCGAATGAAGCGTGAGGAATAAGGACCACAGACCAAATCCGCGGGCGGTGCTCGCGCCACGAAGCCCGGCGCGCAGACCTCCGGCTAGTCTTTAATCTTCCGAGTAGCCAGTCATACCCGGAATCCGGCTAGACCGCGCCGGCCGTTACGGACTTTGCCGTGGAGCGCGCGCTTTCGACCTGATCGAGTCCTTCGACCAAATCCCGCACGAGGTCTTCCGAATTCTCGCATCCGGGAGAGAGGCGGATCAGCGTGTCGGAGAGCCCCAGCTCGGCGCGCGCTTCGGCGGGAATCGAGGCGTGCGTCATGGTCGCGGGGTGGCAAACGAGAGCCTTCACGCCGCCGAGGCTTTCGCCGAGCGTGAAATAGCGCCGCGAAGAAACGAGTGCGACGACTTCTTCCATCGTGCCGTTCAGTTCGAAGGAAACCATGCCGCCGAAACCGCTCATCTGACGACGGGCGACGTCGTGGCCGGGATGATCCTTCAAACCCGGGAAGTAGACGCGACGAACGAGTGGATGACCGTTGAGCGCGTCGGCAATGGCAGCCGCGTTTTCCGCATGGCGCTCCATTCTCAGTTCGAGCGTCTTCAGCCCGCGCAGAGTGAGCCAACAGTCGAACGGCGAGGGAACAGCGCCCGTCGCGTTCTGCAGGAACTTGATCGGCTCGAATACGGCGGCATCTTTCGCCAGGGCCGCGCCCTGGATCGTATCGGAGTGGCCCGCGAGGTATTTGGTCACACTATGGACCACGATGTCCGCGCCCAATTTGAACGGCTGCTGAAAATAGGGCGTGGCGAACGTGTTGTCGACCACGACGAGCGCGCCGCGCGCGTGCGCCAGGCGGCCGATCGCTTCGATATCGCTGATCAGGAGGCGCGGATTCGTGGGGCTCTCGATCCAGACAAGACGCGTACGCGATGAAATCGTCGCGTCGAGCGCCGATTCATCGGAGGTGTCGATCTGGCGAACGACGACGCCAATCGGCTGAAAGACTTTGTTGAGGATGCGGTACGTGCCGCCGTAAACGTCGAGGGGAATCACGATCTCATCGCCGGGGCGCAGATACGCTTGCAGCACGGCGTTCTCCGCCGCCAGACCGGATGCGAACGCGGCGGCGTAATTCACGCCTTCCAGTTCGGCGAGCACGGTTTCCAGCCGCTGGCGCGTGGGATTATTCGTGCGCGAATACGAAAAGCCTTTGTCGTGCGCAGGCGCGTCCTGTTCGTAGGTGGAAGTCTGAAAAATCGGCGCGATCAGCGCGCCCGTTTCCGGTTCGGAAGGCTGTCCTGCGTGAATCGTCTTGGTCGCAAACTTCATATCAGTGCTCCTTTCGCGTGCGATCGAACTGTGCTCGAGTTCCGTTGAATGCTCCACATCGGATTTCGTCGTTCCACTCTCGAATTTCGCATTTCGAAATTCGGAATCATTGCCCTAAGGCGCCACGGCCAGATTCGCAACCGAATCCGTCCAAGTGCTGCCGGGAATCGCGCCGGCTATGCGGCTGACGCTGGCCTTTTCGTTCAGGCTGCGCACCACCAGCGGCAGGTCCCATCGCGCTGCAGCTTCCAGCGCCGCGCGTTGCACCAGGTCGCATCCGTTGTCCGCCAGTTCCAGTGCATGTTCGAACGTAAGGAAGGGAACGGGCAGGGCATTCCGGTCGCGATGGGGATCGTTGGTGAAATACCCGGGAACGTCCTTGATCAGTTCGCAGCGATTGGCGCCCAGGCCGGCCGCGAGCAGCACAGCGGTGAGGTCGGAGCCTCCGCGTCCCAGGGAAATGACGGACTGCAATCCATCGGTGGCCAGGAATCCGGGAACGACGGCCACCTCGCACTGGGCGAGGATTTCGCCGAGGCGTTCTGCGTCGAGGCGCACGTTGGCGGCCTCGGCCACGCCACCATTGCGCGGAGCGATCAGGCCGGCCTGATGAACGTTCACGCCGATCGCGTGAACATCCAGAGCCTGGAGGTGAAGCGCGAGGAGCGCAACGGAGCGCAACTCGCCCGTGGACCACAGCAAATCGAGCACCTGCTTGCGAGGCGACGACACGATTCTCTTCGCGGTCTGCTCCAGGTCGTCCGTAGCCCCCTTCTGCGCTGAGACAACCACGACGAGACGCTCGTCGGGAGCCGCGAGAAGGCGATTGCGAACGAATGCAGCCGCTCGTCGATATGCCTGCGGGCCCGTCAGAATCGAGCCGCCAATTTTGATGACGGCCAGGGCTTCCCGTTCACCTGCCAAATCGTCCGTATACGAAGACATCCGGATCCTCCGGAATGAAGATAGACCTCGCCACAGGCGCGCCGGCCTGGAGGGCAATGCGCCACATGCA
Source organism: Candidatus Acidiferrales bacterium (assembly GCA_035307985.1). Lineage (GTDB taxonomy): Bacteria > Acidobacteriota > Terriglobia > Acidiferrales > UBA7541 > Palsa-295. The sequence goes on from DATGHM010000170.1 coordinate 3,832, forward strand.
GCGCAACATCGCGCCGCAAGCGACGTTCGCAGTGGCACAAAGCCACCGCTTTTCGTATTCAGTTTGGGAGTTGAATCTTCAATCGATCCCGCGCCGCGGGACCAGTTGAGGATCTTATCTCTCCCCACTGGGCAGGAGTTAGCACCTTGGCACTCGGGCCTGGTTGCTGTGGCTTCGTCGGGCCTGTTCCCTCAGCCACTCTGGATAAGCGCTGCCGGTTGGGCAGCGGGGAAAGACTAGCAAATTGGGACACTAAGTCAAGTGAAAAGGCGAAGGACGAGAAGCGGCTTGCGGAAGCACACAGGGAGAGCGTGTCTAAAATGCGAACGCGGACGGCGCCGCGGAGCAAAGCGCGGAGCGGCCGCCAATCAGAGGGACGCGTCAGAGGGACGATTCGAAGACCGGCGAATCGAAGGCCTCAGCCCTCCGCTCTTTCGCCGACGGAAACTGCGGGCGCGTCACTCTTGATGCGCATTCCGTAGAACGACCTGTGCACGAAATAAAACGAGATCAGGAAGAATACGGCGGCAAGAACGCGCGTCAGCACTGGATTCTTGAGCGTGAGCTCCACCGCCAATTCGACGGCGAGCAAGCCAAAGAGCGTGGTGAACTTGATCACGGGATTCAGCGCGACCGAGGACGTATCCTTGAATGGGTCGCCCACCGTGTCGCCGATGACAGTGGCCGCGTGCAACTCCGTACCTTTCTGCTTCAGCTCGACTTCGACGATTTTTTTCGCGTTGTCCCAGGCCGCGCCGGCATCGGCCATGAAGATGGCCTGATACAGTCCGAAGATGGCGATCGAGATCAAATATCCGATGAAAAAGAAGGGCTCGACAAACGAGAAGGCGAGCGTGGCGAAAAACACGGCGATAAAGATATTGAGCATTCCCTTTTGCGCGTACTGGGTGCAGATGGCGACGACCTTCTTGCTATCGGCAACCGACGCCTTCTCGATGCCTTCCAGCTTGATGTGCGCCTTGATGAATTCGACGGCCCGATACGCGCCCGTGGTCACCGCCTGAGTGGATGCGCCCGTGAACCAATAGATCATGGCGCCGCCGGTCACCAGGCCGAGAAAGAAAGGCGCGTGCAGCAGCGAAAGCTTGTCGACATTCTGCGTGATCCCGTTGGTGAGCGCCATGATGATGGAGAAAATCATGGTCGTCGCGCCCACCACGGCTGTCCCGATCAGCACCGGCTTGGCCGTCGCTTTGAACGTGTTGCCCGCGCCATCGTTGGCTTCGAGCAAATCCTTGGCGAGATCGAAGCGCACGTCCATGTTGAAGTCCCGCTTGATCTCTTGCTGGATGCCCGGGATCTGTTCGATCAGCGAAAGCTCGTAGACCGATTGCGCGTTGTCGGTGACGGGCCCGTAGGAATCGACCGCGATCGTCACCGGTCCCATGCCCAGGAACCCGAAAGCGACCAGGCCAAAGGCGAAGACGGGAGCTGCGATCATCACCGCCCCGAGCCCTGCGGTGCTGACCAGGTAGCCGATCGTCATCAAAATCACCATGGCCAGGCCCAGGTAGTAGCCCGAAAAATTACCGGCCACGAAGCCCGAAAGAATACCCAGCGACGCACCGCCTTCCTGCGCCGAGTGCACGACTTCGCGAACGTGCCTCGATTCCGTCGACGTGAAAACCTTGACGAGTTCCGGAATCACCGCCCCGGCCAGCGTGCCGCAGGAAATGATTGTGGCCAGCTTCCACCATTGCGAGCTGTCGCCGCCCAAATCCGGGATGATGAAATAGGAGATCACGTAGGTGAGCGCGATGGAAACGAAAGAAGTGATCCAGACGAGAGACGTGAGGGGCGCCTCGAAATTCATCTTAGCGACGTTGCCGTACTTCGCTTTGGCGATCGCCTCGTTGATGAAATACGCCGCGGCGGCCGAAACGAGCATCGCCACGCGCATGACGAAAATCCAGACAAGAAGTTGTACCTGCACCGCCGGGCTCCGCACGCCCAGCAGAATGAAGGCGATCAGCGCGACGCCGGTAACGCCGTAGGTCTCGAAACCGTCGGCGCTGGGCCCCACCGAGTCTCCCGCGTTGTCGCCCGTGCAATCGGCGATGACGCCGGGATTGCGCGCGTCGTCCTCCTTGATCTTGAAGACGATTTTCATCAGGTCGGAACCGATGTCCGCGATTTTCGTGAAAATTCCGCCCGCGATACGCAGCGCCGCGGCACCCAGCGATTCGCCGATCGCGAACCCGATGAAGCACGGTCCGGCGTAGTCGCCCGGAATGAAGAGCAAAATGATCAGCATCATCAGCAGCTCGACGCTGATCAGCATCATGCCAATGCTCATGCCCGCCGAAATGGGAATGCGGTAGATGGGATAGGGCTTTCCGGGAAGACTGGCGAACGCCGTGCGCGAATTGGCGAACGTGTTGACGCGAATCCCAAACCACGCCACGCCATAGCTGCCCGCCATACCCAGGACGCTGAAGGCCAGGATGATGGGAACGCGCACCGGCCCGTAGTGCAGGAGCACGCCGAAATACAGCAGGATGATGGCCGCGATGAACGCCCAGAGCAAAAGCAGGAATTTACCCTGATTGATCAGATACGTTTTGCACGTCTCATAAATCAGGTCGGAAATCTCGCGCATCGATTGATGCACCGGCAGGTTTTTCAGACGCTGATAAATCACCAGACCGAAGATGAGTCCCAGAACGCAAAAACCGATTCCGAACAGCAGCAGCGTGTGTCCATCGATGCCCAGGAATTTCACCTGGGAAAGATCGGGAAGTTTCAGGCTGGCTTCGCCGGTTGGCGCGCCCGGTGCGGCGCTTTGAGGAGAAGGTTCCTGCGCGCGAAGCAGGGTCGAGGTCAGCAGCATCAGCATGGCGCTGCCGGCTCCGGTCCGGGCAATTCGCCCGAAGAGCGAGCGGCTCTTTTCAAACGCGGTCAACATCAGGAACCTCCCTTAAAACTTGTCCAAGAACCGCTTTTCTTGCGCACCCGTATCGTGAAGACAAGCTGCTTCTTCATAAGTCAGCGTGCATCGGTTGGGGAATGGCCTGCCGGCGCAGGCGCAAAGAAATCCTGACCCAGAATCGAAGTTTGTAACAGGATTTTACGGCGTCGTCAAGCGAGGACGTCTGCCAGTAGTGGGTCAGTTTCCGAACTGCCCGTGATACGACAAAAATCTGTATGTGCCGCTGGCCAACGTCTAGTGTGTCGTCGTTCTTAGTTGACAGTTGCTGACAGGGCAGCAGATACTGCCATCGACGCATGTAGGGTGCATCGGCGCGTCGCCGAAGGGCAATGCCCACCTACGATTCCCATCGTGGAGGCCTACATTGCCCAATCTAGAGAACCTCAAAAAACAAGCCAAGCTCATACTGCGTTGGCATCGTGAACGGCACTATCCCGTGGCCGCGCAAATCCGCGGGCTTATCCCTCGTTTCTTGAATATACCCGATTCGGAGATTCTTGCGGCGAACTTTAAGCTCGGCGATGCGGAAGAAATGGTCGCAAGACAGCACGGCTCGATAGTTGGCAGGCCCTGAAAGCTGGACTTTCCGCCACGTCGCGCAGAGCGAACTTGTCGCCATCCAAAGCGACAATTGTCTGTGCAGAGCCGCAACTGTTCGTCGCCGATATCAAGAGATCATGCGAATTCTTCCATGAGAAGTTAGGCTTTTCCCTCATATTCAGTTACGGCGACCCTCCTTACTACGCGCAGGTGGGTCGTGACGCAGCGCGTCTCAACCTTAGGTGTGTTGAGGGGCCCGTAATCGAGTCGGCGGTCCGCGATCGTGAGGAACTGCTGTCGGTATCTATGACAGTCGCTACAGCGGACGAGATCAAGCTATTGTTTCTTGAATTTCAGTCCGCTGGGGTTACCTTTCATCAGACACTGAAAAAGCAGCCTTGGGGCGCCAAGAATTTCATCGTCAAAGATCCGGACGCGAATCTGCTGTTGTTTGCCGGGCCCGCAAACTCGCAGCCACCAAGCCGAAGTGTCGTTGATCGAGCATCGATCGTCGGCTACTCGGAAACTGACCACTACCCGTCTGCTGGAAGTTCTCGTCCGGGCAGCCCCTGTGGTGAGAGGAGCGGGAGAGCGCCCGCGCACGTTTCGCCGTTCAAGCCATTGATATCAGGGGCTTTTTCGCGTCAGCGGCACTTCGAAAAACATCAGCGGGGTCTTCTCCGGAAGGAGTGCAACGTCCGGGACGTAAAGGCTGGACGTCGTAGCCGCCGCCAAGTCATGGTTCACGTTAAAAAACAAGAATCCGTGAACGGCCCCCAGAGGTGGGATGACGTCCGAATCGAGGGTGAACGGCCGTAGCTGAGCGATGATGCCGTCGAGCTTTTTGTCCTTCCCCGGAAGAGGTATGCCAACGGGAAACCTCCGCGCGGACGGCGCCGACGGCCCGCCTCCGGGATGGCGGATCAGATTGGCTACTTCTCCGATTGACATCCAGTCGAGATCCTGGTGCCTGCCGCTTCCAAAATGCACTTCCAGCTGAACCGTTTCGAGATCGATCTTGATCGGATGTGGAGTGTCGTTTTTGAAAAAGACGTCGACGGGCAAGATTCCAACGGGGACCGGGTTCGCGGACTTGCCGAATTTCTCTTTCGCACGGTGCGAATCGGCGTAGGGATCGACCGAAATGGTCAACCCTGCGTGGCTGTCGTGAGGCATCGCGGATGCGGGACCGGCCGAGCCGCTCGGCGGTGCCGAACCCGACTGTGCGAACACGGCGCTGCACGCGAGCAGGGAAGCCACTGCGCAGGCAAGTGAACGGCTCATGATCTGTCTCTGCGATGCACACGCTCCTGAGGAAGTTGCGTGTGCCTTTTCCGCCGGGGAACTATAATACGCGGTTCGCGCGAAAGAAAAGCGGCTTGCGGCGGGCAGGCGCCTCTCGGCTTCGCGCGGCATTCCTTTTCATGTATTTCTTCTACCGTGGGTTGACGGCTCTGAGCATGCTCGTGCTGGCGCCCTACTACGCATTTCGTGGATGGCGCCGCGGAGAGGCGCGCGCGTGGAGAGAACGCTTCGGGGCGCTTCCGCGGACGATTGCCTCCGATCGCATGGGCAGCAAGGACGATTCGCCGATCTGGATCCATGCCGTTTCGGTGGGCGAAGTGCTCGCGGCAAAACCGCTCGCAGAGGGACTGAAGCGTCGAATGCCGAAGCGTCCGATTTACGTTTCCACAACCACCGAGACGGGCCAAAGGCTCGCTCGCGAACGACTGCAATGCGCCGACGGGGTGTTCTATTTTCCGCTCGATTGGGTATTCTCCGTGAGGAGAGCTTTGCGCCAGATGCGGCCGGCGCTGGTCGTCATCATGGAAACGGAAATCTGGCCGAATTTTTTGCGCGAAGCGCGCAAGCTGGGAATTGGGGTGGTGTTCGCAAACGCGCGAATCTCGGAGCGTTCTTTTGCGCGATACAACCGCTGGAAATTTCTGACGCTGGAGTTTTATACCGAAGTGATGCGCGACCCCGACTTGTTTCTTGCGCAGACACCCGAGGACGCCGAGCGCCTGATGGCCATGGGAGCGCCGGAGGAGCGCGTCGAAGTGGCGGGCAATCTGAAATACGACGGCGAGCCGCCACCGATGACTGCTTTGGGGTCGTGGTTGGCGGGCCAAATCGCCGCGCAGGAACGCTGGCCGGTGCTCGTTGCCGGAAGCGTTGTCGCCCAGGAAGAGGAAGCCGTGCTCGCCGCGTACGACATCGTGCAGCGCCGGTTCCGGCGTGCGCTCCTTGTTCTCGCACCGCGAAAACCAGACCGCTTCGACGCCGCCGCTGATGTTGTCGAAGCGGGAGGCTGGCGCCTGGTTCGGCGCAGCCGCATCGATCTCAGCGCGCCGCTGGCCGAGGATGCGGACGTTCTGCTCCTCGATTCCATTGGCGAGCTTGCGGGTTTGTATTCGCTCGCGGACGCGGTTTTCGTCGGAGGCTCGCTGGTTCCAGCCGGTGGGCACAATATTCTCGAGTCGGCGTGGTTTGGACGAGTGCCGGTGTTCGGCGGCTCGATGGAAAATTTTCGCGAAATGGCTGACCGTTTTTTGAGTGCGCACGCCGCGGTCCAGGTGCATAGCGGGCCGGAACTGGGCAAAGTCTGGTTGCAGCTCATCGAAGGTGCTTCGTTGCGCGAACGCATGGGGCAGGCCGCGCGTGAACTGTGGGAACGGAATCGCGGCGCCACACGGCGTTGCCTCGACCGAATTGCGGCCGTTCTCGAAAACGACAGGCGGACCGCGTGAGAATCGGACAGCCGCTCCTCTGGCCGCTGAGCATTCCCTATGCGGCCGTGTCGCGGTTCCGTGCGGCGGCCTACCAGTCCCGCATCCTGCATCCGAAACGGCTCGATGCGGTGGTGATCAGCGTCGGCAACCTGACGGTGGGCGGCACCGGTAAAACGCCAATGGTGCTCTGGATCGCCGAACGCTTGCTGGCTGAGGGCAAGCGAACGGGAATTCTGACGCGCGGCTACCGGGGCCACGCAACCAACTCAACAAGGCCGGGGAGTGTCGGCGCTGACTCGACCAGCGATGAAGTGCAGCTCTTGAAAGCGCGGCTTGGGCCGCAAGTCGCCTTTGGCATCGGCGCGGACCGCTTCGCCAGCGGGCGGAATTTAGTTCGAGATGGAGTGAATTGGCTCGTTCTTGACGATGGATTCCAGCATCTTCAGCTCGCGCGCGACGTGAATATCCTTCTGATCGACGCGACGGATCCGTTTGGCGGGGGTCGCGTGCTTCCGGCGGGACGATTGCGCGAGCCGCGCTCCGGGCTGGCGCGCGCGGACATCGTCATCATCACGCGCAGCGATCACGCGCCTGCCGTCGAGTCCCTGATTCGGCGCTATTCGAAGGCCCCCGTGTTTTATGCGCAGACAAAGTTGGAGGGCGTCCGGAGCTTCTACGACGGGCAATGGGGAGGCCATCTCGCGCCGGAAGAGGGTCGCCGTCTGTTCGCCTTCTGCGGCATCGCGAATCCGTCCGCATTTGCAGCCGATTTGCGCCGCTGGGGATTTGAAGTCGCCGGCCACAAATTTTTCCCCGACCACCATCGCTACGAGGCGGCTGATGAAGATGCAATCGCGAAAGAGGCCGTCGCGGCGGGAGCGGCAGGATTGGTCTGCACGGAAAAGGACATCTATAAATTGAATCAGCTCCTTTACCGGCGTCCTCATTTGTTCTGCTGCGTGATTTCGGTGCAAATCAGTCAAGAAGCGGAATTCTGGCGAACGGCGATGAGCGTTGCGGCATCCAGCTGGCACGCGGACGAGATGAAACTCCCGTTTCCCGCCCGCTAGCTGCCCCGCTCGCTTCGTTGCCGCGCGGAAGAGGCATGTGATACGTTTCGAGCGCCGCGGCGCTGGAACCGCTACTGGAGAACGATTGACGCCTGAACGAAAGAACTCGAAGCGCCCGTCAGCCGGCCGACCGGCCGGCGGCACAGCCGACGCAACGATCGACTTGGCGCGCCTGCTCGACATCGTCGGCGCGTTTTCGCGGCAGACGATCTGCGTGGTCGGCGATTTGGTGGTCGACGAATTCGTTTCGGGCGAGATTTCCCGCGTATCGCGCGAAGCTCCCGTGCTGATCCTGCGGCATCGCCGCACGGAAACCTATCCTGGCGGCGCGGCCAACGCGGCGAACAACATCGCCGACCTCGGCGCGCGCGTCATCCCGATCGGCACCGTAGGCGAGGATGAAGGCGGCGAAAGACTGATCGAATTGTTTCGGCGGAAGGGCGTTGCTGTGAACGGCATTTTCCGCGCGCGCGAGCGCCCCACGACCACAAAGACCCGCTATCTTGCCGGCTGGTCCCACACGACGGAACAGCAAGTCCTCCGCGTCGACAAGGAGCCCGAAGGCGCTTTACCGGAGAAAATCGGACGTGCGATTGAGAGGAAAGCCCGAGACGTCGCTTCGCGCGCGCATGCGGTATTGATTTGCGACTACGGGATGGGTGCCGCACCACCGTCGCTCGCGCGCAAGATCAAGTCGAAGCTGCTGACGCTCGATTCCCGTTATCGCCTGCTGGAATTTCGCAACGCCGGCGTCACCGCCGCAACACCGAACGAATCGGAAATCGAGGCCGCTTATCATACGCGGATCGGCGCGGATGTGGAGAGGTTAGGGGAGCTTGCCACCCGCGCTCTCCGGGAACTGGGCGCGAAGGCGCTCGTCGTAACCCGTGGCAAAGACGGCTTGTCCGTCTTCGAACGCAAAGCCGAAAAGCCTCGTTTCGCGTCGCCTCGCCACATTCCGATCCACGGGTCAGACACGCCCGTGGATGTGACGGGCGCGGGAGACACGGTGATCGCCGTCTTTACGCTGGCGCTCGCGGCCGGAGCGTCTTATTTCGAAGCGGCGCATCTGGCGAACTATGCGGGCGGAATCGTCGTGATGAAGCGCCGCACGGCCACCGTTACGCGCGCCGAACTGGAATCCGTTCTCGCGCGCGAAGCCGCTCATGCCTGAGGCAGGATGGACACGCGGCAGAAAATTCTCTCTCGAGCCGGCTTGCACGACGCCCTGACCGAACATCGCCGTCTCGGCCGCAAGATCGTGCTCGCAAACGGCGTGTTCGACGTGCTGCACGTCGGCCATGTCCGCTACTTGCAGGCCGCGCGTTCCGAGGGCGATGTTCTCGTTGTCGGCATCAACTCCGACGCGAGCACCCGCGCCAACAAGGGCGCGGGCCGTCCCATCATGACGGAACGCGCGCGGGCCGCCGTTGTTGCCGCCCTGGCTGCCGTGGATTACGTCGTCATTTTCGACGAGCTCGACGTGAACGCGCTCCTTCGCGAAATTCACCCGCACGTCCACGCCAAGGGCACGGACTATTCCACCGATACCGTTCCTGAGCGGGAACTTGCGCGCATGCTCGGCATCCGCATCGCGATCTGCGGCGATCCCAAGGACCACTCGACGCGCGACATACTCAGCCGCATCCGCCGGCAGGGCCATGGTTGAGCCGAAGTTTTTGCTCGTCCGGCTCGGTTCGATGGGCGACATCATCCACGCGCTGCCCGCGGCTGCCGCATTGCGCGACACGTTTCCGGCCGCGCAAATCGATTGGGCGGTCGAGCCGCGTTGGACGCGCCTGCTGAAAGACAACCCCGACATCAATCGCGTGATTGCCGCCAACCGGACGAGCCCCGCCGGAATGCTTTCCACGTGGAAGATAGTTCGCGCGTCGCGCTACACCTGCGCGGTCGATTTTCAAGCGCTCTACAAGTCCGCGCTGCTCGCGTTCGCTTCGGGCGCGCCCCGCCGCATCGGATTCAGCAGCAGCTACGCGCGCGAAGGGCTCGCCTCCATTCTCTACACGCAACGCCTGAATCCGCGCGGCCCGCACAAAGTGGATCACAATCTGACGCTGGCGCGCGCTGCTGGCGCGAACAAGCCGGCCGCGCTGCGTTTCCCGCTCGTTATCCACCAGAAAGATGAGGACGCCGTCTCGCGCGAGCTGTCAAAAAATGCCATCGGGGAATTCTTCGTCCTGAATCCGGGCGGAGGATGGGTATCAAAATGTTGGCCCGCTGAACGTTATGGCGAGTTGCACGGCAAACTCACCAGCCGCTTCGGCTGGCGCGGCGTCGTCAGTTTCGGCCCCGGCGAAGAAAATCTGGCGCGGGACGTCGTTCGTGCCGCGGGCGATCCGCCGCCAGTGGCGATCCCGCTGGCGCTCGGCCCGCTGATGGCGCTGCTGCGCCGCGCGAAATTCATCGTTTCCGCCGACACCGGTCCGTTGCACCTGGCTTCTGCCCTTGGGATGCCTGTAATCGGTCTCTACGGTCCCACCGATCCCTCGCGCAACGGACCGTACTCCTGCGCGGACATCGTCGTCCGCAATGCGCACACCAGCGTTACCACTTACCGCCGCGAGGCATCCTACTCTGCCGCCATGCTGTCGATCACGGTCGATCAAGTCCTCGAAGCGGTGGGGCGTCGTCTGGAGTCCTGCCCGTGAGCCCGGCGAGTCAACGCAAGTTCTGGATGCGCTGGCGCGTTCGCGCAGGATACTTCGTCGCCGTCGCCTACTGGCTGCTTGCTTCGCCTACGCTTCGCTCGATCGTCTACGGCGCAGTCGTCGCTGCCGCTGGTCTCGCCATCCGCGCTGCCGCCTCGGGCCACTTGCGCAAGGATCGCGAGCTCGCTACGTCCGGCCCTTACGCATGGACGCGCAATCCGCTCTATTGCGGCAGCGCATTCCTCGCGGCGGGCTTTATCGTTGCGGGACATTCCTGGATCGCCGGTGCGCTTGTCGCGGTCTATTTTGGCGTTTTCTATTACGCCGTCATGCGCAACGAGGAGCGCGATCTTCGCGCGCGCTTCGGCGCTGCGTTCGAGGATTACGCCGCACGCGTCCCTCTGTTTTTCCCGGGCCTCGCCCCAAAGCATCATTCAGCCGATCCCGCTTCCGCGTCTTCCGCGAAATTCTCCTGGGCTCAGTATCGCCGCAATCGCGAATATCAAGCGCTGATCGGCACAATCATCGGCCTCGCAGCTCTCGTGTTGCGGATGTGGATTCGTACGCGCTGGGGCTACTGAACGGTTCATCGGGAGAATCCTTCGAAGCGGAAGTACGCCTGAATGAGGAACAGGGATGCTATTGCAGGTTATACACCGCGTGCATCACGCGCTGAAACTGGGGTTTGTAAATCAGATCGAAGGCCCGCTCTTTACCGGGAAACATCGCGAGCGCGGCTTTCCGCGTCGCGGCGACCATTCCTGCGGCTTCTTCCGCCGACAAATCGCCGCCCGCAATCGTATCGAGCGTCAGCCGGACAAGAATTCGCAAACGGCGGATGCGTCTGCTTTCTTCGTCGATCTGTTCCTGAGTGGGCGCGGAACCGGCGTCTTGCGTGATTTCCATGATTGACCTGCGAAACTGCCTTTAACGAATTATGGACTCGCGCGACATCGCGCGCAATAGCATGTGCGGGGTGCGGCGAGAACATCCGGCCGTCGGCGCGCAGGGATCGATCTCTTCATGCCCAGCCTGTCCGCCTCCGCAAACTGTTAGAATGGGCCCATGACGCAACGTCCTGAAAACGAACGCGCTGTCGTTACCTACACCGCGGGGAGTCAGTCGGAGGCCCTGGTGATTCGGGGACTTCTGGAAAGCTCGGGAATTTCGATTCCCGGACCCTCCAGCCCCGATCCTTTTCCTCTGAACGAGGCCGGTTGGAGCGACGGCTCCACGCACGGCGTCGAAATCTACGTGTACGAGTCCCAGGCTGACGAAGCTCGCCGGATCATCAAGGAATATCTGAGGCGCGACGAGCAGTCTGCGGAAGAGAAGTAGGCCCTGCAATCCAGGAAGGCGCGACGAAGGTGCGGACGAGGAACTCGCGGCCGTCCGTGAGCGCCGTTACCGCGCCGTCGCGATCCGTTCTCAGCAGGCGCACGCCGTCGTTCTGGTAGCGCTCCACCACGCTCGGCGCCGGATGTCCGAACGGATTGCCCGCACCGACCGAAACAACTGCCAGCTTCGGAGCGACCGCCTCGAGAAACGCCTGCGTCGAAGACGTTTTGCTTCCGTGATGCGGCACTTTCAGGAAAACGGAGGCGAGTTGCGCATGCTCGTCCACCAGGCTCGATTCGACCTTCTGCTCGATATCTCCGGTCAGTAAGAAGCTCTCCCGTCCGTCCGCAAGATGCAGCACAAGCGAGTCGTTGTTCGAAGCGCCTGCCACCGGCTGCCAGTCCCGGGGCCACAGCACCTCGCCCGTAGCGCCACCCCAATCGAATTCCGCGCCGGCCGTCTTGTGGACCACCGGAATTCCCAGCGTGCGCGCCTCCGCGATGAGGGTCTTGAAGGCAGGCTTGTCCTGATCGCGGCCCACCCAAAGCTGCCCCACGCGGAAATTCTCCAGAACGCTGCGGAGCCCGTCGATGTGGTCGTGGTCCGCATGAGTCAGCGCAACCACGTCCAGCCGCTCGAGCCCGCGCGACCAGAGGAATGGCGAAACCACTTCCTCGCCAATGTCCGGGCCGGAGCGGTAACCGCCGATCCACTCCGATCCCGCCAGGCCCCCGCCATCGACGAGCATCGTGCGACCGTCGGGAAAAGCGGCGAAAATCGAATCGCCCTGGCCCACATCGAGCGTTGTCACCTCCAGGCGTCCGCGGCTCAAGTTCGGCGCGAACGGATGAGTGGCCACTAGAACCGCCAACGCCGCAAGGATCGCAGCGCACGCCTGCTCCGGCCACAGCACAAACGGGAGTGGCTGACGGCGGACCTTGCGGTCCGAGCGGCGCCTGGCCTCGCGGCGCGAAATCGCGGACAACAGGACTAGAGCGGCCAGGAACGCGCCGAAGAGCCACGCCGGCGGACCGGGAATCCGATAAGACACGCGCGGCAGGCGCGCAAACCAATCGACGCAAGTCAGCAGAGTCACGACGCACAGATTCAGCCCTCGCGCGAGCACGATCGCCAGCCCGCGCCAGACGAAGGCCAGCGCGAGGCACAAATATCCCAGCGGCACGATCACTCCGGTCAGGATCACCGCCGGAATATTGCTGATCGGCCCGGTCAACGTCACGCGATGAAATTCCTGCGCGAGTGACGGCATCATGCCGAGTTGAATCGCAAGCGACAGGATGACGATGTCCCACAGTCGCAGGCCGCAGCGGATCGGCAGCGACAGAATTGCCGCTGCGTGTGCAGCGATGCGAGCCGGCAAGCGGTCCGCCGCCCAAGTCGCCGCCGCGCGCAACTCGATTCGAAACTGCGCCACGCGTGGCGGATGGGTTGCGTCGCGCGTCACGTCCCCCAGATGACCAAGCCCCGCGCGATACGGCTGGCTCGTCCGTTCCATCCATGGAAGCGCGAGCCCGGCGATGACGCCGGCGGCCAGAAACGAAAGCTGAAAGCTCGAGTCTGCGACGGACGACGGTCTCCAGATCAGCAGCGCGAGTCCGGCGAGCGCGATCGTGTTCAGCAGGTCGATGCGCCGGAAAAGCGGCCGCGCCAGCAGGTAGAACCCGGCCATCGCTGCGGCGCGCAGGATCGGCGGGCGGTCTTGAACCACCGCGAGATAGGCGGCAAGAACGGCCAGCGTCACAACCGTCGTGGCCGCCAGTGGAATCCGCAATCGCCGGCAAAGCCAAAGAATGAACACCAGCAGCGCAGCCACGTGCAGCCCGGCGACCACCAGCACGTGATACGCGGACGTTTTCTGAAACGCGGTCACCACATCCGATTCGAGGAACGTCCGGTCGCCGAGCAGCATCGCGCGCAGAACCGCCGCGCGGCTTGGATTCTCTGCGTACAACCCATCGAGACGCGCCAGCAAATCTCCGCGCGCCCGTGCGCACCTTTCGAGGAATGTTGGCGGCGATGTTCCGATCAGTCGCAGCAATGCGCCGCTGCGCAACGACCCGACCAGGTCGATTTTCTGCCGCTCGAGCGCACCGCGAATGTCGAACGCCCCGGGATCGAGATAGTCGCGCGGCGGTCTCGCACGCATCAGCGCTTCCACTCGCTCGCCCGCTCGAAGCCCTTCAGGCGCGGGCGACACGTGCGGGCCGTTGTAGAGATTCGCCCGCAGCCCTCCGCTCACTGCCCTCTGCGCGCCCGCGATCTCCACCTGCTCCAGGTCGATCTCGTAGCGGTAGCCCCACGGCAGCCGAATCGGGTCCTCGCGCAAGCGTCCGGTCCAGCGCAGCGGATCGGAAGTATCGAGCCGCCCCGCCGCAATCAATCGCGCGACATGATCCACGGGCAGGGAAGCACGCTCCAGGTTCGCGGCTAGCGCGCCCAGTGCAACCCACATGGCGAGCGCCAGCGCCCACGCGATGACGAGCCGCTTGCACAGGATCGCGACCGCCGCGAGTACCAGAGCGAACGCGCTCGCCACAATCAGAATCCCCGGCGACAGCGGATCGTGCATCGACGCGAGAATACCGGCCGCAAACGCGAGTGCAATCCACAACGCCGGCAATCTCATGTCAGCCGCCGGAGTCGCACAGCCGTCTCCATGTGAGCTGTCTGCGGAAAGAGATCGAAGAGGTCGATGCTCGATATTTCGTAGCGCCCTTCGAGAAACCCGCGCAGGTCGCGCGCCAGCGTGGGAGGCTCGCAGGAGACGTACGTGATCCGATGGGGCGCGATTTGCACCAGGCGCTGGACAATCTCCGGCGTAAGCCCGGCGCGTGGTGGGTCAACGACCACCAGATCGGGTGCGCCCCTGAATTTCAGCAGGAACTCTTCCACGTCCGCTGTCCGAACGTCGATTGCGGGGTTTCCGCGCGCGTTGACTTCCAGGTCGCGCGCCGCCGCCGGATTCGACTCCACGGCGATCACTTTCTGAAAACGCTCCGCGAGCGGCAGCGCGAAGATCCCGACACCCGCAAACAGATCGAGCGCGAGTTCGCCGGGCTCTTCGCTGCCCGCGGCTTCGCGGGCCAATCCCTCGGCAAGGAATCGATTCACCTGGAAAAACGAGAAATGTCCCACGCGATACATGCGTCCGCCTACCGCGTAGTGAAGAAATCCGGGGCCGAACAGCTCCATGCGATCCTGGCGGGGATCGTGAACGAGCAAGCTCTCGATTTCCGGGATCATCGCTAGAATATTCTTCGCGTGTTCCGCAACGCGCGACGGGAAACCGGAAGCAGTCAGCGTGAGCAGCACGCGCGGGCTTGCGCCGCTCGCATCCTCATTCGTGAACGCTTCGATCTCCCGCAATTCTCGGGGAAGCGAGCCGGCCGCCAGCGCATCGCGCAGCGAAAGCAGAACCTTCAGCAGGACGGGCGACAAAATGGGGCAATCCCTGACGGCGCACAGCAACGCCGATTGCGCGCGAAAATAACCGATTTCCATTGTCGCGGGGTGTGCTGCGTCGCTTTCTGCGGTGCCCGTCGCAGCGGACCTCACCTTCCACTGCGCGCGATTGCGATATCGCCAGGCCTCGGAAGCGTGATTCTGGATCTCGCCTGTCCAATCGATCCTTCCCGTTCGCCGCAGCGTCTCCCGCAGAATTTCCGTCTTGTAACGGAGTTGGGCGTCGTAGGGAATATGTTGGTAATCGCAGCCTCCACATACGCCGAAATGCGGACAGGACGGTTCGACGCGCTCTGGCGACGCCTCGATCACTCGCCCGAGCTTCGCGCGCAGAAAATCCTTTTTCCGCTCGAGCGGCTCCGCCGCCACGCGTTCCGATGGCAGCACGAACGGCACGAACACGGTGGCGCCTTCGTGATGCGCCAGGCCGTCACCGCCGTAGATCAATTTTTCGATCGTTACGTCGATCGGCTGGGGAGGTGAAGAATCGGACGTTGCAGCGTGTGGCTTTTGCCGAGGCTTGAAGTCAAAGCGGCGCTTCATTTTAGTCAGACACAGGCGCTACGTTAGGTAGAACAGGCTCAGCCGCGGCACGTCGAAATGTTCGTACAGCCGCTTTTGCGTGTACTGCCGTTCGAGCTGCGCCAGTTGCTCGGCCGACATCTTACGCCTGTAGGGCGCGAGCGAGCGATCCATTTCTCGGCGGATCTCGAGCAGTTCGGTTTCATCCGCATCCGCGGAAAGCCCCGCGCTCAGCTTTTCCTCCAGCACGGTCAACCGGCGTTCCAGGTCTTCCAGATCCAGCGACGTCGCGGGATCGAGCAGCGCCCGCATCTCTTCCAGGCGCGAGGCTGTTTCCTCGAGCCGTGCCGCCAGCCCGGGCCGGCCGGCCTGCTGCTTTTCGGCGGCTCGATGCAAGCGCTGCGCATTCCGCTCGAAATATTTTTTCAGTTCGTCGCGCGAGAATGCTTCGCTGGCGCTTCGTGACGACGGAACCTGTGGCCCGCTTCCCGCGGCAGCTTCCTGGGCCTCGGCCGCCGCTTCCAGCACCGCATCAACGCAGTACGCCAGACTTTTCAGCGGTCGCCCGCTCGCCCCTCGTCGCGAACGGCTCCAGCTCTCGAACGCCCGGTCAATTCCTTTGAGCACCGCCGGCAACGGAATCCCCGCCTTCTGCCAGGTTTCGACGATCGCCCAATCCAGCGGCGAAACCAGGAGGTGAGCGCCGCGTTTACGCCAGAAATGCTCCTCGATTTCCGTGTAGTAGTTGAAATAGTTGAATGGTTCCATCGACTTTCGAGATTGGACTTGGCCGTCGCCGACCCCCCATGGCTCGAGGCTCACCACGCAGGAATCCAATGCTTTCGACGCTTCGGATCTCTCTTTTCCGGCTGAACGGCGATCCCCTGCGGAATCCAAAAGCAGAGAGTATCGTCTTCTGTTCTGCAATTTCGTTCAGGGTTGGCTTCCAGACCTCGGGTTGCCTGAATCAGTCGCTCTCGCGAGGGCGCGGCGAGGATGCCTTGATTGTGGTCGGCCTTGCTCACGCGGGTAAGCACGAACAATCGCACGAATCCTACATCTGACGGGAAGTCGAACAGCGGCACGAGTGGCCGCGATTCCTTCTTCCGGTTTCCATTCGTTACCTTTTCGGCTGAAGAAAACCGGATGAGCACGCCTCTTCCGGAACGCTCCCGCACCAAATAGTATGCTATCTCGTATCCTACGAAATCATTTCCGGTTCTGACGATAAAGTCGCCACCTTCTTGTTCGACCTTTGGTTCCTTGAGAACAAATCCTCCCGACCTGAGTATGGGCGTGACCACCTTGATTCGCCAGCCAGGTTGGAAATCGACGTAGTCGCGGTCGGCTGGAGGCGGCGTCACTGTTTCGGACATCCTCGGCGGCTCGCGACCAGCACAGCCGGCGAGAGCGGCGGCGAGCAGGACGCCGGCGATCGAGGATCGAGCTTGAACGGGCCGAAACATTTCTGGCGGATCGATAGCCGCTAGTTGGTTAGGCGGGCCGCTTGAGGGTCGGCGTTTTCTTTTGCGCGCCCGCTTTTTCGTGCACGCTCTCCTGGTTTCGCTCCCAGATGATGCGCAGCCCGTTCAGCGTCAGGAATTC
>DATGHM010000171.1:0-27394 GCA_035307985.1 Candidatus Acidiferrales bacterium
ACGCCCAGGATGCTGCCGAATTCGCGGTCGAACGAGCGATTGGCGGCGACAACGCGAGCCTCGATCTCGACCTGGCGAGACTTGCGGTCGAGTTGGCGGAGCAGGTTGTCAATCACCGGAAGAACGCTGGGGACATCGCGAATGATGAGAGTGTTCGAGCGCTCGTCGGCCAGAATTTCCCCTCGGGAACTGAGGAATTTCTTGAGTGTCGTGGCCATATCGGTCGCCTTGGCATAGTTGAGCACGCGAGTGGTCGTGATCACGTCGGCTGCTTCCGCCTGAGCCTGGGCCAGATCGCGATTTTCTTCGGCTTCTTTCTTTATCGTTGACTTGGTGGCGATCCGAAGGACGTTGCCGTCAAGCTGCTTGTCGAGATCGTTGTTGCGAAGGACGATATCGAGCGCCTGATCCCACGGCACATCGTCGAGCACGATCGTGAGAGAGCCCTTCACTGCGGGGTCGACGACGATGTTCAGGCCGCTGACCTCGTGGATCAAGCGGAAGAAATCCCGCAGGTCGACGTCCTTCAAGTTGACCGAGATGGGTTCGCCGGAGTACCTGGTGGCCATCCCCGGTCCGAGCTGTGCGTCGTTGGAACCAGCCGGCGCGTTAGCGGAGACCGGTGCGGAAGCTGCTGCGGGTGCGGGCTCCTTTGTAGTGGGGGGAGTATCCGTGCTCGAAGCTGCCGCCGCTTGCCGGGCCACTTTCATAGCGTCCGTGGCCACTTCCTGGGCCGGTTGAGGCGCAACCGGAGCCGCGAAGGCGGACGACGTGCGCGTCAAGGAAGCCGGCAACAAAGCCGCTGGAGCCGGAATGGGAGCCGCCGGGGCAGCTTGCGGCGCCGGGACATCCCGTTTCACCGTCTCAGCGACCGCAACGTTCGCGGCCTTTTCGACAGGCTCCGAACTGGCGGGCCCGGAATGCGGCCCAAAGACAACGGTTACATTGTTGCCTGCGGACATGACGTTGTATGCTGCGGACTCGCGAAGATCGATTACCACCCGAGATACTTCGGGCTTGAACTGCGCAAGACGTATCTCGCGCACCGGATCCAAATTGCTTGGAATCTGATGGGAAGATGTCCTCAGCCTGGAAGACTCAAAGTCGAGCACCAGACGATCCGGATTGTGAAGACGGAGAGTGTGGTACTCCAGTTTTCCGGAAGCGAGAATGTTGACCTGGGTTGAACCGTCTTTCTCAGAAAGCAGCACCTGCCTGATCTTCTGTACACCGCTCGCCGCCGGCGCCACCTCGGCCGGTTTGGCGGCCACCGCCTTCAAAGCCGGAGTGCCGCCGAGATGAGCGGAGCCGGGCGTCCGCGAAACCGAGAGGGTCAAATCCTGCGAATCGGTCCGCTCCACGCGAGGCTCAAGCCCCTGGCTTAAGAGAATCTCCAGACGGACCATGGGCCTGCTTCCAACCGAATAGGCGATTTCGCGATAGCCCTTGATCAAGTCGGAGACGACTACACGCGCTCCGGCAGGATCGGCCGCCGAAACACCGCTCAGATCGAGCACGTAGAGGCTCGCGCTGGGACGAAAGACGGTGTACTCGAAGGGACCATTGGCCTGGGCTTCGAGACGCACGTCCTGTTGCCCGACGGTCGCTTTCACGTGCACCACCGGCGGTTGGGCTGCCAGAAGCGCTCCGTCCGTTACGATTAGACCCGCTGCGATAATCGCAGCCAGTCCCCACGCTCGCCGCATAATCCTCATTGCTGCTCTCCTGCACTCGGGTAGATTCGTTTTGTCACCAAGCGCTCCACGGGCTTCCCGAACGCGTCCTTTGAATTTTCTCGAAACGTCACGCCATCCAAACCGATCTTCTCCACATCGCCGTCGTACAGACGGTCACCCACATGAATGAAGTACACGCGGTCCGCTGGATTCGAAACAACACCAATCATTCCATTCGGAGCCTTCACAGCGCCGTCCACGTGAACCGTGGCAATGATGAGCCCGGCCTTTCCCGGGGGCAGATGTTCGTTGCCGCCCATGACTTGGGAGACGGCGATAAGCGGAGAGAAAGGATCTCGCCTGCTGGCCACCGGCTCGGCCCGTTCGGGCTTGGACCGTTCCGTATGGGCCGGCATCGCCGGCGGAGCGGCGTTGCTAACTCTCGCGGCCTTGGACTTGTGGCGCGTTCTCGACGCCTTAGCGGCTGGCCTCTCGACGTGAGAAGCCTGGCCGCGGGCGCCGGGGGCGAACGACGTCGCCAGGCCCAGGATTGCTAAACTTATGAAGCTCTTCGCAGTTTTCATTGTTTTCGTTTACCGCCTTGCAGCGGGGGTTTTGCTTACTGGAGCCGGAGCTGGAGCTGCCTCGTCCGTTCCCTTGGTGAAAAAGGTGGTAATCGTAAACGTTCCCGTAATGGACGTCCCAGGTGTCGTGTGGAATTTGACGGGTTGATTGTGCTGTCCGGAAAGACCTGACAGCTTGAGGTCTCCCACGTTGATGATGCGGGAAAGCCTGCCAAGTTGAGCGAAGAAGTCGAGCACACCGTAGTACGGGCCGTCCGCCTCGATTTCGAAAGGCATTTCAAAGTAATATTGCTTGCTCGCGATCGGCTTGGCCGTAAGTCGTCGAATTGAAACTCCGGACGTAACCGCCGCGCGTTGAATCATCAGAATGAACTGGTCAGCCTGCTTTTCCTCAGGAACGATCGTCTGTAAAGTGGCGAGCTGTTTCTGCAGCGCGTCCATATCCGACTGGAGTTCCGCGCGACGCTGCCTATACAACCGCAGCCTGGCCACATCCTGCTCGAGGGGCTTCAACTTCGCCTGCGCACTCCCCAGGTCCGTGCGAACGCTCTGGATGGGGGAGCCGGGAATGTAAAAACCGGCGACCACGATGACGAACGCCAGGCCGACGTAAACGACGGCTTGCAGGGGCCAGGGCCAATCCCGGAAATTTCCCATGATCAGCTCCTCCCCTTGGCCGCGCTCGGGCGGTAGACGGCCGCTGCCGGCTGAGCCGTGGCCGTCGGGCCACCAGGCGCCACCGACGCGGTCATCTTGAAACCGAAAGTCTGCGTACCCTTTTCGAGGTCGTCTTCCTTCGCCTCGGTGATCTCAACCTTGTCAAAATAGCCGGAGCGCTTGAGCTGCGTTATGAAATTGGCAACCGCGCTGATCGAAGCCGCTTCACCCTGTATGTCGAGGGCATCCTGTTTCCGTTCGAGAGAGGTTAGCCAAAGGCTGTCGACACGCACGACCGTGTTGGCAACCATCTGGAGAAGTTCCTGACCTCCCGTGCGATTTTTTTGCAGAGTTTCGATCACGTCGATTCTTTGCTTGAGCATGGCTTTCTGCTGTTCGAACTGTTCAACCTGCGTCTTGATCTGTTCCAGGCTGGCCTTTTCGGCGTTCAGCGCCGTGATGCGGTTGTTGACCTGGTCCAGTTGCCGCTTGTCCTGCATGTACGTGAGACCGAGGACGGCGAGCGCTAATCCAAGCGCGCCCAGCAGGAACACAAACTGGACCGTCGCTTCGAGCGGAAGCGCTTGCTTGGTAGCTTTGGGTCGTGCCTGACCGAGTAGGTTGATTCGAATCATGGGGTGTCAAAACTCCTCAGCGCGAGGCCCATGGCAATCGCCAAGCGCGGCGCCAGATCGCGCAGCCGTGACTCGTCGTGGCGGCTGGGGTTTACGGAGACTTTCCGGAACGGATACATCTCTTCGACCGGCATCCCGAATTCTTCCTTGAGAAGATCCAGCAGGCCGGGAACTCGAGCCGTTCCTCCCGCGACGTAGATTTTCCTGATGTTTTCACCGCTGGCCGTGGCGCGGAAGAAATCGAACGTCTTCTGGATTTCGAGGATCAGAATGTCCGACACGGACCGCAGGATGGCCGAACGCTGCTCTTCGCTGATGCCGGCGAGGGTTCCGCCCATCTTCAGCTTTTCGGCATCGTCGAAGCTGAGGTCCAGCTCCTTCTGCAAGGCGTCGGTGTACTGATTTCCGCCAACGGAAACGTCGCGCGTGAACAGGGGCGTCAAGCCGCGGACGATGTTGATGTTCATCACGCTGGCGCCGATGTTCAGCAGCGCAACGACCTGAGACGGATCCGGATCGTAATTGACTTCGAAGCTGTTCTGCAGCGCGAAGGCGTCGATATCGACTACCATCGGCGTTTTTCCGGCTTGGGCCAGGACGTTCGTGTGATTCAGAATCTTGTCCTTCTTGACGGCCACGAGCAGGACGTCCATCTGGTTCTCCGTCGCTTCCAGCAACTGATAGCTCAGATTCACGTCGGCGATGTCGAAAGGAATGTGCTGGCTGGCCTCCGACTGGACCTGGTCGAACAACTCTTCCTCGGTCATCAGCGGCATGCTTACCCGCTTGACGATCACCGAGTGTCCGGAGACCGAGGTCGCTACTTCCTTGGTCTTGATGGTCTGGCCGTCGAATATGGAAACGATCTTTTCGGCCACCGACGGAGCGTCCATGATGGCCCCGTCCACAACGGTATCCTGAGCCAGGGGCTCCAGGCCAAAACTCACCAGTTCGTAACCGGCCTTCGATTTCTTCAGCTCGACCGCTTTGACGGAACTCGAGCCGATATCCAGTCCGATCAGGGATTTCGTCTTGCCGAGATTAAACATCGCGCGGCCTCGCTCCTCACCACCCCGCAGGGCGGGACGGTTGTATCCACAGAACTGCCAGCTAATCCCCCCAAGGTGTGCTCAAACCCTTGACTCGTTCTTCCTGGGAACCATTCGGAGCAGTCCGGTGAGTACTGCGACTTCCGGTACGCTCCCGCTCTCCACCGTTTATTACATCCGCAACACAGAGTGTCAACAAACCTCGTCTGCGCGTGTGCTCTGGCGTGAAACCCCGGTCCGGAAGGACAGGGAGGCGAAAAGTACAGGTAAACGTACAGGCAGGAAAGAAGTTGGGCCGATAGAGCGAATCGGTGTCACCGATTTGTGCTTTTCGCTTTGTGTTTACTTCGCGATGAAAAGGAGAACGAGCTTACCCGCGAAGGCCTCGTCGCGTTTACCTACTGGGCAGCAAACAGCAGGAGAAGACGCGCGTTCGAGCGGTTTCTAGTGAAGCGCTACCTGACCTCGAACAGCATCGATGAGTTTTGCGGAATCGTAGCCGATCCCGCTCTTGAAAACGATCTCGACGTTCTCGATGTCGCCGATCTTCTTCGAAGGGTCGCCGTGGACCACGACGAGGTCCGCCGACTTCCCCGGCGCAATCGTTCCGATGTCGTGCAGTTCGCCGAGAAACTCGGCGCCATCATAGGTGCAGATTCGGATGGCCTCGAGCGGCGTGAAACCGGCTTCGACCAGCAATTCCACTTCGCGCTGGTCTCCAAATCCGGCGAGAACGCCTCCGAACCCTGTCGGATCTTCGCCTGCGAGCAAGAGGCCGCCGGCTTTGGCGAACATCCTCTCGAAATTCATCTCCTTTTTGAAGACGACCGCGCCGATCGCGACCGACCTGGGATTGCTCGCGACGCGAACTCTGGCATCCAGGTAATCAATCTGAGCCTGCGGAAGAAGCGCGTCGAGCACCCGCTGTTCGACCGGAGGTCGATTCGGCACGAAAGTCTCGAAGACAGGCAACGTCGAGGTTATGGCGACGTGACGGTCAATCAGATCCTTGATCATGGCCTGGACGGGAGCGCTTTGCAAATCGAGTTTCGCAATTGTTGGAAACGTCGGCGAGTCGTCGCACACGCCCTGAACTTTGTTGGGATTGAATTCGGTGTCGACGAGCAGGCCGTGTTCCAGGTCATCGATTCCGAGATCGGCTGCCTGACGAAAGCCGATGGAACAAAGATGCCCTGTGATCTTCAGCCCGCGTTTGTGAGCCGCTGAGACGGCAGCGCTCAGTTCTTCCGGCGTGATGTGCATGTACGCCTTGAAAGACGTCACTCCTTCATCAGCCCAGTAGTTGACGGTCTCTCGCGCGTCATCCGCATCCTTAAGAATGTGCATCTGCGGAGTGAACGCTCCCGCTCCTTCGAGATACGGACCCGTTACAAACATCTCGGGGCCGGCCTGCTCGCCCGAGTCGATGAGCCTCTTCAATTCGAGGTCGGTGTACGGCTCGATACTGCCTGTGGTGCGAATCGTGGTGACTCCCGAGGCTAGGTAAAGCTTCGGGAAGCTGTAGGCCATCTCGCCATAAATCGGTACGCGACCCGAAGGATAGAACATGTGGTCGTGCATGCCGACCAGGCCGGGGATGACGGTGTAACCGGACAGATCGAGGATCTGGGCACCTTCGGGCACCGTGGCAGCATCGGCCGCAGCGACCGATTGGATTTTGCCGTTCGCGATCACGATGGTCTGGTTCTCGACCGGCGCCGCGCCCGTGCCGTCAATGACGCGGACGTGCTCCAACGCGACGGCTGGAGCCGACACTCGCACGTACTCCTTGATTCCAGGCGAAAGTGACGAGGCCGACTGCGCGAATCCTTCGCGCGCAAAGCAGAGGAACACAAGAACGATCGCGCTTGCGAAAAGCACAATTCTCCGCAGGAACGTCTTCTCGGTGGGCGACAACATCACTTCCCCCTTGTATCCGTGAGCTTCAGTTGGTTCCAAAGAGCGTCCACGCGTTTCTTGGTCGCGTCGTCCATCTTGATTTCGTCCGGCCAGCGTCCTGTGTAGCCTTCCTCGGGCCATTTGCGAGTTGCATCAATCCCCATTTTCGAGCCGAAGTCCTGGCGTCGCGCCGCATGATCGAGCGTGTCGACAGGCCCGAGGACGAACTGAGTGTCGCGCTCAGGGTCGATTGCACACAGGGCCTTCCAGACGACTTCGCGCGAACTCTGCACGTCGACGTCATGATCGACGACGACAATCACCTTCGTGAACATGGCCTGACCAAGCGACCAAATCGCGTTCATCACCTTGCGCGCGTGGCCCGGGTAGCTCTTGCGTATCGAGACGATCATCAAATTCTGGAAGATGCCTTCGGCGGGCATCGCCACATCCACAATTTCCGGGTACTGCATTTTCATCACGGGCAGAAAAACGCGCTCGATAGCATGACCGATGAAGTAGTCCTCCTGCGGCGGCGGTCCGACGATGGTCGTGAGGTACACAGGGTCCCTCCGGTGCGTTACGCATTGAACGTGAAACACGGGATATTGGCCCTCGAGCGAGTAGAACCCGGTATGGTCGCCGAAGGGACCCTCCGTTCGCAATTCACCCAGCTCGACATAGCCTTCCAGCACGATCTCGGCGTTCGCGGGGACTTCAAGGTCGACCGTTTTGCATGCGACGAGCTCCACCGGGTCGCGCCGCAGGAACCCGGAGAAGACGAATTCATCCAGATCGGGCGGAACAGGAAGAATCCCCGCCAGGCACGTCGCGGGATCGGCGCCTATCGCAACCGCGACTTCGAGTTTGCCGCCGGGATTCCTGGAGCGCGCGCTGCGGAAGTGCTCCGCGCCATGCTTCTGAGTCTGCCAGTGCATGCCGGTGGTTCGTTCGTCGAACACCTGCATGCGATAGCAGCCGACGTTGCGCTTCCCGGTTTCCGGATTTTTCGTGATGACCATCGGCCAGGTGATATAACGCCCGCCGTCCTGCGGCCAGCACTGCAAGATGGGAAACTCGAATAGAGAAAAACCGTCCGCGCGGACCACGTCCTGGCACTCCCCGCTGCGCACTGTCTTTGGGAAGAAGGAGCCCAGTTCCGCAAGCTTGGGCAACATCTTGACTTTCTCCAGCAAGCCCTGTGGCGACTGCATGTCGAGGAAGGAATGCACGCGCGCGGCGACGTCGTCGAGCGACTCCACTTCGAGCGCCAGATTCATGCGCCTTTCGCTGCCGACCACGTTGATGGCAAGCGGGAATCGCGAACCCTTGGGGCGCTCGAAAAGTAGCGCCGGGCCGCCGGCCTTCATCGAGCGATCGGCAATTTCCGTGATCTCGAGAACAGGGTCAACCTCGGCGGAGATACGCTTCAACTCGCCATTCTTCTCCAGCTTGCGCAGGAAATCGCGCAGGTCGCGATAAGCCACTTCCCCTCCCCACGAACAAAGCCAATAGGCGGTCGTTTTGGCGGCCCAACTCTAACATGGAGGCTTTCAGGCGCGAATCTTTGAATCAAGACGCGGCAGCGGGTCGAGAAACCATCGTCGATGCACCGAAATGAATTGCCTTTGCCGGACTGGGACACTCCTCCGCAGCACCGTGCGGCAATCCTTCTTTCGGACGTGGGAAGAAAGACTCTGGTCTGAACGGCTTCCGCATCGCGTGCAGATTTATTGTCTCGCGGTCAGTCGATTGCACCCCACAGGTCGGAGCTGAGCTGACTGAAGGTTCAAGAGCGGTACAGCCTGGCGGCTCGGATAGCAGCATCGCAACGGCGCCACTCGGCGCGGAATTGGAGTCTTGGCGGCTTGCACTTCTGAGCCCACCGTGTCAGATGATGCCCTCTCTCATCCTTATGTTCAGCTTGGGAGCGCTGGCTCAGTTTGCGTTCTCGTACTGCAGAACTCTGCTGTTCGCGTCGGGCGAAGCTTCGCTGTCCGACCGCGTACAGGAGATCGCCGGAATTTCGGCGAATAACGTCCCGGCGGCTGACTTCGATCGCCTGCTGCAACTCGTTTGTTTCGCTCCACGTTTCGAAGGTGATGCCGCCCAGATGCGAACGATCAAGATCTATTATCGCGTCGCGAGTTGCGCTTCGAAGATCGCGGCGCCGATCTCAGTAGAAATATCTCAGTGGCTGAGCGCTGAACTCTCTCGCTGCGCCTATTTCGCAGCCGTTGCCTTGGACCGGCGCCTGGCAATGACGCCAACGAAGTAATCGGTCCAGGAACAACACGGAAGGCGCTTCCGCACTCCACGCGACTTTTCATCCACTTGGTCGTCTTGCAGCGCACTTGATTTGGGCTCGCGGCCTCAATGCTTGTCTGGAGTTTCGGCGGTCACGCCGCGTTCGTTCGGTGGTTTGCCAACCTCGCTCCATGGAGAATTGGCGTTGTTGCCCTCGATCGGGCTCAATGTTATTCTCATTTCGCTTGAGGCTCGGCGGGCGTAGTTCAATGGCAGAATAGAAGCTTCCCAAGCTTCGGACGTGGGTTCGATTCCCATCGCCCGCTCCATCATTCCGCAAAATTCCCGTTGATTCGGCTGCCCTTGCTCACCCGACGTCCCTCGGTTTGTGCGCATTTAACCAGGGTTTTGCTCCCATTTTGCTCCAAGTTTCGATCGGCAACATAAAGAGGCGCGAGCAACACGATCGGCCTGGCTAGAAGCGGAGACGAATGCCTCCACGGTGGGCGTGTGCGTCCGGGTGTGGCAGTATAAACTTTATACCAGGCACGAGGCGACGGAGACTAAAGGAACGACGCAATGAAGGTTCTGCGGAATGGCTCTCGTCCCGCGAGTGGGCGGAAACCCGCAGGATTCTTGCGGGCGCTGGCTCGTGAGCTCGGCACCTCGCACCGGTTGCTCGGATACTACCTAAAGCACTGGCATGAGTGGGAGGGGCACCCTTAGAGGTTGCACGCGCCTTCGCAATTCTGCAGGTCCGCTTCGGTGTCGGCATTCGCGTGATCAATGAGAACGCCTTCAGAGCCTCCTGCCCGCGGTACGCGAGGCTCGGCATCGGGTTCGGGAAACGACAACTCCTGTTGCTTCTCCAACAATCGTTTTTTGTATCGCTGCAATTCGGCCGGGCCCATGGGCGTTCCTCGCGAGTGGGAAGCGTTCCTATTCGCCCGGCATTTTACACCCGACCGGGTCTGACGAGAAAACCTGACGGATTCGGTCGTGTCATTTCGCCCGCTGTCATGGATAATGCCTCCATACTCATCGGCGACCGTTTGCGGACATTGCGCGAAGAGAAAGGCTATCACAGGGCGACATCGAGAAGCGCACCGGCATGCTGCGCTGTTACACCTCCCGCGTAGAGAACGGCCACACGGTTCCCTCGCTCGAAACCCTCGAAAAATTCGCGCGTGCGCTAGAGGTTCCCCTCTATCGATTCTTCTACGAAGGAAAAGACAGCCCCGCTCTGCCCTCGGCTCTCAAGCGGAAGGCTGCGGACGAGACCGGATGGGGTGAGACCCGCCAAGAAGTCCGTGACTGGGAGCGATTCCACCATTTGCTCGCTCGCATGAAGGAATCCGATCGGCGGCTCCTCCTCGCTCTAGCGCAGCAGATGGCGGGGCGGTAACTCGTTCATTCTTCGTCGCTCTGCGGGAATCGGTTGATTGGCGAGGGCATGTCTTCTCTTCGTTAAATTCGCTCCACGAATTATTGGGATTATGTGCCAAATGGAACATGCAGGGCGAGGACCGGTGTTGCAAACTGGCTAGTACGACGAGCGTAAGAACGGAATCGCATTCCACCGTCAAATTCTTCGGGGCTCGTGGTGGACAACGAATCAAAATGTCCGGTCAGCGGGAAGCGGAAGTACGCAAGCGAAGGTGAAGCTCTGGCAACAGCAGCACACCAGATCGCAACCGCCAATGCGCCAGAGGAGCTTCGAGCCTATCTATGCTCCTGGTGTGACGCTTGGCACCTAACGAAAAGTGCAGGAAGGGCCGGGAAGGATCGCGGATAACCGACTCCCATGATAAGTCTTTGTCAAGCAGGGACTCTCCTGGTGCGTTTCGGAGGAGCGAGTGTACGAGCTCTCTGTGATGCGTCGGCGCCTGTGCTGACCTCTCAGCGATGGTTCCTATTGGATATCGTACCAGACTTCCTTTCTTCCGGAAGGCAGTGGGAAAGCGGATCGATAGTTATCCATTTTCCATTTCACCCTCGGACACAATCACGTTAATGTTGTCAGGCGAGCCGAGCTGAGTGGGTCATCCGATCCATACTTGCCCCGCCTCCCGGAATCGACTCAATGAAGAAGCCAACGCAAAGGAAAGGCTCTGCAGATCGACGCCTCTCTAAGCACGCGCGTGCCAAGCACCCCAGGCCACAACAAAAGAAGACTTCCAGCACGCTAGATCGTGAGGGGAAGCTTACGTTCAATCACGCCATGGTCTACGTAAAAGACGTGGAGCGCGGTCTCAGCTTCTACCGAGATTTGCTAGGATTCAAGCTTATCGAAGACTTCCGCTATGAGAAGAAGGCCGTATATGCGCGCCTGCGCGCGCCGGGCGGTGACGGCACGATCGCCCTGCACCAGGCGTCCCCAGAAACTTCCGTTTTAAGCGACGCTGTGCGTCTGTACTTCGAAGTCCGAGAACTCGACGACTTCTGCCGCAAGCTCCAGCAAAAAGGCTTTCACATCACCCAATTGCCCCGCATGATGCCCTGGGGTTGGCGACATGCCTATCTCAATGATCCCGATGGCCACGAGATCAGTTTGTATTGGGCAGGCGAAAACCGTATGAAGAAAACGGTGATGAAGGCCGCGCAAAAAGCCGCCCGAGGATGAACCCAGCGTCGGGTGCTCACTATTTCTGAACGCGATGGTGTGTGGTTGATTTGGAGTTGCTGGTGCCCGATGATGACGATCCTTCGCAAAGCAGGCGTGAAGGCTTAGTCGAGGAACCATAAAAACTCGCGCTTACATGACACGCGGAAGGGCCAAGGCAACGCATTGGATGGCGTTGCATCGACCGGTTGAGCTGGCAGGCGTTACCGGACATTCGCTTTTTGCCGCGGACCAATTGCCTTCAGCGGGCCGTCAGCGTGAGCAAGCCCGCTCTATTCATCAGTGCGCCGGATACTTCGCACAGAGGTCTGTAAAGTCCGAATACGTGCCATAGTTCAGTGTCACCGACGCGTAATCGATGTGCAGGCCGGAGCGAAACACCTCTCCTGTCTCGCCGTGATCTCCGCGCTCATCCATCAGCAGTTCCGGCCCGCGCCACCTGCCTTCGAGATCGAAGAATCCCCGGCGCATGCTGTTGCCCAGCAATCGATCACGCGCCGTGTTCCACTCCAGCAGGCGAAAAGTTATGAGGCTGCCGTCGGTGGTCCGCCACCTGCCATAGATCGTGCCGCTCAGGTCAAGTAGGTGAGCGCTCGCTCGGGAAGTGCACAGCCAGGCCCGACCTTGCAGGCCGCCGACAGGACGCAGACCTTTGAGACGAAGCTGAGAAGAATGACTGGATGGGAAGAAGGAAACGTACAGAGGATAACGGTTCCCGTCCTTCGTCTGCAGTTCGCCGTACCCGTGCCAAGTCAACAGCGGGGTCGAGCGTCCGCCGATATGAAACGCCCACGGATCAGTGATCGCGATGACGCCGTAGAAAACGGCCACGCCGAAAATACCGACAGCCAGCAGCTTAAATAAGCCGGTGAGGCACCCGCGACGCAATCGCCGGCCGGCATTCGGGACTTGCGCGGAAAAATAGTTCTTGAGGAGTTCGGCCTCTTGTTCCGGGGGAATCGAAGGATTGTTCATTCTTTTTTCCCTTTAACGCATGGCGCTCGGCAGGCGAGCGATTCACCGTTGTCGCAAGGAGTAACGCCGATCAAAGTCTCTGGGACGGCGCAACGTGTCGGTGAAGGGCTACCGCTGCGTGACGTTCGCCTCGTAGTGCTCTTTTCGAACTGTGCCGTCCGCGTTGTGCTGTGCAACATCCAGGACGAATTTGACCGGGCATCCTTCCCGTGTCACCCACGCCGCACCTTTGATAAAACCATTTGAGCCCAGGACACTCTTGATCAGGCGGGCCTCGCCACCGGTCGCGCGCGTAGTGTCGATCGCATACTGGATTGTGCTCTCGCCGTTCACATTCTCAGAACCCGCGCGAACTGTTGCCGATGAGTTGGTCACTAAGGCAAAGGTGCTGGCCGGCAGTGGCGCAGTCAAAAGCGAGACCGCAGTATTCCAGCTCGTGCCGTCGGAACGAAGGCCGTGGATCGCACGCTTTCCGGAACTGTCGATGAACGTTCCCGTGATCGAATCGGGTGTTACATCCGCCTCCCAATCCGCATTGGTGAGCGGAGGGACGATTTTGTCGTAGGACCAGTGAAACGGTGCGGGGGCCTTTCGAAAGCGGTCCGCATCACATTGCAGATTGATTCCTGGATTGTCGCTGCCCAGCGATCTGGCGGGCGCAGCGGCAAGCGGTGCCGAGGCGTTTGCGAGTCTCTTCGGATTCGCGCCGGAAAACCCGGAACTGCATCCGAAAAGAGCGCCCAGCACCAGTCCCGCCGCTCCCCAAGCAAGCGGCCGTGGCAGCCAAAACGTTCCGTTCATATGCGTTCTTCCCACGCCAGCCAATGAGGGGCACGAAGGCCCGGCTAAAGCCGGAAGTCGCCCGAGCCTTCGCCGCCTTTGCGCTCTTAGTCCATGTTGGCGGGGCAACTCGCGCCAATCCAGTTGCTGGTGTAATCCGCATGCATGTGCACTGATCCGCTGTCGCCAAAAGGAGTGTTGCCACTGAACGTCACATCCATCCATCCTGTGAGGTGTCCGGAGTCCGAAAGACGGAAATGGCCGCCTCCCGCGGCCGTCATGCCATTGCTCACGTCGCACCCTGTGGCTTGCACTTCCACCTCGGTGCCGGTGGATTTCACCACAGCCATGGAGGAACACTTGTATCCAGCCAACCCTTTGGCCCACTCATTCTTGGACAACTGCTCCGGCTTGACGCAACTCTTATACGTATGGGGAGTGGGATTTATCGCTCCCGCAATTTGGGGTGGAAGTCCGCTATATTTCCCCGTCATTGTGGTCTGCCAAAGACCGGTCTTCAGGTTCAGCGGCGTGAGCTGCGCGCTTGCCGCCTTCGCCGCGTCTGTCGTGGGCTTTCCCGACTGCGATTGCGCCAACAGCACCGTGGCCGCGAAGCCCAGAGCCGCCAAACACACTATCCACCCTACAGTTGTCTTCCTCATTTGGTTCCTCCTCTTAAGGTTCACGATAGCGACCAGCACAAGCCTGAATTTCGAATTCATGTTGTTACCTTCCTTGTCAGATTTTGGGAATCGTATCGGCCTGCCGGAAACATCAGAAGCTTGCGTGGGCATCGAGCGTCGCCTTGCGTCAACAGTGAAACGGATGAATCAGTTTTTCCAGGCGGCCAGCCGAAAACAACATTGTGGATATTGGAGAATTGCAGGAGGTCGCGCTCTACAAGCGTTTCGACCTTGGCGAGGGTAATGGAGAACCCCGCCCAATGGTCCTGAAGATCACTGAGACTCAGATCGACGTAGGCAGTGCCGGCCTGAACGGCAAAATTCAGGATGTGGACCGGGGCCTGGCTGAGTGCGGACGCCTTTTCAGCGGCGGCCTCGGCACTGGCGTAAAGCAAGTCGTTCACGTGCAGAACCGTAAGACGTTCCTGAACGAATGGAGACTTTGGAGCAAAGTGGGCTGGCGGACCATTGGTGCTGGCCCACGCGTCCGCTTCGGTTTGGTATTGGTCGTAATTTCTTGGGATGACGACGGTCAGAGTGCTCGTGGCGGCTCCGAATTGCAAAGGGATGTCGAGCGCGGGCAGCGCAGATGGCATGCCGCGCTGGTCCGTCCGGACGGGCGAGAGTTTCAGCACCCCGCTGGCTGACTTTGGGAGGACGAACATATAGCTCCTCAACTGGAACGTCTCGAGTGAGGAGGGACCGGTGCCGCCGGTCCAATTCGGATCCTCACTGGCCTGGCCAGCGGCGAGTTTCTGGCCAGTCTGGTCGTCGAGTTCCCAACTTATGTCGGTGACGCTGCTCGCTGCGGTGATCGCGAGATTGAGCGGATTCGCGATCAGCATGTTTTGCGTCGCGCGTGGAACGCACAGGCTTTGGTCCGCATTGCAAAGCGCATTTGCAGATGGAGTGCGAACGGTTCCACGGTCCGGCGTTGTTCGTGTCAACGGAGGCGAGGAGCGCGGCGTCCGCGCGGGTAAGCGCATTACCGCCGTCGCGCAGAAGACAGACA
Organism: Candidatus Acidiferrales bacterium; assembly: GCA_035307985.1. Taxonomy (GTDB): domain Bacteria; phylum Acidobacteriota; class Terriglobia; order Acidiferrales; family UBA7541; genus Palsa-295. The sequence continues at coordinate 14,821 of DATGHM010000171.1, forward strand.
AGAGAAGCAGCCCTTTCCAGTAGTTCAGCCGGGTCATTTCGCTCCCCAACGCTCCTGTCCAACTCCGGAATCTAAACAACGCAAAAACTCGTGAAACGCTCCATTCAGAGCCGCGCCGCAAGCGCAGCCGCCAAATCCTTCAATGGCTTTCCGTTCGCCCGATCGATCTGGAAAGAAAAGTGGACCTTGCCCTTCAAGACGCCCGGCACTTCCCAACCACGCATGGCCGTACTGTTCGGCAGGATTTTTTCGCCCGCCCCAACAGCCACGCCGAGCACTGCACTCACTTGCCCCTGAGTACGCGGGGAGCACGCATCGCTTGGCGGAGCGACATGCGCCACACGCGTAGACCCAAGACCGAGCAACAAGCATGCTGCTAAGGCCATTGCAACTCTCGTTTTCGTCACTTTCACTGTCCTCCTCCAGGATACCGTCCGTTCTGCCACAGACTGTTCCCCGCGCTGGCGGCGCACGCATGAGTCACAGCTTCGCGAGAATCTCGAGCGCGAGCGTTTTCTCTTTCGCCTTGATCTGGTCAGGCGTAAAGGGCGTGCCGTCGCTCTGCACTCGGATACCGAACGCAACGCCTCCCTTCTTCACGCGGAGCTCCATAGTTGGGGCGCCGGACCTCATGCTGAGGTAGTAGGCGTCATCGCCCAAGCCGCTAACGTGTGTCGCGGAGGTTGGCGCGTTTGGCATCGTAGCCACGGCGTACCCTCCCGTGTACCCCTGCATAATCAGAATCACCAGATCGACTCTCCGCCTTGTGGAGCCCGGCTTCACACCCGTCTGAACCCAAATGCAACTCTTTGGACCAAGGGCCCTCCCCGCTGCAGGAACGCCAAGCACGGTGCTCACCTGCGCCTCTGTAAGCAGCGAGCAGGCGTCGGTCGGCGGCGCAGCATACGTCGTTCGCGCAGCGCCTGCGCCGAACAGCAGAATCGCCGTGGCAACCAGCACAATCCTGAGTTTCGAATTCATTGCATCACCCTCCGTACCGGATTTCGCGAATCGTCTTCTTGTGCGCAGGAGACTTCACAACTTCGCGAGAATGTCCTGCGCCACCGTCCTTTCTTTTGCTTTGCGTGACTGTGGCGCCCCCTCTTCTCAAAGTCTTACAGCACATCCTTGGGTGCCGGATATTTCAGGTGCACCGTGCCCATTGACGAGTCGCCGGGGTTCACACTCGCGGGACTCAAGGAAACAGAGCTGGGTCCGTTGGCCGCCAGAGCCAGTTTGGCCTGCACCTCAAGGGTGCCCGGACCTGGGACGGAAGGACACGGGTAGGGCGAAGGAGAAGGCGCGCAGGCGGTTATGACCACGGTTGCCGGACTCTTAACCGTTGAGGTTATAATCTGAAAGGCGACGCTGGTTTGGCCGACCAGAATCTTCAGACTCGCTGGAGTCAGCGGGGCGATTTTCGCAGCCTTGGAGCTGCTTGCGACCTGCACACCGAGCCCACCTTTGGGCGCGGGCTGGCCCAGTACCACACTGCCGGTTTCGTAATCTCCGCCGACCAGGGGTTTGAAGCTTAGCTTGATCGGGGGGGCGCTGCCGGTTCCCTGCGCATGAGCAGCAGGTTCTGCTTGAGCGATTGACACCACAATCAATGCCGCGACTACGCAGCGGAAGATCTCCAGCAGCCAACTTTCCTTGTTCGTACGTTGCGTCATCCGCGCTCCGTTTTTAGCCCGCATCGTCGCATTCGTCGTCTGGCTCGGACTGGCCGTGCCCGCAAGAGCTGGTCGGACGCTGCCATCGCCCAGCAAGGCCCCAATGCGCGTTTAGGTCCGCAAGCGTGGCCGTAGCGATATCGGGCAGCATGTTGCACTGCGCATTGATGATCGTCACCGGACCAACGATAGGCGTGGCCGACACCACAGCCGTCGAGAACGTCGTCGGTTGGGCGATAGTGACCTCGACGCGGAGCGGCACGTTCTCCGCCAGATTGTCGTACGCGTATGTGCAAACGTCGTGGGCCACTATCTTTCCGCCCACCAGGTAAGACTTGACCTGCCCGATATACTTTGCGCCAAATTGGCCGCTCGAGGTCTGAAGGACGCTTCCCCCCGCAATCACGCTGATGGAGAATCCGTCGCACGCTCCGGCCGGGTTGTGCGTGACCGCTCCCGTGTCCCAATAGACGAACCCTTCAATCGTTCCCGGCAGGGCACGTCCGGACTGCGGACGTTGTGGTTGTGGCCCCGCCAGACTGATGTTGCGGTTCGGCGCGGGCGCCGTCTTCATCACGCCTTGGCCTTCAGCGCTCCGGCACAGCAGCGCAAAGATGACGGCCGTCGAGGCAAGAACGCAGCAGACTCCTGCTGAGGCTTCTCGGCCAAGAAGACTTCCGATGGAGGTGCTCATTCTCTTTTTCATGTCAGTCGACTTCATGGAACCCAGCCTTCGCGAACGATTGCTCGGAAATACCGGAAGATCAACCGGGAGTCAAAACACGAGCTTCCAACCGTTTTGTAACTTGCTAACCGCCTGAAAACAGGAAGTTTCGCACGGTATCTAACCTGCCTCTCCACAAGCGCTCAAGTCGTGGTAGACCCTGCGACAACCTTTTCGATTCGTCGTGAGGCCCAATGAACGTGCGGCTGGCCCCTCGACTATTTCGATTTGGGGTGTTTGAAGCGGCCTTGCAGAATGCCCGCCTTACGCGCAGGGCGTGTGCGCGAGCTTCCTGATGGATGTTGGAGCGAATCCGACTGTCACGAAAGACCAAATGCAGCATTCGGATGCGCGAATCACGCTCGGAGTTTACAGTCATGTGATCGGCGAATCGCAGCGCGATGCGGTCGATAAAGTAGGAGAATTGCTACGGCCCGAAGCAAAATTCTGCTCCTGAGTGCTCCCAAATTGATGAAGAAGGGTGAGTGCATTCAATAACCTGCGGATTCTTGGACGTGGGTTTGTTTCCCATCGCCCGCTCCATAACTCACGATGTTTCAATTGCTCTTACACGGCTAACCTACTTGAATCTGACTTGAAAATGGACCGTTTTGGACCTCAAATGGACCCCACTGGGTTCAATTGGACCCCAACGATTTACAGAGGAAACCAGCCAGTCGTTCAATGGCCTGCTCTGGGACTAGACCAGCGCGACCTCGCGGTCGAAATTGGGCTTTTTCTCCGCATGAAGCTTGAGAGCAATGCTGCAGACCGCGGCGATGCGCTCCAACATAGTGAGCGAGTCGGTTATGAACGCTTATCGGAAACGACACTTCGCCGCTCACGACGCGAACCGAATGCCACTCCGTCTGGTAGAGTTCGGATTGAAGAAATCGAAGTCGTAAACTCAGGCGTCCTCTCGATTCACCGTCCACGGAAACTTGGTTTCGAAAGGCAATCCCCCTTCCGCGAGTTGAACCCTAAAACCGGGACCGTATCGTTCTTCGTGTGAGACAGCGGTGAAATGTGTTGCCATTCCGCCTCGCTTCGACGACTCACGAACGATTCCCTGACGTCACTTTCCGTCCGCGCGAGGTATTGAGGAATGAGAGCTCAATTGGGATTGTTCATTGCTCCGATCAGCAGTCGATTTCGGGACCTGATGGGCGATCGAATGCACGGGAACATGGCACGCGGGGGCCTCGCGGTCGTCACTGTTGTAATGATGGCAATCCCGTGCTGGGCACAACAGGCGTCGAAGGAACTCGCAAAGAAAAGCTTGGAAGATTTGATGAACATCGAGGTGACCTCGGTCTCGAAGACGCCACAGCCGCTTGCGCGTTCGGCGGCCGCCATCTATGTCATCACCCAGGAGGACATTCAGCGTTCAGGGGCAACGTCGGTTCCCGAATTGCTCCGCATGGTGCCTGGCCTGGATGTCGCACAGATTGATTCCAGTACCTGGGCCATTAGCTCCCGCGGATTCAACAGTCAATATGCAAATAAAATGCTGGTGCTGGTGGACGGCCGAATCGTGTATTCCCCATCTTTTTCCGGTGTTGTGTGGGACGAACAAGACTTGGTTTTGGAAGACATTGAAAGAATCGAAGTGATCCGCGGTCCGGGCGCGACGCTTTGGGGTTCAAATGCAGTGAACGGAGTAATCAACATCATCACAAAGAAAGCGCAGGACACCCAGGGCGGCCTTCTCAGTGTCAAAGCCGGCAACGAAGAAGATATCGAAACAACAACACAATATGGTGGAAAGGCTGCGGACAAAGGCTACTACAGAATTTTCGCGAAATACTTTGACCGTGAGGCCTCCGCCACTGCTGCTGGAGAGGATGCGGAAGACGGCTGGCATATGACTCATGCGGGCTTCCGCAGCGATTGGGAGTTATCGAAACGCGATTCTCTTACGGTTCAAGGAGATTTTTTCAGTGGCCGCGAAAATCATACGATCCCCTTCGTCGTTTCCCTACAGCCGATTGTAAGTGGACAATTCGATGTCCCCTTCGAGGCCGCGGGCGGAAACCTGCTGGGACGATGGAATCACGTTTTCTCTCCGCGTTCCGCCGCGACGCTCCAAGTTTATTTCGACGATTCGGACCGCGATCAATCGATCGTCAGTGAGCATCGGCATTCGACCGACATCGACTTCCAGGACCATATCGCGCTTGGCAATCGTCATGACTTAGTCTGGGGAATTGGCTATCGTTATGAGGAGGACAGACTGCCTGGCAGTTTGTCTCTTTCTTTTTCCCCCGTGAATTCCAGTTTGAGCCGGTATAGCTCCTTTGTACAAGACGACATCTCACTCGTGCCCAATCGCCTGCGCGTCATGCTGGGCACCCGTCTGGAACATGACCCTTATACCGGCTTCAATGTACAGCCGGATTTTCGAGTTTTCTGGAGCCCTACGAAGAACCAGTCAATTTGGGGTGCCGTCTCGCGGCCAGAACGGACACCCTCTCGTGCCGATATTGGAGTGCGATTTATTCTCTCTGCCTTTCCGGGTCCCGGAGGAATCCCGACTGCGGTGACGTCTTACGGCAATCCAGGATTGGACAACGAACACGTCGTATCATTTCAGATGGGATATCGGTTTCAACTGAGAGATTCTCTAAGCCTCGACATTACGGCGTATCACAGCCGTTACAGCCAGCTTTCCACTGCCGAACCCCAAGCTCCTTTTATCGAGACGGACCCGATGCCACCTCATCTGTCAATTCCCGTCGTATCTGCAAATGCGATGGGTGGAACGACGGATGGCGTAGAGCTGGAATCGTCGTGGCAGGTCAAGAACTGGTGGAAGGTCGCGGGAGGCTACACGTGGCTACACATGGATATTCACGACCAAGTGACAGGTAATCCATCGAACGTGGCTTATGTCCAATCGACCAACCCGCAACACCAGGTCAATTTTCGGTCTTACGTGAATCTTCCAAAGAATCTCCAGTGGGACACCATGATGTATTACGTTGGGCTGCTTCCGGGCAATCTCGTCTCGACGTACGCGGTCGCCAGCTATACGCGCCTGGATACGCGGGTCGCCTGGCGCTTCAAGGAGCGCGGCGAGGTCAGTTTCACGGGACAGAATTTGCTGCAGCCTCGTCATATTGAATTTGCATCTTCGCAGGTGAGCGGCAGCAGTTTGGTGAAGCGAAGCTTCTACGTGGGATTTTCCTGGCACTTTTAGGAACTTTGGTGCGAGCGACTCTCTTAAAAGCAATTTCGGTTCTCGTCGGCCAGTCCCAGCTCGGAGAGAGGCGCTCAAGACTTAGCAGGAACTTATTCCGCCTGCGGATAGCGGCGGTGCCCGTTTTGCTTACCGTAATCGTCGTGCCCAACGTGACGAAGGCTCAATCCTCCGGGTTAACTGAGTATCAGGTCAAAGCCGCCTTTCTCTATAATTTCGCGAAATTCGTCGAATGGCCTCCGGATGCCTTTCCAAACAACACCACGCCCTTCACCATTTGCGTCCTGGGTGACAATCCTTTCGGAAGTAGCCTGAATGAAATCGTGCAAGGGCAAACGATCAACGCCCGCGGTTTCGTTATCCGCACCAATATTCAGAAGCAAGACGTCAAAGCTTGCCACATTCTTTTCATCAGCGACTCGGAAAAGAAGCAGCTTCTTGAAGACCTCAAAAGTCTGAGAGGAACCAGCGTTTTAACCGTGGGCGAAACGCCCGACTTCGCCGAGCAAGGCGGGCAGATCCAATTTTTCTGGGTCAATGGCAAGATCCGGTTCGCCGTGAATACCGATGCCGCTGAACGGGCCCACCTGAAGATGAGCTCCAAGCTGCTCGCACTCGCGAAAATCGTCCACGATGAGAAGCAATAGGAGAAGAAATGAAGATGCTACAGGACATCTCGATTCGTCACAAAATACTGGGAATCGCGATGCTCGCTTGCGGCGTCGCACTGCTTCTCGCGGTTGCCGTGTTCGCGCTCTACAACCGCCAGGCTTTCCTCAGTTCGAATACTAATGAACTTTCCGCTTCAGCGGAGATAATTGGCGAAAATAGTACCGCGGCCCTCACATTTGGAGATGCCGACTCGGCGCGCGAGATACTCCGCTCACTTCACGCCAAACCGCACGTACAGTTCGCTTGCATCTACGATAAACACGGAAACGCATTCGCGAAATATAGCCGGGACCCGGGCCTTGAAAACTTTACGCCGCCGAGTCCGCAAAAGGACGGAGTCGTCATCGTCAAACAGCAAACGATCTTGTTCCAGCGAATCATCCTCAAGGGAGAGTCGATCGGAACAATATATCTCGATGAAGATCTGGAAGAGCTGAGAACGCAATTGGTCCACTATAGTGAAATCGCGGGGATTGTTTTGTTGGCGTCCCTTTCGATTGCATTTCTCTTATCCTCCCGGTTGCAGCGCGTGATTTCCGGCCCGATACGGGAGCTGGCGGAAACCGCTTCGACGGTTTCCGTGCACGAAAACTATTCTATTCGCGCCATCAAGAAGAGTAATGATGAAATCGGCTTCTTATTCGACCAGTTCAACGGAATGCTCGACCGTATTCAGCAGCGTGATCTTGCGCTGCGAGACGCGCACAACCAACTCGAAACCAGAGTCACCGAGCGCACGACATTTCTTAACGCGCTCATCGACAACAATCCGCTGGCCATCGTCGTTCTGGGCCCGGCGGGAGAAGTACAACTCTGCAATCCCGCCTTCGAAGAAATGTTCCGATATTCGCGCAAGGAGGTTCTTGGCGTTCCCCTGGAGAAATTGCTGGCTGACGAGCAGTTGACCCCGGAGATGCGCAGCAGTCATCTACTGGCGGCTGGCGGCCAATCCGTCAATATCGTTACCCGCCGGCGCCGCAAGGACCATACTCTGATCGACGTCGAGATTCACGGCGTGCCGCTCGTAATCAACAGTCAGGTTGTTGGCTCCTTCGGAATCTATCAGGATGTGTCGGCTCGCAAACGCGCCGAAGAGCAAATGCGAAGCGCCAAGGAAGCTGCTGAGGCCGCCAGTAAAGCGAAAAGCGAGTTCCTGGCCAATATGAGCCACGAAATTCGCACCCCGATGAATGGAATCATGGGAATGACGGAACTCGTCCTGGATACCGAGCTCGATTCCGAGCAGCGCGACTATCTGAATATGGCGAAACGATCCGCGGACTCTTTGCTCTCGTTGCTCAGCGACATTCTCGATTATTCCAAAATAGAGGCAGGCAAACTCGGGATCGAAGCCATCGATTTCGACCTCGGTAACAATATCGGCGACACAATGAAAACGCTGAGCCTTCGAGCTCATCAGAAGGGCCTGGAGCTGGCCTATTATCTTCATCCCGACGTTCCGGAGGCGCTCACCGGCGATCCGGGTCGTTTGCGTCAGATCATTATCAATTTAGTTGGCAACGCCATCAAGTTCACGGAGAAGGGCGAGGTCGTCGTTTACGTGCGTGTTGATTCGCGAACTGAAAACAACGTCCTATTGCATTTCACGATCACAGACACGGGCATCGGGATCCCGGCAGAGAAACAAATCCGCATTTTCGAGGCCTTCACGCAGGCAGACGGCTCGATGACGCGCACACACGGCGGCACCGGACTGGGCTTGACCATTTCTGCGCGCCTGGTGGACCTCATGAACGGTAAAATTTGGGTTGAAAGTGATCCCGGGATTGGTAGCCGCTTCCATTTCACGGCTCTCTTTGAATTAAAAAAGGCGCCTGCGCGAATTGTGGTGCCGAAGGATCCGGCGGTTTTACGCGAAATGCGCGTTTTGGTCGTCGACGACAACGCCACAAACCAGCACATTTTATTGAAGATGCTCGAAACTTGGCACGCGCAGCCGACGGCAGTTGACAGCGGTGCAAAAGCAATGCAGAAGCTGCATGAAGCACACGGATTGGGCCGAATCTTCTCGTTGATTCTGCTCGACGCCCAGATGCCGGAGATGGATGGCTTCGCAGTGGCGGAATCGATTAAGCGAAACCCGGAGTGGAACACCGCCACCATCATGATGCTAAGCTCCGCCGGCCAGCGCGGCGATGCCAAGCGTTGTCGCGAATTGGGAATCGCCGCTTATCTGACCAAACCGATCCGACAGCCCGAGCTGCTGGATGCGATCCTTGTCGCGTTGGGTACAAGCATGGCGCAGGTCAAGCAGCCGGCGGCTCTGGTGACCCGGCACTCGCTGCGAGAAGCCGGCAGGCACCTGCACATCCTTCTTGTCGAGGACCACGCCGTGAACCAGTTACTCGCTCTCCGCCTGCTCGAGAAGCGGGGTCATTCCGTCACCGTCGCTGGGAATGGCAAGGAAGCGCTGGCGGCGCTGGAAAAACGCCACTTTGATTTGGTCTTCATGGACGTGCAAATGCCCGAGATGGACGGTCTTCAGGCTACTGCCATGATCCGGGACAAGGAAAAAGTATCGGGCGCGCATTTGCTTGTCATCGCCATGACCGCCCATGCCATGGTTGGCGACCGCGAGCGGTGTTTGCAGGCTGGAATGGATGACTACATTAGTAAACCGATCCAGGCGAACGGTTTGAGTGAACTGCTGGAGCGTTATTTCGCCGCGGAACCTGCGGAAACAGTTCTCTAGTCGCACGGGCGCGCACATAGGAGTTTGCGCCAGGCCGGTCATCGCCACGACGGTGAGTCATGCCACAAAATGAACGGGGCCTCCAATGGCACGAACGCTCCGCTGTGCTGTGGAACGAGGCGCGGAGTGTAGTCGGCCGCAGGACGAGTCGCCGAAATAAGGGCAGTGTATGTAAAACCGTTGGCGGAGCTAACGAGACGCTCGCCACGATTCATGGGATGGCACACGGAAGCCTCATCGTTCCTCGCTTCGGCATATAGCTCGACTCTTACGGCATCGGGATCGAGATGGTCAAGAAAGACCTGCGTCTGGAAAGCATATTGCCCCGGCCTCTGTTCAACGGTGGCGAAGCCAAAGCGCAGCATTGACCAGTGCTCGACAAGATCGCGGCGCCACCTCAGCAGATTGGCTCCTGGCAAGCCACCGTTGGCAGCGCGAGCAGCAAACGCGGCCGCGGAAAGGAGGTAATGATCCTCCGTGTACTGGCGGACCACGCGGTTCGCGGAGAAGAGTGGAGTTAACCTGCACATGCTCTCGCGCATGCGGGCAACCCATCTCCGCGGAATTCCCTGATCGTCGCGAGCGTAAAACTCGGGGATAATTTCTCGTTCGAGCAAGCTGTACAGCGCGTCCGCTTCAGTAGCGTCCCAACCAGGATCGTAGCCGCGATCGCGGCGGTCGCCGATGGCCCAGCCGACTTCCGGGGCGTACGCTTCCGCCCACCAGCCGTCGAGCTCCGAAAGATTCAGCCCACCGTTGACGAGCACTTTCATGCCGCTGGTGCCACTCGCTTCCCATGGACGCCTCGGCGTGTTCACCCAGAGATCGGCTCCCTGAACGAGCTGCTCAGCCATACGGAGATCATAATCAGCAAGGAAAACGACGCGAGAGCGCACTTCCGGGCGGTGCGCGAACTCGACCCATTGACGGATCAAGCCTTGGCCCTCCGCGTCCTGCGGGTGGGCCTTTCCGGCGAGGACGAGCTGCACGGGGCGGTCTGGGCTCGTCAGAATCCGCACAAGCCGGTCCGCGTCATGCAAAAGGAGATTCGGACGCTTGTACGGAGCAAAGCGACGCGCAAAACCCATCGTGAACGTGTCGCAGTCGAACGCTCGAGCGGCTTGCGCAAGTTCCTGAGGAGAAGCACCGCGGCCCGCGCATTGCTGTGCGCACTTGTGGCGAACGTAGCGCACGAGAGACTTACGGCTGTCGGACCGCAGCCGCCACAAGTCGGAGTCGCCGACCTTGCGAAGGTCACGTTCCACGTTCGCCATCGTCTCGCGCCAGCGCTCCTTGCCGCAGGTCGCTTCCCACAGCCGGTCCGCCTCCATGGAGTCCCAAGTAGGAGTGTGGACGCCGTTGGTCACATGCGTCACGGGAACTTCCCTTTCCGGCCATCTTCGGAAGAGTGGCTGGAAAAGTCGCCGGCTTACCTCACCATGCAGCTTGCTCACGCCGTTGACGGCGCCGCTGCCGCGAATCGCGAGGTAAGCCATGTTGAACGGTTCAGAGGAATTGTTCCGGTCGTTTCGCCCGAGAGCCAGAAGATCGTCGAGCGAAATCGAGAGAGACTCCTCCGCGTACTTTCTTAGGTACCATGCCATCAGGCCGGGATCAAACCGGTCAAAACCCGCTTCTACGGGAGTGTGGGTGGTAAAAAGATTGCCGGCACGCGTGATCGTCAGCGCCTGTTCGAACGACAGCTTGTTATCCGCCATGTACGACCGGGCGCGTTCCAGCACGGCGAACGCGGCGTGGCCCTCGTTGAGATGGCACACTTCCGGCCGCAAGCCGAGCGCCGTGAGGACCCGCCAACCCCCGATGCCGAGCACCAGTTCCTGCCTCAAGCGAAGTTCCGCGCCGCCTCCGTAGAGTTCGGTGGTGATGCCCCGATGCGCTGGAATGTTCGCGGGATCGTTTGTGTCGAGGAGATACAATTTCGCTCTGTCCACCTTCGCCTGCCAGGTTCGGATCCAAAGCTTGGCGCCGGGAAAGTCGATCGAAAGACGCAGCCATTCGCCCTCCGCGTTGCGAACCGGCTGGATTGGCAGTTGGCCGGGATCGTTGAACGGGTACAGGGCCTGCTGATGACCCTGCGCGTCAATTTCCTGACGAAAATATCCCTGCTGGTAGAGCAGGCTTATTCCAGTGACCGGGACGCCGAGGTTGCTGGCGGTCTTGAGTTGATCGCCGGCAACATTTCCCAGCCCGCCTGAGTAAATCGGAAGCGCCTCGCTCAACATGAATTCCATCGAAAAGTACGCGACGGCTCTCAGCGCGGAATTGGGGTGCGCCCTCTGAAACCATGCATCCGACTTCTCCGCCATCGTGTTTTCGCGGTGGAGAGTGGCGACCAACGACTGGAAATTCGCGTCGGTCGTAACATCTTTCAACTTTTCGCGAGAGACCGCCTGCAGGACGACCCACGGATTGTGTGTCGCATCCCAGAGTTCGGGATCCAGGTGTTCCCAGACCTTGTCTGCGGCATGGTTGTAAGACCAGCGCAAATCCAGCGCCAACTCCGTCAGGGCGTTCAAGGTTTCGTTTTCTGAGGGACGAGCGCTGTATGCCAGACTGCTCATGAACCACGCCTCCTCCGCCCGGCTGACGGCGGCTACTCGGGCGGCGCGAGAGCCGTCCTTGCGCTGAAAATGTACCTCTCTGCCTGACAAGATGCGACGACTTGGCATCTGGCGTCGCGAAAACTGACGGACTGCTGTCGCTATACCGTCGCAACCACCTTCTCACGATTTCATTCGGGTCCTCCGGCGAGATCGCCGCAACAGCCTAACCCGTTTACTCGGAGGCAGGTTAGGGATCGAATCTACACCGACAAGAGGTCACGAGCAGAACTAGAAATCGGTGATGACGGCTGAGAGCATGCCCGGCCGCCGCCATGCTCCCGGCTTGCGTTGCTGCTTTTGATCCAAGACCAGAGGTTCAAATTGAATTGAGTTCAGGCGTCGTGTATCGTACTCACACGCAAGCTCATGCCGTTGACCACGGAATGCCCGCACTGCGGATTGGAAAATCCATCCGGTGCAGCGGTTTGCGCCGTTTGTAGCACTCCGCTGCCTGTCACGGACCACCCCTCCGAGGTCACTCCAAGTTCCGATTCGAACCCCTCCTCTCCGGCCCAAGGCCTTCTCTCCGGGGACGAAACTCTACCAAGCACCAGCGGCTGGTCCGCACCGGCAGCCCCGCTTGGCGAAACGGGTCTTTCTTTAGGTGCCCTGCAACCCGGACGAGTGCTCGGGAATCGTTACGAAATCCTGCAGCTTCTTGGCGAGGGCGGAATGGGCGCCGTGTACAAGGCGCGAGATCGCGAGGTCGACCGCCTTGTCGCCATAAAAGTGATTCGCCCTGAGCTTGCCAGTCGCCCCGACATCCTCGCGCGCTTCAAACAAGAACTGATTCTCGCGCGTCAGGTGACGCACAAGAATGTGATTCGCATTTTCGACCTTGGCGAGGCCGACGGGCTGAAGTTCATCACCATGGACTTCATTGAGGGCCGCGACCTCAAGTCCATCCTGCGCGAGAGAGGCAAGTTCTCACCGGACGAAGCGGTGAAGATCGCCACTCAGATTTGCCGC